>NZ_LKTL01000150.1:0-200 GCF_001401775.1 Shewanella sp. P1-14-1 | reverse complement strand
GGGCTTACCGAGATGCGCTAACGCTCTTTAACAATTTATCAAGTAATCTGTGTGGACACTCACAGGTGTTGAGTTAATCGAAATTGCTGGCTTCTTTCTTGTAAAGAATGTAGCAATCAAAATTATTATCAATGTAACGATGAGTGTTCATAGCAATATGTAACAAACAGGATGTAGATTCTTCCGAGTCTGCATAATGT
>NZ_LKTL01000149.1:0-200 GCF_001401775.1 Shewanella sp. P1-14-1 | reverse complement strand
TACTAATTAACGGGCAGAAAAGAGTTTTTAAATTAGTTTAAAAAACGCTTGACGCCAACAACGGGAAGTGTAGAATACGCCTCCTCAAGCCAACGACCTAGCGTCTTACGGCGATATCTGAAAAATTGATATCACGCTCTTTAACAATCAAACAAGTAAATCTGTGTGGACACTCACAGGTGTTGAGTTAATCGAAATTG
>NZ_LKTL01000148.1:0-201 GCF_001401775.1 Shewanella sp. P1-14-1 | reverse complement strand
TATTAAATACTATCAGCTTTCCAAATTGTTAAAGAGCGGGCTTAAAAAAGCCAAAGATAAAACTGTCGTTTTATCTTTGGCGTCTCTATCCATGAACAAGTAAATGGTGGAGCTATGCGGGATCGAACCGCAGACCTCCTGCGTGCAAGGCAGGCGCTCTCCCAGCTGAGCTATAGCCCCATTTACATGCAGTCAAACAAA
>NZ_LKTL01000147.1:0-201 GCF_001401775.1 Shewanella sp. P1-14-1 | reverse complement strand
AGCATCTGAAGAAGCTAGGTAACTCCCCTCAATCAACTCGGCAAAAATTATGCCTTCATCATTGTAGTTCTCAATAGACTCAATTAATTGTCGAAGTTCCATTACTACCTAGCTAACGCCAACAACAGGCGCCTATTTGTGTTTGCGACCATAGGAGCAAGCTCAAATAGGTCGCCTGATTGTTTTTGTTAGGTGCCTTTA
>NZ_LKTL01000146.1:0-202 GCF_001401775.1 Shewanella sp. P1-14-1 | reverse complement strand
GAACTCAGTAGTGAAACGCAATCGCGCCGATGATAGTGTGGGGTCTCCCCATGTGAAAGTAGGTCATCGCCAAGCGCCTAATTTCTCTTTTAAGAGAGTCGAGAAAGCCCTGACTTAATAGTCAGGGCTTTTTTCGTACATAGTTAGTCAAAATTTAGTACAGCGAAAGACAGTGTGGACGATATGCCCATGTGAAAGTAGG
>NZ_LKTL01000145.1:0-210 GCF_001401775.1 Shewanella sp. P1-14-1 | reverse complement strand
GCGCAGCGAACTCAATCACTCGATACGTAGAAGACGTTTGAGCAGCTACGCTGCAATGTCGCTACGCTCCATTATCTTGATTGCTTGATGCATTCCAATAGGCGTAATGATGCGCAGCATTGTGAGCGCAGCGAACTCAATCACTCGATACGTAGAAGACGTTTGAGCAGCTACGCTGCAATGTCGCTACGCTCCATTATCTTGATTGCT
>NZ_LKTL01000144.1:0-211 GCF_001401775.1 Shewanella sp. P1-14-1 | reverse complement strand
CGGCGCGATGGCAGAATGGCTATGCTGCGGATTGCAAATCCGTCGACCTCGGTTCGACTCCGGGTCGCGCCTCCACAAATTTTGTTTAATTGTATTGATTTAGATACAGTTAAAACAACACTTTTGCCCGAGTGGTGGAATCGGTAGACACAAGGGATTTAAAATCCCTCGCTTAATAGGCGTGCCAGTTCAAGTCTGGCCTCGGGTACCA
>NZ_LKTL01000143.1:0-212 GCF_001401775.1 Shewanella sp. P1-14-1 | reverse complement strand
TCGTGAGGCTTAACCATACAACCCAGATGAGTTTTATCTGAGTTGATGGTAACTAGATTTATTACTTACTGTTGAAGGTAAGACTTAGTAAAGAATATAAAGCGCTTAATAAAGTAGAAAACTCAAACAGCTTTCCGAATTTAGTTAATTGCGATAAGCGATTAACAGCGAATTTGCTTGGTGACAATAGCATTGTGGTACCACCTGATCCC
>NZ_LKTL01000142.1:0-215 GCF_001401775.1 Shewanella sp. P1-14-1 | reverse complement strand
ACTGTAGACTTAGTGATTGATGCATCGAACCAAGGCGATATCACTGGTACATCACAAGATATTCCAGCGGGTGGTACGGTCACTCTGGTTATCACCGATATTGCTGGCACAGCAATTACCATCACAGATGTAGCCGTTAATGCTGATGGCACTTACTCTGTTGATAATGTTGACCTATCAACGCTTGTGGATGGCGACATCACAGTCGTGGCAAC
>NZ_LKTL01000141.1:0-217 GCF_001401775.1 Shewanella sp. P1-14-1 | reverse complement strand
ACATAAGTTAATCATACGCTAGCGGATTAACAGGTTCCCAAATAAGGGGGATGATGATGAACAATGAAACAGTCTTAAACTAATTCGGTTAGCGATCATTTAATGTTGCCGTGATGAAGGGCTAATCAAACTTGAGATAGTCGGTAAGTAAGAATCCACTTAACCATTATCAACTCGCTACACTTACTCAGAGTAGCGGTTTAACAAAAGGTTCAAT
>NZ_LKTL01000140.1:0-218 GCF_001401775.1 Shewanella sp. P1-14-1 | reverse complement strand
TTATCGACAGAGTAAGTACCGTCCGCGTTTACTGCCACATCAGTGATGGTAATTGCAGTGCCAGCAATATCGGTGATAACCAGAGTGACCGTACCGCCTGCTGGAATATCCTGGCTAGTACCAGTGATGTCGCCTTGGTTCGATGCATCAATCACTAAGTCTACTGTTAGCTCAGCATCAACAGCATCAAGGTTTTCAGTGTCGTTGGCAGACAGGTC
>NZ_LKTL01000139.1:0-219 GCF_001401775.1 Shewanella sp. P1-14-1 | reverse complement strand
CGGTAAGGAATAACAAACTTAGATGCCATGATACGTACGTCGTGGCCGTATTTTGTAAATTCCCTTGCCCAGTAGTGAGCACCAGAACAAGCTTCCATCCCGATAATACAAGGTGGAATGTTAGCGATTGTCTCTAACAGCTTGTTTCTTTTAACTGTTTGCTTTAGTTTAGCTTTACCGCATTCATCAACACCATGAATGCTAAAAACTAATTTGGCT
>NZ_LKTL01000138.1:0-221 GCF_001401775.1 Shewanella sp. P1-14-1 | reverse complement strand
CAGTCCGGGTCCCCTTCGATTAAAGAAGAGAGAGCCTAGGACACCGCGCTGTTATTACAAGAGCACGGCGGTTTCACTTTAATAGCCTTCTAAAGTGTTACTTATAGGTCTTCGTTATATTGGAAGTAAAACAATATGTCCGGGTCCCCTTCGTCTAGAGGCCTAGGACACCGCCCTTTCACGGCGGTAACAGGGGTTCGAATCCCCTAGGGGATACCACT
>NZ_LKTL01000137.1:0-222 GCF_001401775.1 Shewanella sp. P1-14-1 | reverse complement strand
GTAACAAGGTAGCCCTAGGGGAACCTGGGGCTGGATCACCTCCTTACCTATACGACTAACTTAATGTTTGTTGAGTGTTCACACAGATTGCTTGTTACTCCTTTATGGAGTTGAGCGAAATGCGCCGCCAGCCGGTTAGCATTGTTCTTTAACAATTTGGAAAGCTGATAGTATTTAATACGATGATGTCTGTCGTTGTATTAATTACAAATCGTATTACTG
>NZ_LKTL01000136.1:0-224 GCF_001401775.1 Shewanella sp. P1-14-1 | reverse complement strand
GCAATTACCATCACAGATGTGGCAGTAAACGCGGACGGTACTTACTCTGTCGATAATGTTGACCTATCTACACTTGTGGATGGCGACATCACAGTGGTGGCAACTGCAACTGACAGCAACGGTAACGACCTGTCTGCCAACGACACTGAAAACCTTGATGCCCTTTCAAGTAACATCACCGTCGATTTAGTCATCGATGGCGATAATAACGGTGACATCACTGG
>NZ_LKTL01000135.1:0-230 GCF_001401775.1 Shewanella sp. P1-14-1 | reverse complement strand
ACCATCACCGATGTAGCCGTTAATGCTGATGGCACTTACTCTGTTGATAATGTTGACCTATCAACGCTTGTGGATGGCGACATCACAGTTGTTGCAACTGCAACCGACAGCAACGGTAACGATTTATCTGCCAACGACACAGAAAACCTTGATGCCCTTTCAAGTAACATCACCGTCGATTTAGTCATCGATGGCGATAATAACGGTGACATCACTGGTACTAGTCAGGA
>NZ_LKTL01000134.1:0-233 GCF_001401775.1 Shewanella sp. P1-14-1 | reverse complement strand
TATCGATTTAGAAAAAAAGTACTTAGCCGAACGCTCTGGATTGCCAAAGAAAAAGGCACGGTAAAGCTAGCGGCAGCGAGTCGGCAATTTAATTTATCAAGACAAGCGATTTACCAGTGGAAACAACGTGCTGAAACAAGAACCGAAAGGCTTAAACCCGTTATGTCTATGGTGAAGTATTGGCGCCAGTTTATGCCAAGATTGGGGACACGTAAGCTCTACCAGCTCATCAA
>NZ_LKTL01000133.1:0-233 GCF_001401775.1 Shewanella sp. P1-14-1 | reverse complement strand
TATCGATTTAGAAAAAAAGTACTTAGCCGAACGCTCTGGATTGCCAAAGAAAAAGGCACGGTAAAGCTAGCGGCAGCGAGTCGGCAATTCAATTTATCAAGACAAGCGATTTACCAATGGAAACAACGTGCTGAAACAAGAACTGAAAGGCTTAAACCCGTTATGTCTATGGTGAAGTATTGGCGCCAGTTTATGCCAAGATTGGGGACACGTAAGCTCTACCAGCTCATCAA
>NZ_LKTL01000132.1:0-239 GCF_001401775.1 Shewanella sp. P1-14-1 | reverse complement strand
CCGATGATAGTGTGGGGTCTCCCCATGTGAAAGTAGGTCATCGCCAAGCGCCTAATTTACTCGAAAGAGTAGCTTTATCACGATAAAGCGAGTCTACTAACCTTGACAAGTTAGCGACTTAAAAAGCATTTAGCATTACGCGTAAGCATTTTGCTAAAGGAGCGGTAGTTCAGTTGGTTAGAATACCGGCCTGTCACGCCGGGGGTCGCGGGTTCGAGTCCCGTCCGCTCCGCCAACAT
>NZ_LKTL01000131.1:0-239 GCF_001401775.1 Shewanella sp. P1-14-1 | reverse complement strand
CCGATGATAGTGTGGGGTCTCCCCATGTGAAAGTAGGTCATCGCCAAGCGCCTAATTTACTCGAAAGAGTAGCTTTATCACGATAAAGCAAGTCTACTAACTTTGACAAGTTAGCGACTTAAAAAGCATTTAGCATTACGCGTAAGCATCTTGCTAAAGGAGCGGTAGTTCAGTTGGTTAGAATACCGGCCTGTCACGCCGGGGGTCGCGGG
Source organism: Shewanella sp. P1-14-1 (assembly GCF_001401775.1). Classification (NCBI taxonomy): domain Bacteria; kingdom Pseudomonadati; phylum Pseudomonadota; class Gammaproteobacteria; order Alteromonadales; family Shewanellaceae; genus Shewanella; species Shewanella sp. P1-14-1. Next base: position 27 of record NZ_LKTL01000131.1, on the reverse strand, counting down.
TTCGAGTCCCGTCCGCTCCGCCAACAT
>NZ_LKTL01000130.1:0-242 GCF_001401775.1 Shewanella sp. P1-14-1 | reverse complement strand
TTGGCGCTTCGCGCAAGTATAGCCAACAGTCAATTGCCCCTTAGCAAAGCTACATGGACTCCCCTTTGTCAAGCAATAGTAATCCGACAACAACAGTGGATCTGACAGCAGCTCTACATTCGGCGTTTGATTAGCTTGCTGCCTAAATAGCTTTTAGCTATCGCCCTGATGATTTGCGCTTGAGCAAAGATCTCATTCGTTAAACAGTATTACTGACTCTTTCAAGCAAGATGTACTTCCCA
>NZ_LKTL01000129.1:0-244 GCF_001401775.1 Shewanella sp. P1-14-1 | reverse complement strand
AGCAATTTCGATTAACTCAACACCTGTGAGTGTCCACACAGATTTACTTGTTTGATTGTTAAAGAGCGTTGACCGTGTTGGTCAGGGATGCGTATTCTACACTTCCCGTTGTCAGCGTCAAGTGTTTTTTCAAACTTCTTTTCGCCGTTGATTTAAGGTGGTTAAAACCGCTTCAAATCAAGCTGACTCAGTGTTGGCTAGTGCCTGTTGCCGTGTCAGTGGATGCGCATTATAGGGAGATTAT
>NZ_LKTL01000128.1:0-248 GCF_001401775.1 Shewanella sp. P1-14-1 | reverse complement strand
GTACCAAACTGGCCTTGAATCGATTCGGCGTTAAATTGTGCTTGGCCGTTATCACTATCAGTAATGGTCAACGCACCATCGACCCTTAATAATCCCGAGTGAACATCTTTATCTTCGGTGAGGCTGGCCGTTGCAGCGCCCGCAATCACGGATTTATCATCAGTACCGTTAATGGTGACGGTGACTTGTTGTTCAGTGCCATCGACGGAATGCACCAGCAATGTGTCAGTTAATGATTCACCCGTTTT
>NZ_LKTL01000127.1:0-248 GCF_001401775.1 Shewanella sp. P1-14-1 | reverse complement strand
TCAGTACCGTTAATGGTGACGGTGACTTGTTGTTCAGTGCCATCGACGGAATGCACCAGCAATGTGTCAGTTAATGATTCACCCGTTTTTAGACCTTGAATGGTCGCTTGTGAGTTATCAGCGGTGTAAACCCAATGGCCTAAATTGTTGATACTCAAGGTACCAAACTGGCCTTGAATCGATTCGGCGTTAAATTGTGCTTGGCCGTTATCACTATCAGTAATGGTCAACGCACCATCGACCCTTAA
>NZ_LKTL01000126.1:0-248 GCF_001401775.1 Shewanella sp. P1-14-1 | reverse complement strand
TAACCTGTACTAATGACTCGTGAGGCTTAACCATACAACCCAGATGAGTTTTATCTGAGTTGATGGTAACTAGATTTATTACTTACTGTGAAGGTAAGACTTAGTAAAGAATATAAAGCACTTAATAAAGTAGAAAACTCAAACAGCTTTCCGAATTTCGTTAATTGCGATAAGCGATTAACACCCGAATTTGCTTGGTGACAATAGCATTGTGGTACCACCTGATCCCATCCCGAACTCAGTAGTGA
>NZ_LKTL01000125.1:0-248 GCF_001401775.1 Shewanella sp. P1-14-1 | reverse complement strand
ACCGATATTGCGGGTACTGCAATTACCATCACAGATGTAGCCGTTAATGCAGATGGCACTTACTCTGTCGATAATGTTGACCTATCTACACTTGTGGATGGCGACATCACAGTAGTGGCAACCGCAACTGACAGCAACGGTAACGACCTGTCTGCCAAAGACACTGAAAACCTTGATGCCCTTTCAAGTAACATCACCGTCGATTTAGTCATCGATGGCGATAATAACGGTGACATCACTGGTACATC
>NZ_LKTL01000124.1:0-251 GCF_001401775.1 Shewanella sp. P1-14-1 | reverse complement strand
ATTGATGCATCGAACCAAGGCGATATCACTGGTACATCACAAGATATTCCAGCAGATGGCACGGTCACTCTGGTTATCACCGATATTGCTGGCACATCAATTACCATCACTGATGTGGCAGTAAACGCGGACGGTACTTACTCTGTCGATAATGTTGACCTCTCTACACTTGTGGATGGCGACATCACAGTGGTGGCAACTGCAACTGACAGCAACGGTAACGATTTATCGGCCAACGACACTGAAAACCT
>NZ_LKTL01000123.1:0-252 GCF_001401775.1 Shewanella sp. P1-14-1 | reverse complement strand
TGAGTTGATGGTAACTAGATTTATTACTTACTGTTGAAGGTAAGACTTAGTGAAGAATATAAAGCGCTTAATAAAGTAGAAAACTCAAACAGCTTTCCGAATTTAGTTAATTGCGATAAGCGATTAACACCCGAATTTGCTTGGTGACAATAGCATTGTGGTCCCACCTGATCCCATCCCGAACTCAGTAGTGAAACGCAATCGCGCCGATGATAGTGTGGGGTCTCCCCATGTGAAAGTAGGTCATCGCCA
>NZ_LKTL01000122.1:0-258 GCF_001401775.1 Shewanella sp. P1-14-1 | reverse complement strand
ATACTTCTGGCAACCCATTGGGTTGCCATTTTTTTATCTTAAATTCAGCAAATAAAATTTGAGGTTAATCGGGCAAGTTTCGTTCAAAGTAAGAAGAGTTGGATTAATTTTAAGCAGGTCTCTTTAAGCTAAAAAGTTTTCCTAAAAAATGTATTTTTTTACTCATGATATTGAACCTTTTGTTAAACCGCTACTCTGAGTAAGTGTAGCGAGTTGATAATGGTTAAGTGGATTCTTACTTACCGACTATCTCAAGTT
>NZ_LKTL01000121.1:0-259 GCF_001401775.1 Shewanella sp. P1-14-1 | reverse complement strand
ATACTTCTGGCAACCCATTGGGTTGCCATTTTTTTATCTTAAATTCAGCAAATAAAATTTGAGGTTAATCGGGCAAGTTTCGTTCAAAGCAAGAAGAGTTGGGTTAATTTTAAACAGGTCTCTTTAAGCTAAAAAATTTTTCCTAAAAAATGTATTTTTTTACTCATGACATTGAACCTTTTGTTAAACCGCTACTCTGAGTAAGTGTAGCGAGTTGATAATGGTTAAGTGGATTCTTACTTACCGACTATCTCAAGTT
>NZ_LKTL01000120.1:0-259 GCF_001401775.1 Shewanella sp. P1-14-1 | reverse complement strand
GCAGCAAAGAATGCACGATTAATTTGGTCATTACTTCAATCAGGTAATGAATACCAAGTTAACTATGTAAAAACGTAAAAAGGTTTAACCCACACGGTTAACCCCACCGAGTCGACGCATTAGCAATTGACGATAACACGGTCAGACCGAGAGCAATTGAATCTGGTTAGTTGGGAAGTACATCTTGCTTGAAAGAGTCAGTAATACTGTTTAACGAATGAGATCTTTGCTCAAGCGCAAATCATCAGGGCGATAGCTA
>NZ_LKTL01000119.1:0-260 GCF_001401775.1 Shewanella sp. P1-14-1 | reverse complement strand
TAGCTATCGCCCTGATGATTTGCGCTTGAGCAAAGATCTCATTCGTTAAACAGTATTACTGACTCTTTCAAGCAAGATGTACTTCCCAATTAACCAGATTTCAATTGCTCTCGGTCTGACCGTGTTATCGTCAATTGCTAATGCGTCGACTCGGTGGGGTTAACCGTGTGTGTTAAACCTTTTTACGTTTTTACATAGTTAACTTGGTATTCATTACCTGATTGAAGTAATGACCAAATTAATCGTGCATTCTTTGCTGC
>NZ_LKTL01000118.1:0-260 GCF_001401775.1 Shewanella sp. P1-14-1 | reverse complement strand
TGGGAACCTGTTAATCCGCTAGCGTATGATTAACTTATGTCCCACAAGAAATACTTCTGGCAACCCATTGGGTTGCCATTTTTTTATCTGTGCTTTAATCAATACAAAAATGACCCCTTCCATACAAAGCCCGCACGCTTATGTTGGTATGAGATAAAAATGAATCTTGGATAAAAATGCATCTTGGATATAAATAGAATGAAAAGATCATTTTTTTATAAAATCATTGAACCTTTTATTAAACCACCACTCTGAGTAAC
>NZ_LKTL01000117.1:0-264 GCF_001401775.1 Shewanella sp. P1-14-1 | reverse complement strand
TTTTTTATAAAATCATTGAACCTTTTATTAAACCACCACTCTGAGTAACTGTAGCGAGTTGATAATGGTTAAGTGGATTCTTACTTACCCAACATCTCAAGTTTGATTAGTCCTTCATCACGGCAACATTAAATGATCGCTAACCGAATTAGTTTACGACTGTTTCATTGTTTGTTCATCATCCCCCTTATTTGGGAACCTGTTAATCCGCTAGCGTATGATTAACTTATGTCCCACAAGAAATACTTCTGGCAACCCATTGGG
>NZ_LKTL01000116.1:0-272 GCF_001401775.1 Shewanella sp. P1-14-1 | reverse complement strand
CTTAACTCGTACCCCATTATTTTTCTAGAATATGCGTCTGTCACCAGCGATAAGTAATGTGTTCCTTCATCTGATTTCACGTAGGTGATATCGCTAACTAGCACTTCTTCTACTCGTTCAACAATCTTGTCTTTAAGCAAATTAGGATGCTTTCTAAGCCAGTGATGACTATTCGTTGTTTTCGTGTAGTTTTTTCTCGGCTTCACCAACATATCTCGCTGTTTCAAGTATTGAAATAGCCCATCCCGACCGAGTTTTATGCCTTGCTCAAC
>NZ_LKTL01000115.1:0-272 GCF_001401775.1 Shewanella sp. P1-14-1 | reverse complement strand
GTTGAGCAAGGCATAAAACTCGGTCGGGATGGGCTATTTCAATACTTGAAACAGCGAGATATGTTGGTGAAGCCGAGAAAAAACTACACCAAAACAACGAATAGTCATCACTGGCTTAGAAAGCATCCTAATTTGCTTAAGGACAAGATTGTTGAACGAGTAGAAGAAGTGCTAGTTAGCGACATCACCTACGTGAAATCAGATGAAGGAACACATTACTTATCGCTGGTGACAGACGCATATTCTAGAAAAATAATGGGGTACGAGTTAAG
>NZ_LKTL01000114.1:0-278 GCF_001401775.1 Shewanella sp. P1-14-1 | reverse complement strand
CTGTCGGTTGCAGTTGCAACAACTGTGATGTCGCCATCCACAAGCGTTGATAGGTCAACATTATCAACAGAGTAAGTGCCATCTGCATTTACTGCCACGTCGGTGATGGTAATTGCAGTGCCAGCAATATCGGTGATCACCAGAGTGACCGTACCACCTGCTGGAATATCTTGTGATGTACCAGTGATATCACCGTTATTATCGCCATCGATGACTAAATCGACGGTGATGTTACTTGAAAGGGCATCAAGGTTTTCAGTGTCGTTGGCCGATAAATC
>NZ_LKTL01000113.1:0-279 GCF_001401775.1 Shewanella sp. P1-14-1 | reverse complement strand
ACAAAAAAGCCACTCATTTGAGTGGCTATTCTGTATATGGTGCCGGCACCAAGAGTCGAACTCGGGACCTACTGATTACAAGTCAGTTGCTCTACCAACTGAGCTATGCCGGCTAAATTGTGGTGCCCGAACCCGGAATCGAACCAGGGACACGAGGATTTTCAATCCTCTGCTCTACCGACTGAGCTATTCGGGCAACTAAACTAAGCGTTAGTTAACTACTTCAAACAAGAAACTAACTTGGTCATTAGTGTCTGTGCCGTTTGGAGTGCGCACATA
>NZ_LKTL01000112.1:0-251 GCF_001401775.1 Shewanella sp. P1-14-1 | reverse complement strand
CTGCAGGGCGATCGAGTACGAGACGATATCCGTGTAGCAGCCCGCGCGTTTGACTGCCCGCGGCTCCGTGCCGAATGCACTGAAGCCCAGCGATTCGTACAGCCCGCGCGCGGCAGCGTTGTCCGCCAGCACCGTGAGGGTGAGCGATTCAATGCCTTCCGCGCGCGCAGCCGCGAACGCGGCAAGAAGAAGCTGACGGGCGATACCCTGGCCACGATGGCCAGCATCCACGTGGACACTGTGCACTTCCG
>NZ_LKTL01000111.1:0-283 GCF_001401775.1 Shewanella sp. P1-14-1 | reverse complement strand
TTTGCAAAAAGCCCTTGCACGGTTTCATAATCTCCCTATAATGCGCATCCACTGACACGGCAAACCACGCAATAGCATGGTGTACACGCCAAATCAGTTCACTGAAAAGTGACGCTGAAAAGAGTTTTTAAATTAGTTTAAAAATCACTTGACGCGATACGGGAATTGCGTAAAATACGCATCCCTAGCCACTCGGGCTTACCGAGATGCGCTAACGCTCTTTAACAATTTATCAAGTAATCTGTGTGGACACTCACAGGTGTTGAGTTAATCGAAATTGCTG
>NZ_LKTL01000110.1:0-284 GCF_001401775.1 Shewanella sp. P1-14-1 | reverse complement strand
GTGTGTAAGCGTTGTGAGGCGTTGAGCTAACCTGTACTAATGACTCGTGAGGCTTAACCATACAACCCAGATGAGTTTTATCTGAGTTGGTGGTAACTAGATTTATTACTTACTGTTGAAGGTAAGACTTAGTAAAGAATATAAAGCGCTTAATAAAGTAGAAAACTCAAAGAAACAAACAGCTTTCCGAATTTAGTTAATTGCGATAAGCGATTAACACCCGAATTTGCTTGGTGACAATAGCATTGTGGTACCACCTGATCCCATCCCGAACTCAGTAGTGA
>NZ_LKTL01000109.1:0-290 GCF_001401775.1 Shewanella sp. P1-14-1 | reverse complement strand
TCAATCACTAAGTCTACTGTTAGCTCAGCATCAACAGCATCAAGGTTTTCAGTGTCGTTGGCAGACAGGTCATTGCCGTTGCTGTCAGTTGCGGTTGCAACAACTGTGATGTCGCCATCCACAAGTGTAGATAGGTCAACATTATCAACAGAGTAAGTGCCATCTGCATTTACTGCCACATCGGTGATGGTAATTGATGTGCCCGCAATATCGGTGATAACCAGAGTGACCGTGCCATCTGCTGGAATATCTTGTGATGTACCAGTGATATCGCCTTGGTTCGATGCATC
>NZ_LKTL01000108.1:0-296 GCF_001401775.1 Shewanella sp. P1-14-1 | reverse complement strand
CCATCCACAAGTGTAGATAGGTCGACGTTATCGACAGAGTAAGTACCGTCCGCGTTTACTGCCACATCAGTGATGGTAATTGCAGTGCCCGCAATATCTGTGATCACCAGAGTGACCGTGCCGCCTGCTGGAATATCTTGTGATGTACCTGTGATGTCACCGTTATTATCGCCATCGATAACTAAATCGACGGTGATGTTACTTGACAGGGCATCAAGGTTTTCAGTGTCGTTGGCAGACAGGTCATTGCCGTTGCTGTCAGTCGCAGTTGCAACCACTGTGATGTCGCCATCCAC
>NZ_LKTL01000107.1:0-296 GCF_001401775.1 Shewanella sp. P1-14-1 | reverse complement strand
TTTTAGAAAAGTGGTGGGTCGTGAAGGATTCGAACCTTCGACCAATTGGTTAAAAGCCAACTGCTCTACCAACTGAGCTAACGACCCATCTGTATTTCATTAAAACCTATGTTTTAATTGGAAAGAAAGCCAACTGCCTAATTAAACTAAACAACTGAGCTAACGACCCATCTAGGTTTTGCTTCTAAATCTATGCCTAACTGGCAACACTTTCAGAAAAGTGGTGGGTCGTGAAGGATTCGAACCTTCGACCAATTGGTTAAAAGCCAACTGCTCTACCAACTGAGCTAACGACC
>NZ_LKTL01000106.1:0-317 GCF_001401775.1 Shewanella sp. P1-14-1 | reverse complement strand
ACATGGGGAGACCCCACACTATCATCGGCGCGATTGCGTTTCACTACTGAGTTCGGGATGGGATCAGGTGGTACCACAATGCTATTGTCCCCAGACAAATCTGGTTTTAAAGATGGTGCTGATACCCAGAATCGAACTGGGGACCTCATCCTTACCAAGGATGCGCTCTACCGACTGAGCCATATCAGCATGATCTTGCTCAAGATTACTTTTCAATAATTTGAGACTTAAATTAGGCGCTTGGCGATGACCTACTTTCACATGGGGAGACCCCACACTATCATCGGCGCGATTGCGTTTCACTACTGAGTTCGGGA
>NZ_LKTL01000105.1:0-292 GCF_001401775.1 Shewanella sp. P1-14-1 | reverse complement strand
AGGCGCACAGCGGTCTGTCCGTGTTCGCCGGCGTGGGTGAGCGTACCCGTGAGGGCAACGACTTCTACCACGAAATGAAGGACTCCAACGTCCTCGACAAGGTGGCGATGGTGTACGGCCAGATGAACGAGCCGCCGGGCAACCGTCTGCGCGTCGCCCTGACCGGCCTGACCATGGCCGAGTACTTCCGCGACGAGAAGGACGAAAACGGCAAGGGTAAGGACGTCCTGCTGTTCGTCGACAACATCTACCGCTACACCCTGGCCGGTACCGAAGTGTCGGCACTGCTGGG
>NZ_LKTL01000104.1:0-325 GCF_001401775.1 Shewanella sp. P1-14-1 | reverse complement strand
AGTTTGGTAATCACTAAACTCAACTTGCTCTATTTCTGAAAGAACTCCAAACTCCATTTCTAGCGCAATCCTTTTTGTATGCCTAACGCCCAGCTCAGCGGAAGCAATTCAGTTGGCTAAAATTCGCGAGGCACTCGCAACAGCCAACTGAATTGCGATCCGCCTGCAGCGCCTTGTTAGTATGCCTGCAGCTCATCAGCACACTTATATGACTCACTAGTTGAAGCAAGCTCAACCATTCTCTTGTTGAATGCCTCTGCATAGGAAAACGCCTTGGTTATTAAATCATTTGAGGACCCACAAACTGAACTATCAGCACCAACCC
>NZ_LKTL01000103.1:0-328 GCF_001401775.1 Shewanella sp. P1-14-1 | reverse complement strand
TTCACCCGGATTTGCCTAAGTGAACAGCCTACAACCTTAAACGCGGACAACCAACGCCGCGCTAGCCTAGCCTTCTCCGTCTCTCCATCGCAGTTAGCAAAAGTACAGGAATATTGACCTGTTTCCCATCGACTACGCCTTTCAGCCTCGCCTTAGGGGTCGACTCACCCTGCCCCGATTAACGTTGGACAGGAACCCTTGGTCTTTCGGCGTGGGGGTTTTTCACCCCCATTATCGTTACTCATGTCAGCATTCGCACTTCTGATACGTCCAGTGTGGGTTACCCCTTCACCTTCAACCGCTTACAGAACGCTCCTCTACCGCTTGC
>NZ_LKTL01000102.1:0-299 GCF_001401775.1 Shewanella sp. P1-14-1 | reverse complement strand
CGATGCGCCGTGCCGACGGCAAGCTGCCCAGCAGTTGGGAAGTGATCTATGCGCATGCCTGGGCACCGGACCCGGGCGCACCGATCCGCGAAGGCGGACATGACGTGGCCTCGGTGCCGGTGTCGGCGATTCCGATCCGTCGCAAGCAGAGCTGATCGTCCGTTCGCAGGTCATGCGCCGACCAAGGTCGGCAACTACCGATTCATGCACGGAACCCGCTCTGGTAGGTGCCGACCTTGGTCGGCACAGTGCCGGCGGCATCGCGATCTGACAGGTTGTGCCAACCAAGGTTGGCACCC
>NZ_LKTL01000101.1:0-352 GCF_001401775.1 Shewanella sp. P1-14-1 | reverse complement strand
ACGCATATTCTAGAAAAATAATGGGGTACGAGTTAAGTCATGAGATGAAAGCGAGCGATGTCGTCAAAGCGCTGGATATGACGGTAAAGAGTCGTCAAACAACAGGTCAAATCATTCATCACTCAGACAGAGGGATGCAGTATTGCTCAGAGGAATACCAAATGGCATTAGCAGCCAGCGGTATGACACCATCAATGACGGATGGGTATGACTGCTACCAAAATGCACTGGCTGAGCGTGTGAATGGTATTTTAAAGCATGAATTTTTGCTTTATCGCTGCCGAACGATGGAGGAGCTCAGGGCCTTGGTCAAGGAATCGGTAGCAATTTACAATGAATTACGACCGCATCT
>NZ_LKTL01000100.1:0-352 GCF_001401775.1 Shewanella sp. P1-14-1 | reverse complement strand
ACGCATATTCTAGAAAAATAATGGGGTACGAGTTAAGTCATGAGATGAAAGCGAGCGATGTCGTCAAAGCGCTGGATATGACGGTAAAGGGTCGTCAAACAACAGGTCATATCATTCATCACTCAGACAGAGGGATGCAGTATTGCTCAGAGGAATACCAAATGGCATTAGCAGCCAGCGGTATGACGCCATCAATGACGGATGGGTATGACTGCTACCAAAATGCACTGGCTGAGCGTGTGAATGGTATTTTAAAGCATGAGTTTTTGCTTTATCGCTGCCGAACGATGGAGGAGCTCAGGGCCTTGGTCAAGGAATCGGTAGCAATTTACAATGAATTACGACCGCATCT
>NZ_LKTL01000099.1:0-355 GCF_001401775.1 Shewanella sp. P1-14-1 | reverse complement strand
GGGTTGGTGCTGATAGTTCAGTTTGTGGGTCCTCAAATGATTTAATAACCAAGGCGTTTTCCTATGCAGAGGCATTCAACAAGAGAATGCTTGAGCTTGCTTCAACTAGTGAGTCATATAAGTGTGCCGATGAGCTGCAGGCATACTAACAAGGTGCTGCAGGCGGATCGCAATTCAGTTGGCTGTTGCGAGTGCCTCGCGGATTTTAGCCAACTGAATTGCTTCCGCTGAGCTGGGCGTTAGCTAGGTAGTAATGGAACTTCGAAAATTAATTGAGTCTATTGAGAACTACAATGATGAAGGCATAATTTTTGCCGAGTTGATTGAGGGGAGTTACCTAGCTTCTTCAGATGCT
>NZ_LKTL01000098.1:0-357 GCF_001401775.1 Shewanella sp. P1-14-1 | reverse complement strand
CATTCTCTTGTTGAATGCCTCTGCATAGGAAAACGCCTTGGTTATTAAATCATTTGAGGACCCACAAACTGAACTATCAGCACCAACCCACAAAGTTTCCCACTTAGTTTCCAATACTACGCAAACAGTCATCTCAATATCGTCAAATGCAGGACGTGCAGGAGCAATGCCATTAGCTACAGATATAAATGAAACTCCTGACTTATCGAAGGCTAAGTCAGCATCTTCGGAAGCATTGTTTACATCATATCTAGCTTGCTCCGATTCAAAACGGCAGTCATCAGCATATGCAATACTCGACCATGCAATAAACACTAATATGAGGATTCTCATACTACCTCCTGGCATACTAACGCC
>NZ_LKTL01000097.1:0-359 GCF_001401775.1 Shewanella sp. P1-14-1 | reverse complement strand
AAACCTTCAAGCGCAATCAGCGTTAAACGAACACAGCGTGATTACACATTAGGCTTTAAATTAGCCGTCGTCAGCCAAGTAGAAAAAGGCGAGTTAACCTATAAGCAAGCTCAAGAACACTACGGTATCCAAGGTCGAAGCACCGTCCTTACATGGTTGAGAAAGCATGGTAGATTAGATTGGACACTCCCTACTGAGCACTCTCCTATGTCTAAAAGTAAAGAAACCCCCGCCCAGAAAATTAAACGATTAGAGAAGCAAGTTTCCAATCTAGAAATGAAAAATATGATTTATGGCGATATGGTTGAACTGTTAAAAAATGAATATGGTATCGATTTAGAAAAAAAGTACTTAGCCGA
>NZ_LKTL01000096.1:0-359 GCF_001401775.1 Shewanella sp. P1-14-1 | reverse complement strand
TCGGCTAAGTACTTTTTTTCTAAATCGATACCATATTCATTTTTTAACAGTTCAACCATATCGCCATAAATCATATTTTTCATTTCTAGGTTAGAAACTTGCTTCTCTAATCGTTTAATTTTCTGGGCGGGGGTTTCTTTACTTTTAGACATAAGAGAGTGCTCAGTAGGGAGTGTCCAGTCTAATCTACCATGCTTTCTCAACCATGTAAGGACGGTGCTTCGACCTTGGATACCGTAGTGTTCTTGAGCTTGCTTATAGGTTAGCTCACCTTTTTCTACTTGGCTGACGACGGCTAATTTAAAGCCTAATGTGTAATCACGCTGTGTTCGTTTAACGCTGATTGCGCTTGAAGGTTT
>NZ_LKTL01000095.1:0-362 GCF_001401775.1 Shewanella sp. P1-14-1 | reverse complement strand
TCAATCACTAAGTCTACTGTTAGCTCAGCATCAACAGCATCAAGGTTTTCAGTGTCGTTGGCAGACAGGTCATTGCCGTTTGAATCAGTTGCGGTTGCCACCACTGTGATGTCGCCATCCACAAGTGTTGATAGGTCAACGTTATCGACAGAGTAAGTGCCATCTGCATTAACGGCCACATCAGTGATGGTAATTGATGTGCCCGCAATATCGGTGATAACCAGAGTGACCGTACCGCCTGCAGGAATGTCTTGTGATGTACCAGTGATGTCACCTTGGTTCGATGCATCAATCACTAAGTCTACAGTTAGCTCAGCATCAACAGCATCAAGGTTTTCAGTGTCGTTGGCAGACAGGTCATT
>NZ_LKTL01000094.1:0-374 GCF_001401775.1 Shewanella sp. P1-14-1 | reverse complement strand
ATTATTGTGTCTATTAGTGGCACTGATGACAAAGCTATTATCTCTGGTACAGCAACGGCCTCACTCACTGAAGATAAAGACGTTCACTCAGGTTTATTAAGGGTCGACGGTGCGTTAACCATTACTGATAGTGATAACGGCCAAGCGCAATTTAACGCCGAATCGATTCAAGGCCAGTTTGGTCAGCTGAGTATCAATGAGTTGGGTCATTGGATTTATACTGCTGATAACTCCCAACTGGCTGTTCAAAGTCTTAATTCTGGTGAGTCACTCACCGATACCTTAATCGTTCACTCCGCAGACGGTACCGACCATAAAATTATTGTGTCTATTAGTGGCACTGATGACAAAGCTATTATCTCTGGTACAGCAAC
>NZ_LKTL01000093.1:0-389 GCF_001401775.1 Shewanella sp. P1-14-1 | reverse complement strand
CCCGCAATATCGGTGATCACCAGAGTGACTGTGCCGCCAGCTGGAATGTCTTGTGATGTACCAGTGATGTCGCCTTGGTTAGATGCATCAATCACTAAATCGACGGTGATGTTACTTGAAAGGGCATCAAGGTTTTCAGTGTCATTGGCAGACAGGTCGTTACCGTTTGAATCAGTTGCGGTTGCCACCACTGTGATGTCGCCATCCACAAGTGTAGATAGGTCAACATTATCGACAGAGTAAGTGCCATCTGCATTAACAGCCACATCGGTGATGGTAATTGCAGTGCCCGCAATATCAGTGATCACCAGAGTGACCGTACCGCCAGCTGGAATATCTTGTGATGTACCAGTGATGTCACCGTTATTATCGCCATCGATGACTAAATC
>NZ_LKTL01000092.1:0-419 GCF_001401775.1 Shewanella sp. P1-14-1 | reverse complement strand
TTATCGACAGAGTAAGTACCGTCCGCGTTTACTGCCACATCAGTGATGGTAATTGCAGTGCCAGCAATATCGGTGATAACCAGAGTGACTGTACCGCCAGCTGGAATATCCTGACTAGTACCAGTGATGTCACCGTTATTATCGCCATCGATAACTAAATCGACGGTCAATTGTGCATCAACAGCATCAAGATTTTCAGTGTCATTGGCTGACAGGTCATTACCGTTGCTGTCAGTTGCAGTTGCAACCACTGTGATGTCGCCATCCACAAGTGTAGATAGGTCAACATTATCAACAGAGTAAGTGCCATCTGCATTAACGGCTACATCGGTGATGGTAATTGCTGTGCCCGCAATATCAGTAATAACCAGAGTGACAGTGCCGCCCGCTGGAATATCTTGTGATGTACCAGTGATATC
>NZ_LKTL01000091.1:0-422 GCF_001401775.1 Shewanella sp. P1-14-1 | reverse complement strand
CTGTCAGTCGCAGTTGCAACCACTGTGATGTCGCCATCCACAAGTGTAGATAGGTCAACATTATCAACAGAGTAAGTGCCATCTGCATTTACTGCCACATCTGTGATGGTAATTGCTGTGCCCGCAATATCGGTAATAACCAGGGTGACCGTACCGCCAGCTGGAATGTCTTGTGATGTACCAGTGATATCGCCTTGGTTCGATGCATCAATCACTAAGTCTACTGTTAGCTCAGCATCAACAGCATCGAGGTTTTCAGTGTCATTGGCAGACAGGTCATTGCCGTTTGAATCAGTTGCAGTTGCAACAACTGTGATGTCGCCATCCACAAGCGTAGATAGGTCAACATTATCGACAGAGTAAGTGCCATCTGCATTAACGGCTACATCTGTGATGGTAATTGCAGTACCCGCAATATCGGT
>NZ_LKTL01000090.1:0-431 GCF_001401775.1 Shewanella sp. P1-14-1 | reverse complement strand
GTTACTCAGAGTGGTGGTTTAATAAAAGGTTCAATGATTTTATAAAAAAATGATCTTTTCATTCTATTTATATCCAAGATGCATTTTTAACCAACACTCCTTTCTATCTCATACCAACATAAGCGTGCGGGCTTTGTATGGATTAAAGCACAGATAAAAAAATGGCAACCCAATGGGTTGCCAGAAGTATTTCTTGCGGGACATAAGTTAATCAAGCGCTAGCGAATTAACAGGTTCCCAAATAAGGGGGATGATGATGAACAATGAAACAGTCTTAAACTAATTCGGTTAGAGATCATTTAATGTTGCCGTGATGAAGGGCTAATCAAACTTGAGATAGTTGGTAAGTAAGAATCCACTTAACCATTATCAACTCGCTACAGTTACTCAGAGTGGTGGTTTAATAAAAGGTTCAATGATTTTATAAAAAA
>NZ_LKTL01000089.1:0-457 GCF_001401775.1 Shewanella sp. P1-14-1 | reverse complement strand
TAATTGAGTCTATTGAGAACTACAATGATGAAGGCATAATTTTTGCCGAGTTGATTGAGGGGAGTTACCTAGCTTCTTCAGATGCTCAGGTAATTGAAATGTCAAATGAAGAAATGTCATTACCGACACCTGAAGTTGCTGAACAATATTGTTCTGGTAAGGCGTATTTTCTAGAAGTATTTTTGGTCAAAGAAATGTTGGATTCCATGAGGCAAGAGCATATAGGTTCAAACGAAGCTTGTAAGCGAATTATTCATTATGCAGTACACGATGCTTAGCTAACAAGCTGCTAAATTCAGATTCACCAAGGCTGTCATGCCATTTGCTGAGCAAATCGCCCGCCAGCACTCAGTTCACTTATTAGCAGAGCGTTAGGCATACAAAAAGGATTGCGCTAGAAATGGAGTTTGGAGTTCTTTCAGAAATAGAGCAAGTTGAGTTTAGTGATTACCAAACT
>NZ_LKTL01000088.1:0-465 GCF_001401775.1 Shewanella sp. P1-14-1 | reverse complement strand
TCGGGCAACTAAACTAAGCGTTAGTTAACTACTTCAAACAAGAAACTAACTTGGTCATTAGTGTCTGTGCCGTTTGGAGTGCGCACATACTATAGTCATGGTGATTATCGTGCAAGTGCTTTTTACGCTTTTATATTCGATCAATCAATAAAACAGCAATTTTGTGTTTTATTGGATTAAATTTGAACTAAACACACTACAAAATCGTTGTTTGGTACTGTAGGAGTACGAGTCGGCTTAGAAGTAATAGTAAGAGTATAAGACTAGGGGGAAGCTGGTGCTGTAATTTTGATGAATTCTATTGTTCTCTATTCGCTAGCGAAATAAATACACCTTTACGATGGGAAATGGGACAAGTTAGCCTTAAATTTTAGACACAAAAAAGCCACTCATTTGAGTGGCTATTCTGTATATGGTGCCGGCACCAAGAGTCGAACTCGGGACCTACTGATTACAAGTCAGTTG
>NZ_LKTL01000087.1:0-474 GCF_001401775.1 Shewanella sp. P1-14-1 | reverse complement strand
CTAACGCCAACAACAGGCGCCTATTTGTGTTTGCGACCATAGGAGCAAGCTCAAATAGGTCGCCTGATTGTTTTTGTTAGGTGCCTTTATACTCTTCCAAGATGAGAGCAATTTCTGGATCTGTATATTTTTTAATTGGGCATACAGTATCAGCGTCAGACCTACGTTGATATTCTCCGCTATCGAATGCTAGATAAATGGAGAAAGCAGGCTCTGGAAGAGTGTTTCCAACTGTATGATCCAGTATAAAGTCATCTGTCATATGGCCAAAGACGAGATTTACTACCTCATCCGAAAATTCATATGAATACTTACCCGTATGGTAATTCTCAGCTACATGCAAAGTTAACTGGTTAAGACACTCTGGCGGCGTACACAGGTACTGTTCACAATACTCTGTAATATCACGTTCCATGTTATTCGACTTACTTGCTATAAATGCGAGATCCTCGATTTTCATTGTGCACCTAACGC
>NZ_LKTL01000086.1:0-485 GCF_001401775.1 Shewanella sp. P1-14-1 | reverse complement strand
GCTTTGCTAAGGGGCAATTGACTGTTGGCTATACTTGCGCGAAGCGCCAAGCCAACTGTTAATTGTCCCAGTGAGTTTACGAACGAACTTGAGCAACTTGTTAGGCATACTTATCACTACCTTCCCAAGAAACTTGAGCGGAATAACCATGAAAATGAAGGATAATTCCTTCTCCCATTTCAGCTCCATTACTGAAAGTTTGTTCGCTGTTTTCGAAATTTACATCGGCACTGTAGTCACACGGTCCGAAAGAATAACCACTAGAATTAAGTTCATCTATTAGCGTGCCTACTCGCTCAGTTAAAAACCGTGCTAGATGCTCTCGACCATTAACTTTTTCATTTTCAAAGTCATTTCGGAGTTTATGATTTAACTCTTCCTGAATTTTGAGCATTTCAGAATAATGCTCATTGGTGGCGATATCTCTCATTCTTTCCCTGTATGCCTAACGCCCATTTAAGGGGCTGATAATAGTTTGCTAAAAT
>NZ_LKTL01000085.1:0-498 GCF_001401775.1 Shewanella sp. P1-14-1 | reverse complement strand
GGAGAGGGAGGGATTCGAACCCTCGATGGGAGTTAAAGCCCATACTCCCTTAGCAGGGGAGCGCCTTCGGCCACTCGGCCACCTCTCCGAACAATAATGGTGCGCGTGGGAGGATTCGAACCTCCGACCGCCTGGTTCGTAGCCAGGTACTCTATCCAGCTGAGCTACACGCGCAAAATTTGGTACAAAAGCAAATAATATCAATGGTGCGCGTGGGAGGATTCGAACCTCCGACCGCCTGGTTCGTAGCCAGGTACTCTATCCAGCTGAGCTACACGCGCATCGTATTGATATTGCTTTTTTTAATAGTAATGGTGCGCGTGGGAGGATTCGAACCTCCGACCGCCTGGTTCGTAGCCAGGTACTCTATCCAGCTGAGCTACACGCGCATCGTTTACTATTTTTAAGAAATGGCGGAGAGGGAGGGATTCGAACCCTCGATGGGAGTTAAAGCCCATACTCCCTTAGCAGGGGAGCGCCTTCGGCCACTCGGCCACC
>NZ_LKTL01000084.1:0-500 GCF_001401775.1 Shewanella sp. P1-14-1 | reverse complement strand
CTATGCGGGATCGAACCGCAGACCTCCTGCGTGCAAGGCAGGCGCTCTCCCAGCTGAGCTATAGCCCCATTTACATGCAGTCAAACAAAAATATCGAATACCAATTAAATGGCTTGCCAATTCGTATGCTAATCAAGGCAGTTTAATGCGACGTTTAGCCTGCTAAACGAGTATTAAACTAACGAAGAGTAGAAAAGAATTGGTGGGTCAGAGTGGACTTGAACCACCGACCTCACCCTTATCAGGGGTGCGCTCTAACCAGCTGAGCTACAGACCCATTCTTTTTGGTCTTTTAATCCTTACTCAGCGTTACTTTCTTTGTTTCTCAGTCATGTGCTAAATCACATTCCCTACGAGACTCATCAAGTGCCTTGATTAAGAATCAAAATCCTCAAAAATATCTTTCGATACTTTGCTCTTACTTTCTATCAAGTAATCTGTGTGAACACTCAACAAACATTAAGTTAGTCGTATAGGTAAGGAGGTGATCCAGCCCCAGG
>NZ_LKTL01000083.1:0-503 GCF_001401775.1 Shewanella sp. P1-14-1 | reverse complement strand
GCTAATTAATAAGGACAAAAAACAGTTGGCTGTTTTCGTTCCTCAACATTTTAGCCAACAATTTTTTGCCCATTATTAGGGCGTTATGTGTAGGAAAGTATGACGGAACTAATTTTAGACGGGATGACTATTAACGAAAGGTTGTTTACCTTAGGTTTAATGGAAAAGTTTGATTGCGCAATCAGGGAGCATGATAGAGAGGTCGCAGTATCCTTGCTTGTCAAAGCTAAGCTTACAGAAGCACAAGCATCAGAAACTGTAGCTGTAATTTTTCAAAACTCAGAAAAGTATGGTTTCTAAATGTGCTTGCCAATAAATCAAACTACACATAACAAGGCGCTAAAGTCGGATTCGTAAACATGGGCGAACGCGCTTCGCTCAAACATAGCCCATGTTCACTCACCGCTTAGCTTAGCGTTAGGTGCACAATGAAAATCGAGGATCTCGCATTTATAGCAAGTAAGTCGAATAACATGGAACGTGATATTACAGAGTATTGTGAA
>NZ_LKTL01000082.1:0-516 GCF_001401775.1 Shewanella sp. P1-14-1 | reverse complement strand
GCTAATTAATAAGGACAAAAAACAGTTGGCTGTTTTCGTTCCTCAACATTTTAGCCAACAATTTTTTGCCCATTATTAGGGCGTTATGTATCGTTCAAGAGTTTGGTGCATTTTACCTGTTTTAAATATAATTTTGGATGGATATGAACACTAAACGAAATTACTCTGCTAAAGGGAAAATAATCTCATCATCGATTATTTTGTGCATTGTTGTTTGCTGTATTTATTTCGATAAAATTCCAGGGAGGCATGGAGGGCTAAACTCTCAAGATGATCCATTCTGGTTCTGGACTACTGTCATTGCTATTGCAGCTATGAGTCTATATAACCTTACAACAATAAGTAACTCTAAAGCAGTACAAAGCGATACATAACAAGAGTTTAAAGCGGGACTGCTAACAGTTTGCCCGGTTTCGCTTCGCTACACATTTTAGCAAACTATTATCAGCCCCTTAAATGGGCGTTAGGCATACAGGGAAAGAATGAGAGATATCGCCACCAATGAGCATTATTCTG
>NZ_LKTL01000081.1:0-518 GCF_001401775.1 Shewanella sp. P1-14-1 | reverse complement strand
CCCTAATAATGGGCAAAAAATTGTTGGCTAAAATGTTGAGGAACGAAAACAGCCAACTGTTTTTTGTCCTTATTAATTAGCTTGTTAGGCATACTTACATATAATCTCTGGAATTGAAAATATTGGAAGCACACCCATTTGGTTTTTTATTAATTCTTGTTCGTTTAATAACACACCATCATTACCACGACTTGCACATAGCTCAATGAATCTGATGAGTTCAGGGCAGTTCATTCTTTGGATTGGGGATGTGCGGGTAAGGATTAGGTAAAGAGCTAAAGGAGTTGATGAGTACAACGTATATTGATTAGAAAACAAGTCCCATAATCCATCGTTTACAGCATCATCAAATTCATCTTCAGTAGAGTTAGGATCTATGAGGATATTAATAATATTTTCAAACTCAGCTCTGTTAGCTGAACCTTTACAAGTTTGGTAATCACTAAACTCAACTTGCTCTATTTCTGAAAGAACTCCAAACTCCATTTCTAGCGCAATCCTTTTTGTATGCCTAACGC
>NZ_LKTL01000080.1:0-529 GCF_001401775.1 Shewanella sp. P1-14-1 | reverse complement strand
ATACCTTCTATACCTTCTATACCTTCTATACCTTCTATACCTTCTATACCTTCTATACCTTCTATACCTTCTATACCTTCTATACCTTCAGATTGAAAACTGTTTATCTGTTCATAAGTGTTCAATTGGAATAGAGTTGGCTCTATTAATTAGTAAATTAATGGCAAAATTCAATATTCATCGCAGCTTAAAGCGATAATGGTAGCTCTTGGTACATTTATACAGTTTCAGTCAATAGAGCTAATTTGTCTTCGTCTGTGTATAACTATGGGGGTAAGTTTGGGGTATCTTGTTCTTAAATAGTGCGCTGAATTTAATTTCAATTTTTTTCAAAAAAGCCCTTGCACGGTTTCATAATCTCCCTATAATGCGCATCCACTGACACGGCAACAGGCCAACAGGCTCAACGTATCAGGGTTAATTGGAACGGTTTTTAAACTTACTAATTAACGGGCAGAAAAGAGTTTTTAAATTAGTTTAAAAAACGCTTGACGCCAACAACGGGAAGTGTAGAATACGCCTCCTCAAG
>NZ_LKTL01000079.1:0-539 GCF_001401775.1 Shewanella sp. P1-14-1 | reverse complement strand
ATAGGGATTTGAACCCTAGATGGGCTACAAACCCATGCCGGTTTTCAAGACCGGTGCATTCGACCACTCTGCCATCTCTCCGAACGAGCAAGATAATAGCTATCACTCTGGTTAGTGTAAAGTATTAATTTAAAGATTATGATTGTTTGGCTAACTATGCATCAAATAGTGAGTTTAGTGAGCAGTAGCGTAGGCTGAGTAAATCAATACTAGAATCTGCAAGAAATAAACATATGGAACTCAGATTCTACTCTTGCCTTTATTTCGCTACTAACCCATTACCAATATTTCAAAATCGAAAAAGCAAAAAGCCCGCTATAAAATAGCAGGCTTCTCTAAATATGTCGGAGAGATAGGGATTTGAACCCTACATCGATTGCGCTACAAACCCATTACCAATATTTCAAAATCGAAAAAGCAAAAAGCCCGCTATAAAATAGCGGGCTTCTTTAAATATGGCGGAGAGATAGGGATTTGAACCCTAGATGGGCTACAAACCCATGCCGGTTTTCAAGACCGGTGCATTCGACCACTCTGCC
>NZ_LKTL01000077.1:0-592 GCF_001401775.1 Shewanella sp. P1-14-1 | reverse complement strand
TGAAGTAGTTGATGCCATGCTTCCAGGAAAATCTTCTAAGCTTCAGGTTAGTAGGAATCGTACCCCAAACCGACACAGGTGGTCGGGTAGAGAATACCAAGGCGCTTGAGAGAACTCGGCTGAAGGAACTAGGCAAAATGGTACCGTAACTTCGGGAGAAGGTACGCTCCTGACGGTGATGAGACTTGCTCTCTAAGCTGTTGGGAGTCGCAGATACCAGGTGGCTGCAACTGTTTATCAAAAACACAGTACTGTGCAAAATCGCAAGATGACGTATACGGTATGACGCCTGCCCGGTGCTTGAAGGTTAATTGATTGGGTTATCTTCGGAGAAGCTCATGATCGAAGCCCAAGTAAACGGCGGCCGTAACTATAACGGTCCTAAGGTAGCGAAATTCCTTGTCGGGTAAGTTCCGACCTGCACGAATGGCGTAATGATGGCCACGCTGTCTCCAGCCGAGACTCAGTGAAGTTGAAATTGCGGTGAAGATGCCGTATACCCGCGGCTAGACGGAAAGACCCCGTGAACCTTTACTATAGCTTGGCACTGAACATTGAACCTACATGTGTAGGATAGGTGGGAGACTTTGAA
>NZ_LKTL01000076.1:0-603 GCF_001401775.1 Shewanella sp. P1-14-1 | reverse complement strand
GGTACCACCTGATCCCATCCCGAACTCAGTAGTGAAACGCAATCGCGCCGATGATAGTGTGGGGTCTCCCCATGTGAAAGTAGGTCATTCCCAGACACCAAATAATGATAAGCCCGCTACTACGTAGCGGGCTTTTTCGTTATAAAACATTTTTATTAACTTAGTCAGAGCAATTATCATTAGCTAAAGAATATTGGGTGTTGTTTAACAGTGTGTAATGAACAATTTCTATATGGCAGCGGTATAAGATGATTAAAAAACAATAGGCCTATGGATAAGTAGTTCTAAGCTTTTATATGACTTACTGAGAACAATTAAACGTCTAATCACAGTTTTTGAGAAGAACTAAAAAGTCATACTGAGTTTACCAGGTAGTTAATTCCTAGTGGTTAGTTATAGAGGCTTAGTTAAGTACTCTTTCAATAATTACATCAGTGAAAAAAATTGGTTTCATAATAAAAGAATCCAGTCATTCATAGAATAAAGCTTGCTAATGATTAGGTATATTGTATTTTTCTATACCTTCTATACCTTCTATACCTTCTATACCTTCTATACCTTCTATACCTTCTATACCTTCTATACCTTCTATACCTTCTATAC
>NZ_LKTL01000075.1:0-719 GCF_001401775.1 Shewanella sp. P1-14-1 | reverse complement strand
AAAACTCATCTGGGTTGTATGGTTAAGCCTCACGAGTCATTAGTACAGGTTAGCTCAACGCCTCACAACGCTTACACACCCTGCCTATCAACGTCCTAGTCTCGAACGGCTCTTTAGAGGAATTAAATTCCTAGGGATGACTCATCTTAGGACTCGCTTCCCGCTTAGATGCTTTCAGCGGTTATCGATTCCGAACGTAGCTACCGGGCAATGCTATTGGCATAACAACCCGAACACCAGCGGTTCGTCCACTCCGGTCCTCTCGTACTAGGAGCAGCTTCCTTCAATCATCCAACGCCCACGGCAGATAGGGACCGAACTGTCTCACGACGTTCTGAACCCAGCTCGCGTACCACTTTAAATGGCGAACAGCCATACCCTTGGGACCGACTTCAGCCCCAGGATGTGATGAGCCGACATCGAGGTGCCAAACACCGCCGTCGATATGAACTCTTGGGCGGTATCAGCCTGTTATCCCCGGAGTACCTTTTATCCGTTGAGCGATGGCCCTTCCATACAGAACCACCGGATCACTATGACCTACTTTCGTACCTGCTCGACGTGTATGTCTCGCAGTTAAGCTGGCTTATGCCATTGCACTAACCGTACGATGTCCAACCGTACTTAGCCAACCTTCGTGCTCCTCCGTTACTCTTTGGGAGGAGACCGCCCCAGTCAAACTACCCACCAGGCACTGTCCCGAACCCCGATTAGGGGCC
>NZ_LKTL01000074.1:0-725 GCF_001401775.1 Shewanella sp. P1-14-1 | reverse complement strand
GTGGATGGCGACATCACAGTGGTTGCAACTGCGACTGACAGCAACGGCAATGACCTGTCTGCCAACGACACTGAAAACCTTGATGCCCTTTCAAGTAACATCACTGTTGATTTAGTCATCGATGGCGATAATAACGGTGACATCACTGGTACTAGTCAGGATATTCCAGCAGGCGGCACGGTCACTCTGGTTATCACCGATATTGCGGGCACTGCAATTACCATCACAGATGTAGCCGTTAATGCAGATGGCACTTACTCTGTTGATAATGTTGACCTATCTACACTTGTGGATGGCGACATCACAGTGGTGGCAACTGCGACTGACAGCAACGGTAACGATTTATCGGCCAACGACACTGAAAATCTCGATGCTGTTGATGCTGAGCTAACAGTAGACTTAGTGATTGATGCATCGAACCAAGGCGATATCACTGGTACATCACAAGATATTCCAGCTGGCGGTACAGTCACTCTGGTTATCACCGATATTGCGGGCACAGCAATTACCATCACTGATGTGGCAGTAAACGCGGACGGTACTTACTCTGTCGATAATGTTGACCTATCTACACTTGTGGATGGCGACATCACAGTGGTGGCAACCGCGACTGATTCAAACGGTAACGACCTGTCTGCCAATGACACTGAAAACCTTGATGCTGTTGATGCTGAGCTAACAGTAGACTTAGTGATTGATGCATCGAACCAAGGCGATATCACTGG
>NZ_LKTL01000073.1:0-734 GCF_001401775.1 Shewanella sp. P1-14-1 | reverse complement strand
TCAATCACTAAGTCTACTGTTAGCTCAGCATCAACAGCATCAAGGTTTTCAGTGTCGTTGGCAGACAGGTCATTGCCGTTGCTGTCAGTCGCGGTTGCCACCACTGTGATGTCGCCATCCACAAGTGTAGAGAGGTCAACATTATCAACAGAGTAAGTGCCATCTGCATTTACTGCCACATCTGTGATGGTAATTGTTGTGCCCGCAATATCGGTGATAACCAGAGTGACCGTGCCGCCTGCTGGAATATCCTGACTAGTACCAGTGATGTCACCTTGGTTCGACGCATCAATCACTAAGTCTACAGTTAGTTCAGCATCAACAGCATCAAGGTTTTCAGTGTCGTTGGCAGACAGGTCGTTACCGTTGCTGTCAGTTGCGGTTGCAACCACTGTAATGTCGCCATCCACAAGTGTAGAGAGGTCAACATTATCAACAGAGTAAGTGCCGTCCGCGTTTACTGCTACATCAGTGATGGTAATTGCAGTGCCCGCAATATCGGTGATAACCAGAGTGACCGTGCCACCTGCTGGAATATCCTGACTAGTACCAGTGATATCACCTTGGTTAGATGCATCAATCACTAAGTCTACTGTTAGCTCAGCATCAACAGCATCAAGATTTTCAGTGTCGTTGGCCGATAAATCATTACCGTTGCTGTCGGTTGCAGTTGCAACAACTGTGATGTCGCCATCCACAAGTGTAGATAGGTCGACGTTATCGACAGAGTAAGT
>NZ_LKTL01000072.1:0-738 GCF_001401775.1 Shewanella sp. P1-14-1 | reverse complement strand
TTCACATGCATACAGTATTTTAATGTTCTCTTTAATTTCTAGAGTTTTAAGATTTTCCAATATCTCAGTACGCACTGGATACTCCTTGGCAGTTAACGCCCGCATAAGCAGCGGACCAATTTGGGGCGCATTTATGCGTCGTTTCTTTTTGCATTAAATGAGGCCGATGTTGAGGCCGTCTGCCTTAATGCCCTTGTTATATAACCTTCTTTGCGATCCAATGTATGGGGCTACGTAAAAAAGCAAAACAAACTAAACCAATAAATATACCAATTAAAACACGCATTCCTACAGAGTTCTCTGCATACAAGCTTTTGCCGACTCTAAGCTCTACCAATAAACTCTTGTTTTTCTGATGCTTTCCTTTTATTTCTTTTTCTGTCATTCGGTTTAGAAATTCTTCACATGTTGCATAAGTACCAGGCGAAAAGTACTCCTTTCCATCAAGTGTGAAATAGCCTCTAAGTTTGCCTCTTGCGCTAACTTTGCAACTTAGATCACTATTGGTTAAATCTACTGACTCAATATTTTTATCAGCGCGCACAACCAATATATAAATCACACCTAGCGTGATAAAAAGTGTCGCAATAGTCGCATCTAGAGCAAATTTAAAGTTGACGGTTTTCACTGAACCTCATAGTTATATAACGCTTTGCTAAGGGGCAATTGACTGTTGGCTATACTTGCGCGAAGCGCCAAGCCAACTGTTAATTGTCCCAGTGAGTTTACGAACGAACT
>NZ_LKTL01000071.1:0-744 GCF_001401775.1 Shewanella sp. P1-14-1 | reverse complement strand
GTTAAACCTTTTTACGTTTTTACATAGTTAACTTGGTATTCATTACCTGATTGAAGTAATGACCAAATTAATCGTGCATTCTTTGCTGCTAGGGCGATGACAGCTCGTTTAAAGCCTCTACGCTCGATAAGCGCTTTAATCCATAAACTGGTTCTATCCATTTTGTTAGTACAGTTTGCGATGACAGCGCGAGCACCATGTATTAATGAGGTGCGGATATGCTTCTCACCGCGTTTACTTATTCTACCTAACGTCGGCTTGCCACCTGTTGAATATTGCTTAGGAACTAAGCCTATCCAAGCAGCAAATTGGCGGCTAGTTGAAAAGTGTTTCGCATCACTAACATTGGCTACAACGGCTGTAGCGGTGACTTCACCAATACCTGGAATCGTCATTAAACGCTTAGCGTCTTTCATTTGATTAGCAAGGGCATAAAGCTTCCTATCAGACTTTAATATATCTTGGTTTTGTAGCTTGATGCTTTGCCATAAGTCATTGAGTAGCTCTCTTGCTAAAGCGGGTAATGCGTTGTCGGTATCTTCCAAGATTGCAACAATATGCTTTTGTGCTGGATAGCGACCTTTAGGCATGATGATGCCGAACTCTGATAGTAAGCCGCGTAATCGATTAATCATGGCTGTACGGTCTTTGATTTGACCTTGCCTAATTCGGTGTAAGCATAAAACAGCTTGTTGTTCTTCGCTTTTAATACTGACAAAGCGTGTTTTAGGTCTTGTTACTGCT
>NZ_LKTL01000070.1:0-765 GCF_001401775.1 Shewanella sp. P1-14-1 | reverse complement strand
GATGTAGAGGTCTCTACAACCTTTTATCAATAACTTTAGATTCAACAACTTATCAAATAACTAGAAGTTTATCGAGCGTAAATCAGCCAGTTTTTACTCTCTTTACTCAAGAATCATTCGTGTAAAATGATAACTGTATATCTATCTAGTGCTTTAAAGTCAGATATAGTGCGCAATACATTAGAAAATATAAGGTGATATTTCCACTCTCCGCCACATGAGTTTCTCTTGCTAGCTCGTTAGGGGAAAAAGCGAGTTACGAACACTAACTTTATACCTTATTCAAATTGGCTTATTTACTTAAAGGCAACACCACAAGCTAATCCATTGCTTGCCGCTAGGATGTTCTGAACGAACGAAATGTCGTGAACACATGGTCAATGATGTTCCCGACATCATCATGACATTTCCCATAACCTATGGGTCAGATGTGAAAGAGCGACCTTATGTGCAGATGCATCCAAGACACGCCGTAAACACATCCATGTTTTCGAAGGTCATGAACGCATCTTCACTGGGTTTATTGTCTCTTCGATTTGGCTGTGTTTGTGACAAATTAAAGAGCTAAACAGCTCAAGTTGTATAGGTGTTGTGCTCTTCTTAGAATGCACAATTTGAATTGAGGTAAGCAACGCCCCATCGGAAGTGTTAGTGATTTTTGCAGCTTGCTGTAGCAGGCTGCAAAAGAAGGTTAACGCTGGATGATTCTCCGTTGGAAATTTTGCTGTTTAAATTTCGCCGGAGCGCTGAGGGATTGTTAAGGGG
>NZ_LKTL01000069.1:0-770 GCF_001401775.1 Shewanella sp. P1-14-1 | reverse complement strand
GATAGGTCAACATTATCAACAGAGTAAGTGCCATCAGCATTAACGGCTACATCGGTGATGGTAATTGCAGTACCCGCAATATCGGTGATAACCAGAGTGACTGTACCGCCAGCTGGAATGTCTTGTGATGTACCAGTGATGTCACCGTTATTATCGCCATCAATGACTAAATCGACGGTGATGTTACTTGAAAGGGCATCAAGGTTTTCAGTGTCATTGGCCGATAAATCATTACCGTTGCTGTCAGTCGCGGTTGCCACCACTGTGATGTCGCCATCCACAAGCGTAGATAGGTCGACGTTATCGACAGAGTAAGTACCGTCCGCGTTTACTGCCACATCTGTGATGGTAATTGCAGTGCCCGCAATATCAGTGATAACCAGAGTGACCGTGCCACCTGCTGGAATATCTTGTGATGTACCAGTGATATCGCCTTGGTTTGATGCATCAATCACTAAGTCTACTGTTAGCTCAGCATCAACAGCATCGAGGTTTTCAGTGTCATTGGCAGACAGGTCGTTACCGTTGCTGTCAGTTGCGGTTGCCACCACTGTGATGTCGCCATCCACAAGCGTAGATAGGTCAACGTTATCAACAGAGTAAGTACCGTCCGCGTTTACTGCCACATCTGTGATGGTAATTGCAGTGCCCGCAATATCGGTGATAACCAAGGTGACCGTGCCACCTGCTGGAATATCTTGTGATGTACCAGTGATATCGCCTTGGTTCGATGCATCAATCACTAAGTCTACTGTTAGCTCAGCATCAAC
>NZ_LKTL01000068.1:0-874 GCF_001401775.1 Shewanella sp. P1-14-1 | reverse complement strand
TAACGCCTTGCTAAGCGGATAAAAATGGTTGGTTAAAATCGCGAAGCGATAACCAACGGTTTTTATTCCGTTTAAGCAACTTGTTAACTGCCATATTCGCCATTTAAAACATCAATGAAGAATGGGTTTAATTTACTAAAATCTGTTTCAGATTTTTGTTGCTCTTGCGCTTTGTCCTTAAACCTTTCTAACTCTGAGCTAATAAAGTCACTAATTACATCAATTCGAGGGAGGTATGCACTTTCAAAACCTTTACGCTTATTTTCGAGTAACTTTTGAATTGCAGACTTTAGGCTTTCATCATGCACCAATTCATTTACTAGCACTTCAAATTCCATTGGTACAACACCGCGATCTTGTTCGATCCATTGCATCGCTAGAATAGGTCTAAGGACATAGAAATACTTCTTAATTCTTACTGTTTCACCCTGTAGATATTCTCGGAAATTTCCACTGGCCATATGTGAGTAGTGGTAAAAACAAGAGCGTGGCGAATAGAGAATTGGTATTAGCTCTTTAAAAGCCTCTGTAAATTTATCATTTTGCTGATAGACAATTGGCGAATTGAACCATTCAATTAGAGCTGGGTTTGATTTTCTAAGAAGCTTAAGTGCTTTCTTCAAGTCCCAACCACTGATATCTAATAAGTCATTAATAGGTTTTTCAACTACATCTCTACAATATTCATGATCAACTCTAAGGTACCAGTCCTTATTTCGAACATATACAAAACGAACATCATAGTCACTGTCAGCTGATGGGAATCCCCATGCTCGACTGCCTGATTCACATGCATACAGTATTTTAATGTTCTCTTTAATTTCTAGAGTTTTAAGATTTTCCAATATCTCAGTACGCACTGGATACTCCTTGG
>NZ_LKTL01000066.1:0-1112 GCF_001401775.1 Shewanella sp. P1-14-1 | reverse complement strand
AGGTCATTGCCGTTGCTGTCAGTCGCAGTTGCAACCACTGTGATGTCGCCATCCACAAGTGTAGATAGGTCAACATTATCAACAGAGTATGTGCCATCTGCATTAACAGCCACATCTGTGATGGTAATTGTTGTGCCCGCAATATCGGTAATAACCAGGGTGACCGTACCGCCAGCTGGAATGTCTTGTGATGTACCAGTGATATCGCCTTGGTTAGATGCATCAATCACTAAGTCTATTGTTAGCTCAGCATCAACAGCATCAAGGTTTTCTGTGTCGTTGGCAGACAGGTCATTGCCGTTTGAATCAGTCGCGGTTGCAACAACTGTGATGTCGCCATCCACAAGTGTAGATAGGTCAACATTATCAACAGAGTAAGTGCCATCTGCATTAACGGCCACATCTGTGATGGTAATTGCAGTGCCCGCAATATCGGTAATGACCAGAGTGACCGTGCCACCCGCTGGAATGTCTTGTGATGTACCAGTGATATCACCGTTATTATCGCCATCGATAACTAAATCGACGGTGATGTTACTTGAAAGGGCATCAAGGTTTTCAGTGTCATTGGCAGACAGGTCGTTACCGTTGCTGTCAGTTGCGGTTGCAACCACTGTGATGTCGCCATCCACAAGTGTAGATAGGTCAACATTATCAACAGAGTAAGTGCCATCAGCATTAACAGCCACGTCGGTGATGGTAATTGTTGTGCCAGCAATATCGGTGATCACCAGAGTGACCGTGCCGCCTGCTGGAATATCTTGTGATGTACCAGTGATATCACCATTATTATCGCCATCGATGACTAAATCGACGGTGATGTTACTTGAAAGGGCATCAAGGTTTTCAGTGTCTTTGGCAGACAGGTCATTACCGTTGCTGTCAGTTGCGGTTGCCACTACTGTGATGTCGCCATCCACAAGTGTAGATAGGTCAACATTATCAACAGAGTAAGTGCCATCTGCATTAACTGCCACATCTGTGATGGTAATTGATGTGCCAGCAATATCGGTGATCACCAAGGTGACCGTACCACCTGCTGGAATATCCTGACTAGTACCAGTGATGTCACCGTTATTATCGCCATCGATGACTAAATCGACGGTGATGTT
>NZ_LKTL01000065.1:0-1181 GCF_001401775.1 Shewanella sp. P1-14-1 | reverse complement strand
TTTGAAACTTATTTGGGTTGTATGGTTAAGTGACTAAGCGTATACGGTGGATGCCTTGGCAGTCAGAGGCGATGAAGGACGTAGTAACTTGCGAAAAGCGTTGGCGAGCT
The DNA here is from genome assembly GCF_001401775.1 of Shewanella sp. P1-14-1. Classification (NCBI taxonomy): domain Bacteria; kingdom Pseudomonadati; phylum Pseudomonadota; class Gammaproteobacteria; order Alteromonadales; family Shewanellaceae; genus Shewanella; species Shewanella sp. P1-14-1. The sequence continues at coordinate 1,071 of NZ_LKTL01000065.1, read as the reverse complement.
AGTAACAAGCATTTGAGCTAACGATGTCCGAATGGGGAAACCCGACCACATAAGTGGTCATCATACAGTGAATACATAGCTGTATGAGGCGAACTCGGGGAACTGAAACATCTAAGTACCCGAAGGAAAAGAAATCAACCGAGATTCCCCTAGTAGCGGCGAGCGAACGGGGATTAGCCCTTAAGTCTATGGGGTGTTAGTGGAATGTGTTGGAAAGCACAGCGGCACAGGGTGATAGCCCCGTACACGAAAACTAACCATAGATGAAATCGAGTAAGGCGGGACACGTGACATCCTGTTTGAATATGGGGGGACCATCCTCCAAGGCTAAATACTCCTGACTGACCGATAGTGAACCAGTACCGTGAGGGAAAGGCGAAAAGAACCCCTGTGAGGGGAGTGAAATAGAACCTGAAACCGTATACGTACAAGCAGTGGGAGCGGTTCTTGAGACCGTGACTGCGTACCTTTTGTATAATGGGTCAGCGACTTACGTTTTGTAGCGAGGTTAAGCGAATAGCGGAGCCGTAGGGAAACCGAGTGTTAACTGCGCGTTTAGTTGCAAGGCGTAGACCCGAAACCGAGTGATCTAGCCATGGGCAGGTTGAAGGTTGAGTAACATCAACTGGAGGACCGAACCGACTAATGTTGAAAAATTAGCGGATGACTTGTGGCTGGGGGTGAAAGGCCAATCAAACTCGGAGATATCTGGTTCTCCTCGAAAGCTATTTAGGTAGCGCCTCGAGCGAATACCACTGGGGGTAGAGCACTGTTAAGGCTAGGGGGTCATCCCGACTTACCAACCCTTTGCAAACTCCGAATACCAGTGAGTACTACTCGGGAGACAGACGGCGGGTGCTAACGTCCGTCGTCAAAAGGGAAACAACCCAGACCATCAGCTAAGGTCCCAAAGTTATTGCTAAGTGGGAAACGATGTGGGAAGGCTTAGACAGCTAGGATGTTGGCTTAGAAGCAGCCATCATTTAAAGAAAGCGTAATAGCTCACTAGTCGAGTCGGCCTGCGCGGAAGATTTAACGGGGCTAAGCAATACACCGAAGCTATGGGTTTGC
>NZ_LKTL01000064.1:0-1233 GCF_001401775.1 Shewanella sp. P1-14-1 | reverse complement strand
TGGCTAAAGAAAAATTTGAACGTAGTAAACCACACGTAAACGTGGGTACAATTGGTCACGTTGACCATGGTAAAACTACTCTAACAGCAGCTATCTCAGCAGTATTGACGAAAGCATACGGCGGTGAGACTAAAGATTTCGCACAAATCGATAACGCTCCAGAAGAACGTGAGCGTGGTATTACAATTAATACTTCTCACATCGAATATGACACGCCTACACGTCACTACGCACACGTAGATTGTCCTGGTCACGCCGATTATGTTAAAAACATGATTACTGGTGCTGCACAAATGGACGGTGCTATCTTAGTAGTAGCAGCAACTGATGGCCCAATGCCACAGACTCGTGAGCACATCCTACTTTCACGTCAGGTTGGTGTACCTTTCGTTATCGTATTCATGAACAAATGTGACATGGTTGATGATGAAGAGCTACTTGAATTAGTAGAAATGGAAGTACGTGAACTTCTTTCTGAATATGACTTCCCAGGTGATGACTTACCAGTTATCCAAGGTTCTGCACTTAAAGCGCTTGAAGGCGATGCAGCTTGGGAACCAAAAATCATCGAACTTGCTGAAGCTCTAGATACTTACATCCCAGAGCCAGAGCGTGACATCGATAAGCCTTTCCTACTACCTATTGAAGATGTATTCTCAATTTCAGGTCGTGGTACAGTTGTTACTGGTCGTGTAGAGCGCGGTATCATCACTGTAGGTGACGAAGTAGAAATCGTTGGTGTTAAAGACACAACTAAAACGACTTGTACTGGTGTTGAAATGTTCCGTAAGCTGCTTGACGAAGGTCGTGCAGGTGAGAACTGTGGTGTTTTATTACGTGGTACTAAGCGTGATGAAGTTGAACGTGGTCAAGTACTTGCTAAGCCAGGTACAATCACTCCTCACACTACATTCGAATCAGAAGTATACGTGTTAAGCAAAGAAGAAGGCGGACGTCACACTCCATTCTTCAAAGGCTACCGTCCACAGTTCTACTTCCGTACAACTGACGTAACTGGTACTATCGAGCTTCCAGAAGGCGTTGAAATGGTAATGCCAGGTGACAATATCAAGATGGTTGTTACTCTAATCTACCCAATCGCGATGGACGACGGTTTACGTTTCGCTATCCGTGAAGGTGGCCGTACAGTTGGTGCTGGTGTTGTAGCTAAAATCGTTGCTTAATAGCGAAGTTAGTTAACACATTAAAAAGGAAGCTTCGGCTTCCTTTTTT
>NZ_LKTL01000063.1:0-1301 GCF_001401775.1 Shewanella sp. P1-14-1 | reverse complement strand
AAACGGCAGTCATCAGCATATGCAATACTCGACCATGCAATAAACACTAATATGAGGATTCTCATACTACCTCCTGGCATACTAACGCCCGAAACAGCCGCGCAGCGTAGCTGCGTCGAGCTGATTTTGCTTGTTAACTTTTGACACTAGGTAAAATCCATTGTGTATATGTTTTCTGAACATTCAGGACACTTAAATTTATAAATGGCGGGGTTGCCACCCTTGCTATAGTGCTCTAGGATATTTTTCCAATTGTCAGGCTTGATCATCTCAGCTTTTAGAAAGCTCTCCAAAGAATCACCATTTAGCTCTATCAAATCTTTTTTCTTGGCGTCTCCATGAAATTCACAGGCTGTTCCGCAGTGAGCCTGCCACACTTCCTGCTGCCAAGAATTATAACCAGGTGTTCTTTCACATACTTCGGATATTACTTCTTCCGGCACTCCTGCTTCTATCAAGGGATGATTATCAGAAAACATACCATCAAATTTTTCAGCAGCTGAACCATCTGCAATGCACCATGGACAAATGAATTCAATTTCTTCTGCGGAGTAAAGAATGGAATTATAGACATAGCCTCTAGCTTCATTGCAGCATTCGCAAATTTCATCGCTATTCTTTATGGCTCCAGTCGAAATCGGGTCTGGATGATATTTAAACTTCGGGAAATCCACATTTTCTCCTAAGAAAGTTAACGCCCGCCTAATGCGAATTGCGCTGGCGGGCTTTTTGCGTTGTTTGCTAAAAGTATGACAGCTGGCAATGTCGGATTAAGGCGCTTGTTAGTAGCCAACTCTCAGAAAGCGCGATTGTATGCTTGCTGAAACCTTACCGACGATACCAAACCAAAACCGACTTACTTTGGCAAAACAACGTTTAATTAAAATTTACATGGTTCATCTTTTACAGATAAACCACACTGATTAAAACAATAACTGAGTAGTAACCAAACTACCACAGAATTAACATAGAAAACTGATAGTTAACGGGAAAAGTGACCAACTGGATAATGGAGAAATGTTGCTTTGGTTTAGCGAAGAACACACTCCATGTAAGAAAAACTTTTCCTTGAATAACTTGGCTTACTAACAGCTTATTATATAGCTGCTCGATAATCTTCCGGTTGAAATTCGGCTTAACAGCAACCATGCCAAGCCAACCGACTGTTTAGTATGGATAAAACGAAAATTTAACCCCCTTTTTATTAATATCAAGCCCGCAAAAGTGAGCGCTTTGATGTAGAGGTCTCTACAACCTTTTATCAATAACTTTAGATTCAACAACTTATCAAATAACTAGAA
>NZ_LKTL01000062.1:0-1452 GCF_001401775.1 Shewanella sp. P1-14-1 | reverse complement strand
TAATCAAACGCCGAATGTAGAGCTGCTGTCAGATCCACTGTTGTTGTCGGATTACTATTGCTTGACAAAGGGGAGTCCATGTAGCCTTACTAATGGGCGCAAAAATGCTTGACTAAACTTTGGAACGCAGTGACAAAAGCCAAGCTTTATTTGTCCTGTTTGAGTGGCTTGTTATATTCGCTTTCGAAGCCCCAACCATCACTTTTCCCGCCGTATTTTGTAGCTATGTCCGCAAAAGTCACCTCTACATGTGTAATATTTTCATGCGTCGGTGCCATGTTGACAGATACGTATACATCAAAGCCTTTCGAAACATCATTAGTATAAATTTTAACTTTAATGTTTTCGTACGAATGGTCGACTTCATATGCCATTTTTACAGCGGACTCTTCGTCGTTAAAAAGATGAAAGAAGTCTATTTCATATTCTCTATTTAGGTTTACTCCACGCTCAAACATGCTTTGTAATACTTGACCGTTTTCGTCATTTGGGTACTGCATTTCTTTTCCTAAAACATTAAAAGAGACGAATATGATTAGAGATAAATATATTGAACGCACAACCGATCTTCCCTGCGAATATAACGCCTTGTTAATTGGTGAGAAAACGCTGCCACCAAACTTTTTATGACCACCTTAACCACAAATGCTGACCATTACAAAAGTGCCGAGCGTTTTGGAATCCAGTTGAACAATTTGTTAAGTTTCTTTTTCTAGCCCAAATTTGTCTTTAATAAACTCTCTTGGGTTATCTAAAAATTCTGGACCAAGGGCTTTAAATGCAGATCTAGCTTCGTCTTTTGTTGCATTAAGGATTTCATTGAGTTTCATCATCATGGGAGACAATATTAGGATTTTGTGGGTAGCTAAATCTAGATTGCGTTTTGACAATTCCTCACTAATTTTCTCTTCAGGGAGGTGGAAATCACCAGAACTCCAATCTACATATAAGCACTCGTTTTTCCTATTGTTACTAAACTCTATTCCTGCCATTGAGCCACTAAGCACCTTTGCACCATCACTTGGATCCACACCTGCCAAGCCATATATCATTGCCGACATAAGGCGATCATTTACTAACTTTTGCTTATGGTCTCGAAAACGGCGATTTAGCCTTTTCCAATCAACTTTTAACCCACATTTAACTTCAATAGCGGTTCTATAAAGCATCAATGCTTTCGCGAACTCCTCGCGTGAGAAGTGTGAGAGCGCAAATGACCTTGCATACATTTGATGCTCATGTAAAAGCTTTGACTCTGTACACAATTGTTGAGCGTTCATAATGCACTTCATCGCACCTGCGATCAAAACATCTGGTTTTGCATTGTTTATTTTGTCTTGACTCACTTTAACCTCGAGAAACTTAACGCCCTAATAATGGGCAAAAAATTGTTGGCTAAAATGTTGAGGAACGAAAACAGCCAACTGTTTTTTGTCCTTATTAATTAGCTTG
>NZ_LKTL01000061.1:0-1462 GCF_001401775.1 Shewanella sp. P1-14-1 | reverse complement strand
GTTGCTGTACCAGAGATAATAGCTTTGTCATCAGTGCCACTAATAGACACAATAATTTTATGGTCGGTACCGTCTGCGGAGTGAACGATCAAAGTGTCAGTTAATGATTCACCTGTTTTCAATCCTTGAATCACAGTTTGGGAGTTATCGGCTGCATAGGCCCAGTGACCTTGCTCGTTAATTGATAAAGTACCAAACTGACCTTGCACAGTATTGCCAATGAAGTGAGCTTGATTTTTATCTAAGTCAGCAACAGAAAGCATCCCCTCGACGTGTAAATCACCTTGATTGACGTCGTAATCTTCTTTCAGGAAAGCGAAAGTCTCTCCCCCCGGTGTTGGTGCTGTTAACGTATTGGCATTACCTGAAGAGTAGATGACGTTTGCGATTACAGCTTTGTCATCAGTACCATTAATCGTGATGGTAACCTGTTGCTCGGTACCGTCTATTGTTCGAACGAATAAGGTATCAGTCAGTGACTCGCCTGTTTTTAGCTCTTGAATTGCCGTCTGTAAATTGTCGGCAGTGTATGTCCAATAGCCACGGGAATCGATACTGAGCTGACCAAATTGTCCTTGTAGCATACTCGCCGTAAATTGGTTTTCACCTGAGTCAGGGTCGGTAACAGTAAGCTGCCCTTGGGTATGCAGCATACCTTGGCTATCTTGGTGGCGATCTTCAGTGAGACTGGCACTGTCTACCCCTTGAATTTGCGCAATCTGGTTGCTGCCATGGATATCAATAGTGAGTTGCTGGCTAACAGTTTGACCAGAGCTGTCGGTGACATTGACGATGAATTGTTCTGTCGCCTTGTCGCCTTGATTCAATGCTTGGGTGCTGGCTGACTGATTGTCTAATCGATATAGCCATTGGCCTGTGTTTGGATTAATCGTCAATTGTCCGAATTGACCTTGTCCATTTAAAATTGACCAGCTTGCATTGTCATTATGGTCAACGTCGGTGGCCACCAATTGACCTACGACAGAGTCAAGAGTGCCTTGGTCATTGAGCGAGCCGTGATGGTTACCGGTTACGGTTGGGAGATCATTAGTACCTTCTACATTGATGATTACCAGACTATCGACTTGATGACCTTCATTGTCTGTTGCAGTCACGACAAATTGTTCAGTGTGCCTTTCGCCCTCACTCAATGAGTTGGTATTAACTGACGTGTTATCGAGATGGTATTGCCATTGCCCAGTGGCAGCATTGATTTGCAAACTGCCAAATTGACCTTGGTTTTTTGCTGATGACCAAGTCACTGTTTGGCTATTATCACCGTGAGCACTCAACATACCTTGAGCCGTATCTGTTGAGGCATCTTCTTTGACTTGTTGAATTTGCTGTTGACCATCTACCGTAAGCGGCTTTTCATGAGTGCCAGTGCCAGTGCCAGTGCCAGTGCCAGTGCCAGTGCCAGTGCCAGTGCCAGTGCCAGTGCCAGTGCCAGTGCCAGTGCCAG
>NZ_LKTL01000060.1:0-1603 GCF_001401775.1 Shewanella sp. P1-14-1 | reverse complement strand
CCCCTTAACAATCCCTCAGCGCTCCGGCGAAATTTAAACAGCAAAATTTCCAACGGAGAATCATCCAGCGTTAACCTTCTTTTGCAGCCCGCTTCGGTAAGCTACAAAAATCACTAACGCTTCCGATGGGACGTCTGATGTATAGGGAATTACGAATATCACGATGGGATGGATGCCAAAGAGTCACCCTTCCCCTCGAAAGCTAGCTGGCATCTTAAGTACAGGATGCACTAACTGCCTTGAAGCACATGGATGTGCGAGAAAGGCCGTGGCCAGACTCATGCGATTTTCTTGCTTACCTCAATTCAAATGGAACATTCGAAAAACCATTAAACTTGAATTTATTAAACAAATTCTCTCCGTTGATTTAATCTTATCAATCACTTAAGCTAGCTGGCCTATTACATACACATCAAAAGAAGTTTAATCACAGACATGGAGTTCACGTGATAAAGTATTTTCTTCTATTTACCTTCTTATTCTCTTCCTTCAGCGCTCAAGCAAATAAGTTAATTAACGATGATAGCGTCAGTAATCAGACAAATTGCTTTAGTACTATTTTTGCTGACTACGATACTTGGCATAAATTCATGGAAGAAAAGTATCGAAAGAAATTAAAAATTGAACACAAATTCAATAAAGCATTATCACAATTTGATGCCACGTTTGGCACAGAAAAGTTCAATCACTTTAAAGCGAATTTATCTTGTAGCACATTTAGTTATACGGTAAATAATACCGAGGTGATGGGCTATGTCATAAAACCCAAAGAGCCTGAAGCTAAGTTACCCGTTTTAATTTATAACCGCGGTGGTAACGGCAACTTTGGCAGTGTTGTCTTTGGCACGATGATGTACGAATTATTTCCGATTGTAGAGCAAGGCTTTGTCATCATCGGGAGTCAATACCGTGGAGTTCATGTTAAGCAGCCAAGTGCTAAAGATGAATTTGGCGGAAAAGATGTGAGTGACGTTATTGCTCTACTCGATTTAATCCCCAATACTGAAGGCGCAGATCCGCAGCGCATTGGCATGTACGGAGGCAGCCGCGGCGGTATGCAGACACATTTAGCCATGAAACAAGCAAGCGGCATCAAAGCAATTGCTACAATTGCGGGCGTATCAGATTTACAACAAGGGTTACTAGAACGCCCAGAAATGGAAAATGTTTATAAAAAACGAATTCCTTATTATGGGCTCAAAAAAGATGCAGAGTTATCGAAACGCTCTGTTATCAATTGGGTCAATGATTTATCCCCCAATGTACCTATCTTACTGATCCACGGCACCAAAGATAAACGTGTTGCAGCGGACCAATCCATTGTACTTGCTGATGCATTAACCAAATATGATATTCCCCATAAACTGGTGCTTTACCCTGATGACCATTATTTGCGCAACAGCAAAGAAAAGGTCAACTTGGAATTAGTGAACTGGTTTCAAAAGTATCTTTAGACACAGGGGTTACTCAACTTCAACAGAGGGTTACTTATTTCTACTTGTGGAACGTGGCATTTTCCAAACTTCGTTTGGATTAAGGTCAACGTCGTGGCGCTTCGCCCACACCAGAGCTAAGGGGGGAAAGCGCTTGTCCCCCTTAACAA
>NZ_LKTL01000059.1:0-2132 GCF_001401775.1 Shewanella sp. P1-14-1 | reverse complement strand
GGACATATGGACTCTCCTTGATTGAATGTTTGCACTTTCAATATGGCACATAGTGGCCATTTGGTAAGGGGAGTCCATATCATTCGTTAGGCTTACAGGATGTATCACATGAAAATAGTTTGTTTTTTATCGATTACTTTAACTGTGGCTTTTAGCCAACTATCAATGGCAAATGTGGATAAAATTGGTGGTTATAGGATTCTTGTAACAAGTTCATTAGATGGTAATGGGGTGCCAACCGATGAAATAGACTCTATTCAGCTAGATCACAAACTATTTTACGTCTATTCGGAATGGAACTTACCCGCAGGCGAATATAGATATAGCTGCATAATATATGATGGTAATAGGCGAGTAATAAATTCTCAATTCAATACTTTCCAATCGGATGGCAGTAACTTCAATTTTTGGTGTTCACATGACTTAGATAAAAGTACAGACAAACCCGGCGATTGGTATGCAGAAATGGGCATAGAAGGTTATGATTCAGCGGGTATATATTTCTCGGTAACTGAAGATGATATCAGGAAGTCACTAACAGGGAATTGGGATTGGGGTAATCAAGAAGATAGTTGCAATGATGAACACGTCATTAACATCTCTTTCGATGATGCGGGTACAAAAATGTATCACACTTCGAAATCAGGAATGAAACTAACAACTAGTGATGAATTGTACGAAAGAATAGTTTATTCAATTTTGTCTGAGGGGGATAAATATTTGCGTACAATAGTGATCAATGAAACTCAGAAAACAGATGAAGGAGAAATGTTTCTCTGGGATTTGATATTGAAAGATGATAAGTCGTTTTGTTGGAAGCAATCTGAATGGCCTGAAGGGCATTGCACTGAGCGATTAGTAAAGTGTGACAAGTAAGCCTAACAAGCGCATCAAGCGAAGGGACTGCTAACGCTTGGCTCGGTTCCGCTTCGCTGCACAAGTATAGCCAAGCATTATCAGCCCCTTATGCGGGCGTTAGGAGTAGCTGGAGAATTATGGCTCGTCGAAGAGAGTTAGGTAGTATTGCTAGTGGCATTATTGGCTCATTCAATAGCAGGAATAATGATATTGATGGATATTGGGGGATTGGCAAACTCTACAAACTTGTGGCTCAACTTGAAAGAAAAACCGTTTTAATTGACCTGAAAGGTAAAGCTATAAGCCCGAGCTCAACAGAGTTTGATGGAATGCTTACCCATTACCACAATATGCTCACACGCTTGCTGGGAAAACATGATATACCATTGGCGTGGATTACTTCGGTGATAATTACCGCTGAATTTGAAACAGCGTACGATCATAAGCATCACTATTGGAGAAGCGCGTTAGGTAATCCTTGTAATATTAAGTGTGATATTTTGGATGACAATAATCGTCATCATATTGCATATGCTTATAACAATTGCATGCCTCACGACCAGAGTAAAGAAAACCAAAGCAGTAGAGTTGGCAACTTATAACAAGCCAATCAAGCAGGACAAAAAACAGTTGGTTTTGTTCATGCTTCACAAGTATAACCAACTATTTTTTGCCTCTTATTGGGGCGTTATGAGCTATGAAAACTGATAAAAAAATTGCTGAATATTGGTATGAAGAATTAGTAGACTCACTGCGACTAATTTCTAGTGAGCTTGAAGTTCAAGAGGCCGTCCTGCCGGAGTTTGTTCATATACCTGACGAAGTTTTGAATTCATTTCCGATAGATTCATTGCATACGATCTCTAATCAAGGCCTAATTTCTGATGCTCAGCTTAAAGCATTGGTCGAGTTTGATTCGTTACTGGAAGAAATCGACCTTCCTTCAGACTATGACGACATGCTTGAAATGATGCGTTCTGGATCGGAGTTTAGATGTTTGCGAGAAAAGGCAATCAGACTCCTAGAAAATTTAGGACATAAATATGAAAAGCCAAATATAAATGCGATATACATTAAAGGCTCATAACAAGCGCATTAAATTTGAACACCTTCATCTGTCACAGCTCGCGCAGGTGGAGAAGATAGTCGTTGCGCAAGCAGTGCCAGTGGTGTCAATTTATGCGGGCGTTAGGTGCACAATGAAAATCGAGGATCTCGCATTTATAGCAAGTAAGTCGAATAACATGGAACGTGATATTACAGAGTATTGTGAA
>NZ_LKTL01000058.1:0-2395 GCF_001401775.1 Shewanella sp. P1-14-1 | reverse complement strand
TTGTTAAGGGGGACAAGCGCTTTCCCCCCTTAGCTCTGGTGTGGGCGAAGCGCCACGACGTTGACCTTAATCCAAACGAAGTTTGGAAATGTAGGTTTAAATTCTTCGCATTAAATCTGGTGTAGCCGAAGCGCCACGACGTTGACCTTAATCCAAACGGAGTTTGGAAATGTAGGATTAAACCCAGATATCAGAATCAGGTGTGGCCAAAAGTTGATCAACAGCTCAATATCAAACGTATGTTTGAATAGTTTCTGCTTTAGATAAAGAAAGACATCAATAAGGGGCATTAAAAAGCCCCTTAGAATCGAAACTCTAAAGGGCTAGTCAATGCTCTATGTTGCAAATGATCTGCAAGAGCTGTTTTGCGCTAACAAAACATCAAGGGTAACGTCCAATAGCGTCAGCAAGCAATTGCATACTTATTCTATCTTTCGTTGTATTGCTGCTAATGGGTGTCTAAAGCTAAGACACAAACGAGAGCAACAATATAAAACGGTTTAGTACGCTTGGTACATTTCAACAAATACTTTTTTGTAGCTGTTGATGAAACGCTCAAATAATTTAGTCATGTGCTAAATCTCCACTCAGTAATATTAAAATTAGTAGAGTTGGGGATGCAACTTGATGTCCATTTTGTTCAAGTCCAATCGACCTTCTCTGAATACAAGGAGAATTCTATATTCTCCTTATAAAACACTCAAACGAAATAAATTAATCTTAGCTATTAGTATAACTTATCCGAAACTTAAGATTTCTATTGGTTGAATTGTTCTTTAGGGTCTTATCTTACTGATTTTTAACGTTATTTAATGCTGGGTGATATCTTTTTAGGTGTAGATAATCTAAGCCTTAAATGTTAAATGTTTATTTTTTGCTTTAGGAGGGCTTTGATTAGTTTTAGGTGGTTTAGAGATGTTGATTTTACAAAAATGTAAACAAATTCCTAGCAGTTATTTGAGTTGAGGTCAACACCTAATAAGTGGTACTTTGCGCCCATGCTCAAAACCCGTAAAAAACCACATTTTTATTGCTGAATATGTTGATTGGAGTCAAATTTCGGTGATATAAATTACAGGTCTACAGTATTTGATTTTTTATTTAAGTTGTTGATATTTAATGATTAATCATTATTGGTGGTTTTAGTTTTGTAGTGTTAAGTCACTTTTTGCGCTTAAGTGTGATAAATGTCTCATTTACGAGGTGTTTTAACAAGATAAACTACCCACGAGATTGAGATGAAATAAAGCTTGTGTTTAACAAGTTGTTAACGTGGCAATGTTGCTACTTAAAGTATTTTAAATTTTTTCCTGCAATGGCACTTGTTGTGATTGATGGGAATCATCATGGCATTTGGATGTACCGAGTAAGGAGTCGCCAATGATTATTGAAGAGGTTGTAGAGCTGTCACGATTGCAGTTCGCGCTAACAGCCATGTATCACTTTCTGTTTGTACCTTTAACCTTAGGTTTAGCCTTTATTTTGGCGATCATGGAGTCACTTTATGTGATGACTGATAATCAAATTTATAAAGATATGACTAAGTTCTGGGGTAAGTTGTTCGGGATTAACTTTGCACTCGGTGTGACAACCGGTTTAGCAATGGAATTCCAGTTTGGTACTAACTGGTCATATTTCTCACATTATGTGGGTGATATCTTTGGTGCCCCATTAGCAATTGAAGGCTTAATGGCATTCTTCTTAGAGTCTACTCTAGTGGGTATGTTCTTCTTCGGTTGGGATCGTTTCAGTAAGCGCCAACATTTAGCTGTCACTTGGTTAGTTGCTATTGGCTCTAACATGTCAGCGCTATGGATTTTGATCGCAAACGGTTGGATGCAAAACCCAGTTGGGTCAGTATTCAATTACGAAACAATGCGTATGGAAATGACTAGTTTTGCTGAAGTGGTATTTAACCCTGTAGCACAAGTTAAGTTCGTTCATACGGTTGCATCAGGTTATGTTGCCGGTGCAATGTTCGTTCTTGCAATTAGTTCATACTACATCCTTAAAGGCCGTGATTTACCATTTGCGCGTCGTTCATTTGCGATTGCAGCAAGTTTCGGTATGGCTGCGATTTTATCGGTTATCGTACTAGGCGATGAATCTGGCTATAAAGTAGGTGAAGTACAACGCGTTAAGTTAGCGGCAATTGAAGCGGAATGGCACACTGAGCCAGCTCCAGCAGCATTTACTGCGGTAGGTTTCCCGAATCAAGAAAAAATGGAAACTGACTTTGCTCTAAAAATCCCTTATGCGATGGGTATCATTGCTACGCGTTCTTTAGATGAGCAAGTCACAGGTATCATCGACTTAATTGATGAACATGAAGTGCGCATTCGTAACGGTATGATTGCTTATTCATTCCTTGAAAGACTGCGTGCAGGTGACGAAA
>NZ_LKTL01000057.1:0-2425 GCF_001401775.1 Shewanella sp. P1-14-1 | reverse complement strand
CCGCCGTGAAAGGGCGGTGTCCTAGGCCTCTAGACGAAGGGGACCCGGACTGGCGTTATACTCTACCAAAGAGTGAATAACTCATTAAGCTCTGTAGGCTAAAACTTAATGCTTTGATTTAAATATAATTGGTGGAGCTACACGGGATCGAACCGTGGACCTCTTCGCTGCCAGCGAAGCGCTCTCCCAGCTGAGCTATAGCCCCTCAACTATACTTAATACATTTGGACATGCTGCGATAAATTATCACGTTGTGTCTCAACTGCGAGGCGCATTCTATGCAGCCTCGCCAAAAGTGTCAACTCGTTTTTTAAGAATTTATTCTATCTGCTACAAATTCAATCGCTTTGGATATTCTTTGTTCGCAACGAGCCTTTCCAACTAAAAATAAGGTTAAATCTACAGCAGGTGACATGCCAGCGCCTGTAACGGCTACACGTAAAGGCATTCCGACTTTACCCATTCCCACTTCAAGTTCTGCAGCAGTATCTTCAATTGCTTGATGTATTGCTTCAACTGTCCACTCTGGTAATGCAGAAATTTTTTGCTGAATTAGCTTTAACGGCTCCATGGCTACGCCACGTAAATGTTTTTTAGCGGCATTTTCGTCAAAACCATCGAAGTCTTCGTAAAAGTAGCGGCTAGAAGCTGCTAACTCTTTCAAGGTTTTTGCTCTTTCAGATAATGCAGTAACAACTTCAGCTAATGCTGGGCCGTTTGCTGTATCAATTTTTTGGTCATCCATGTGCCATTGAAGATGCTTTGCTACATATTCTGGAGCAAGCTCCTTAATGTAGTGTTGGTTCAACCAATTCAGCTTTTCTGTATTAAAGGCAGAAGCGGCTTTATTGATATCGTCTAGTTTGAATAGCGAGATCATTTCTTCCATCGAAAACACTTCTTGGTCGCCATGTGACCAACCTAAACGTACAAGATAGTTAAGCAGTGCTTCTGGTAAGTAACCATCATCACGATATTGCATTACACCAACAGCACCATGACGTTTTGACAATTTTGCACCGTCATCACCTAAAATCATCGATACATGAGCATATTCAGGTACTGGTGCACCTAATGCTTTAAGGATGTTAATTTGACGAGGGGTGTTGTTGATGTGGTCTTCACCACGTACAACGCAAGTGATACCCATATCCCAATCATCTACAACTACACAGAAGTTATAAGTCGGCGTACCTTCTGTACGGGCGATAATTAAGTCATCTAAAGTGTCATTAGCAAATTCGATACGACCACGTACATGATCATCAAATACCACACTGCCTTCTGTCGGGTTCTTAAAACGGATGACAAATGGTTCATCAGTATCACGAGGCTCAAGATCACGACAGTGACCATCATATTTTTGTGACTCACCATTCGCAGCTTGTTCTTCACGCATTGCTTCAATACGCTCACGGGAACAATAGCACTTATAAGCAGTACCTTCTTCTAGCATCTGCGTAATGATTTCGTTATAACGATCGAAACGTTTAGTTTGGTAATATGGACCTTCATCCCAAGTTAGTCCTAACCATTCCATTCCTTCAAGAATGGCTGCACATGCTTCAGGTGTTGAACGTTCAATATCAGTATCTTCTACACGTAAAACAAACTCGCCTTGGTTTGCGCGGGCATAAAGCCAAGAATAAAGTGCTGTTCGAGCACCACCTACATGTAAAAAGCCTGTTGGGCTAGGAGCAAAACGCGTCTTAGTTGTCATAATGGGACACTAACCTATTTCAAAAACGTCTATATAAAGACAGATATAATAAAGTGGCCGATATTCTATACCTAAACTACCTTATTATGCGAGTTTCACTTTTGATTATATAAGCTGGGTCGCTTTACTTAAGTGATATTGTTCTTGTGAAGAAAAACTATAGCTAACAAGCGAATGTCTTGCTGCTTGAAGTTTACTAATTACTGAATGAGTTCTTGATTGCACAAGATAGATTTAATCTGGATAAAGTTCGGCGATTAAAATTAATGCTAAAGCTTAAATTCTTGATACAAGGTTAATGACGAAAGTAAGAAAAAGAAAAGACATGAAAGCTTATGATCCTAAGCACTTGCTTAATAATGCATCAAAAGGTTAAGTGTTCATGTCTGTTATGGGTTTAAAGCGTTTAACAATTCAGCAGTGTGCACGTTTTTAGCGCTGCTAAGCTTTGTTTCGTGAAAAAGTCGTTGACAGTATTTTGTTGCTCCCTATAATACGGCCCCACACAGCGAGGTCGATTAGCTCAGCTGGGAGAGCACCTCCCTTACAAGGAGGGGGTCACTGGTTCGAGCCCAGTATCGACCACCATTCTTTTTTAAGAATTAAATCATTGTGTAAATCCCAGGTCGATTAGCTCAGCTGGGAGAGCACCTCCCTTACAAGGAGGGGGTCACTGGTTCGAGCCCAGTATCGACCACCATTCTT
>NZ_LKTL01000056.1:0-2487 GCF_001401775.1 Shewanella sp. P1-14-1 | reverse complement strand
TCGAATGCACCGGTCTTGAAAACCGGCATGGGTTTGTAGCCCATCTAGGGTTCAAATCCCTATCTCTCCGCCATATTTAGAAAAGCCCGCTATTTTGTAGCGGGCTTTTTGCTTTCTAGAATTTGAGTGAGTTTGCTTAGAGAGTTAAAAGGTTTGTAGCGCATGAATGTAGGGTTTAAATCCCTATCTCTCCGCCATATTTAGAAAAGCCCGTTACTGCAAAGTGACGGGCTTTTTGCTTTCTGGGTTTTAAGTTATTTCGGAATATACTTAACAGGTTGTAGCGCATCAATGTAATGGTCAAATCCCTATCTCTCAATCATATTTAGAAAAGCTCGATATTTTGTAGCGGGCTTTTTGCTTTCTGGGTTTTAAGTTATTTCGGAATATACTTAACAGGTTGTAGCGCATCAATGTAGGGGGCAAATCCTTATCTCTCAATCATATTTAGAGAAGCCCGCTATTTTGTAGCGGGCTTTTTTGCTTTCTAGAATTTGAGTGAATTTGATTAGAGAGTTAAAAGGTTTGTAGTGCATCAATGTAGGGGATATAACTCATTTATGCCACATTGTGAGTTAAAGTCTGATTTCGTTAACTTTTGGCTCATAGCCTTTCGACTTAGCAAAAATTAATTAAAATATGATTGAAAGAGCAACGCCAATTAAAGTCGCTCACTTCATTTTTATATTGATATAGAGTAACACTGAAGCTAGATGCCGCCGCATTTCACTATGACATTAATTCCTGGTTTTAAGTCATTTATCTGTCCATTGGGCTGACTATACCTGTTTGGTTGATACCCGCCGCATGGGTATAAAGCTGAGTTGTTTTAAGATCCTTATGTCCAAGCTGCTCTTGTACGGTTCTTATATCTGCTCCGTGTTGTAGCAGTTGAGTTGCAAACGAATGCCTGAAAGTATGTGCAGTGACTCGTTTAGCTACTTGTGCCTGTGTTGTTGCTATTCTTAATGCACGGCCAAATGCAGACGGATGAATATGATGACGGCAAATATAGCCATCAATAGGGTGAACACATAGGCGGGAAGCTGGGAATATATACTGCCAGTGAAACTGATTAATGCTTTGCCGATACTTTCTAAACAGTGAGGGTGGCAATGAAGTGAAGCCTAAACCAGCTTTAATATCTTTATGATGTATTCCTTTTACTTTTTCAATTTGCTCCTCAAGACTATCAACAGTGCAGTCTGGTAATAAGCAGACTCGATCCTTTTGCCCCTTGCCTCTAAAAACAAAAATTGTACGGTGAGTGAAATCAATATCTTTCACTCTTAAACTGAGTGCTTCATTAAGCCTAAGTCCACTACCGTATAGGATGCTTGCTATCATTTTGTACTGACCATTCATTAGGTTAATGATGAGCTTGGCTTGTTGAGCATCTAATACTTGAGGGATACGGCTAGGGGCTTTCGCATAAGGAAAATTGAGGTTATCAGTATTAACTTCAAGAACATGCTTAAATACGAACACAAGTGCACACAATGCTTGTTTTTGTGTACTAGCACTAACCCCACGTTGGTTACTTAAATAGTACAGGAAGGACTCAATATGAGAGGGCGCTAATTCGCGTGCATTTTTGATTTGGGTATATCGGATGAAATAGCGCGCCCAGTAGAGATAAGATTTCTCGGTTTGCAAACTATAATGGCGAACCCTAATTTGTTCTCTGATAGCTTCAATAAAAGTTGGCTTCTTCATAGGAATTACTTAATTATAACTGTATATATATACAGTTATAATTCTTTTTTGAAAAATTGCGAGAAAAGTGAGCAAAAAATGATAGTTCTTTGCTCGATAAAATTCTAAGATGCTGTTAAGTTATTGAAATAATGATACTTAGCAAAAGATTGTAGAGACCTCTACATTAAGAAGCTCGATTTTACCCTGTTGATATAGAATAAATTAATAGGAACTAAAATTATTATTCATAATAAACAGTCGGTTGGCTTAGTATCGTTGCTACTAAGTTTAATTTGAACAGGAACATTATCGAGCAGCTATATAATAAGCTGTTAGGGTTACCGAGAAATGGAAGTCGCATCTATCAATCTAAAATCATCTACGGCTGATTGTGAAGAGAATCCAAAGATTGAATGGAATAAATTTGATTTAAGCATTAACTATAAGAATTGGAGCAACGAAAGTGTCACTCTGAAATTCTTTGATGTTCCTCATTTCAAAATGGTGAGCAGTGATGAATTAAGTGTTTCAACTTTAAGCGATGATTGTGTTTATGAAGTCAAAAACTCTGAGCTTATCGCAAGCTTAATCAAGTGCGGTGAAATCACAAAAGAAGAAGAGTTTAAGCATTGGTTTGTTGGTTTCAATGAGATCGGTTCCTTCATTGAAGTAGTCTTCAGAGGCTTTGATGAAAAGTAACCCTAACAAGCTAATTAATAAGGACAAAAAACAGTTGGCTGTTTTCGTTCCTCAACATTTTAGCCAACAATTTTTTGCCCATTATTAGGG
>NZ_LKTL01000055.1:0-2942 GCF_001401775.1 Shewanella sp. P1-14-1 | reverse complement strand
TACTTCGGAAAATTATCTTGAAGATAATGGGCGATTTTATTGGATATCGTCACTAGTTCATCACGAAGCCAAGTATGGGCGGGGTCTTGTCTAACCGCATGAAGAAAAATGTAAATTTAGGCGATGAAATTAATGAATTACCCAGACAGTTATTTAAAGATCTCGTCAAACTAAACAACGAGGAATTTTGCTGTACCCGTTGGTCGTTTGATTCTAGGGCGATGGAATCCCACCCGTTATTGGTGAAAACGGGGATACTGAAACGGCCATATTAAATAGTGGCGAAGCTTATCCTTGGGCGGATATGCCATTTGTGGGGAGTGCATATGCGACTAAGAATTTTACAGTAAGAAGAATTGCAGGGTTAATTTTAGGTAAGCTTTTAGGTAAGTTAGCAAAAGACCCTGACATAATTAAGGATCCGCAAAGGTTATCATCTGCAATTGCGATGATTGTGAAAAATATTAAAAACCAGTCATCAAAAGAGTTCCGAAGTTATGTTTTTAAAAGAGTATTTATTATAGCTGCTGTAAAGTTGGTTAAAGTGGCTCGAAATACCTTTAAGGAGATGCTCAAAGGGACAGGTGATCAGAGAGTTAGAGCGCCATTACTACTTGGTTCCATTGTGTACCTTGAACAAGAATAGGCTATTTGTTAGTACTGCCGAGGAGAATAGAATTAGTGCTATAGCCCTTAGGGAGCTGTATATCAGATTGTTTAATCCCATTAAGTTTTTTGGCCGCCAGCAAAAGTATGGCGCTCAGTTTCACTTAGTTATGGTGGCATATAAACATTTAATGAGTCAGGTAGATTCATCTCAACCTAAAGTGAAAGCGATAGAAGCTTCAAGAAAGATCGCATTTAACAGTGGTACAAGTTATTCCCGCGAGGTGGATATCGTGCTTACCAATGATGCTGAAGAGTGGCTTGAATTGAAGTCCCTGCAAATGCCACTCAATAAAAGTCTCCTAAAGGAATGGACTGGTTACCCTGCCAAGCCAAAGCGAGGACAGCATATCCATAAAGAGTTCTTTTCTGACTTCTTAGAGCTTAAATCTAAAAATAAACCAAGTTTTCAAAAATTATCTTGGCGCTTTCAGCAGTTCGTCTCTCAAGATAAAAAATATAAAGGTCCTAAAACGACAGATTTGGAGAAAATAAAATTAGATGAGCGACTTTGTAAGGTACCTGCAGCAGCCAAAAATGATGTGAAAAAGAAAACAGGTAAGGAGCATGCTGCGCATACTAAAATGTGTGAGTCGTTATTTTACAGTATGGTTGGCGTTCAAAATACTAAGGCGATAATGAAAGACTTTTTAGATAATAACTTGCTGGAAGGTATGGAAGACTTAATTAACGCCGTGGAGTAGTTAAACATGTATTGGAAAGTTGAAGATAAAAAGTGGATGAAGGCTCGTAAAGTATTATGGGCTGAGTTAAAAAAATGCCTCTTAGAGCATCAATACTCTAAAAAAGAAGTTAAATATATGGAACCCTATTTTCTAAAGGGAATACGTAAACAAGAAGATATTGCTTGGGCAGAACCTGTACCGCTTATCTACTGTTTAGCGTGGCATCCATCAGATGATATTAACGTTTGGTTTGCAGAGTTTCAGCGCATCAAGTCTGAAGCCCGCTGTGAAGAATCGATGGTGGGCAGTATCCAATCTAGCTATATATTAATAAAAAATAGAAGTCGATTGTCGACTCCATTAAATGCGACTGAAAATGTAAAGTCACTTTTTTTGCAGCGTGAGCAACTACTTTATCAGTTTTTATTCTTAAATCAGCAATTTCTCGATGACGACTATGTTAAGCAGGCTGAACAAGCTCGGCTTGAAGTGCTTCAGCCGTTAAATAGTGGGGCATTATTCTCTATCGATACGTTGGGGGGAATTATTAAGAATAATAAAGAGGGTGAACCATTCGCGCCATATTTTTATGCTTTTGATTGCTATCATCTCCAAAATTTAAGTCTATATCTCTCTACAGAAATGTATAAAAGACAAATGCGATGGGATGATTCTGAAGAAATACTGGGTCGGATGCTGGCGACTAGCCTGCAGTTTTACCAGCAACGGCAGCAATATTCTGCGGCGTTTCAAACAATCGCAGAGCTTTGGTTTAAGCAACTTGATTCCGAAGAGATTGCCCCAGAATGGAAAACCATTTGGGCGAATGTCAGGGCGGGCAAGTATCTAACAGACGATGAATACTTTTCAAAAGATAAAACTGAAGAAGTGGATATTGAAAACAATAAGGCTAATGTCGAGGATGAACTTAATCAGCTACTACTTGATGGTACAAATAGAACTGAAATCATAGCGTGTTTAGCTGACCATTTTGAAGCTGAAACGATTGAGTTATTTGATATTAATGATTTAGATAATATTCGCTCACCTTATATAGGTTTTATTGACCCCTTAGAGCAGTTAGTTAAGTTACGTGGCGGGCGTGATAGTGTTAGTTATCAAGATGAGGTCAAAGATGATGTATTAACGATTAGCTTAAATGAAAAAGTGATAGGTGAGATTAATCTGGATGAGGTTTTTAGCAATGAAACTGCAGATTACTTTCAAGAGATTATAGATTTGGCTATGGAGTGGTTTCCGAAGCAAGCATTGTTATCGGTTGAGGAGGGTTCAACTTCCTTGTTTATCTTATCGAGTAATATATTTAAGCTGCTAAAAGAAAATGGAATTGAGTCAGACTTATTAACTCAGAAATAGTAACATGGCCATCCATGATTAATGGCTCAATACCATACTCTTTACTAGATTAGGCTATTGTTAGGAGCTTGGATGCTTATACTCCTCAACAGTTTAATTGCCCCTATGATTGTTTATTCACTCCGCTTACTTCGGAAAATTATCTTGAAGATAATGGGCGATTTTATTGGATATCGTCACTAGTTCATCACGAAGCCAAGTATGGGCGGGGTC
>NZ_LKTL01000054.1:0-3235 GCF_001401775.1 Shewanella sp. P1-14-1 | reverse complement strand
GGGTATCACGTGAACTTTGGCAAGCTCATATGGGCAACCAGCACCTTGCTGACTACATGACAGCAACCGAAGGCTCTGTCGCAAGTTTCACTGTCAACGAAGTGACCCAAATCGCTTAAGCCAACTTTGTATACCCCCTTATTTGAGTCAATGGCTTTAAAAGCTTTTTGCTCAAATACACTTGTTTTCATCTACGTATTTTCTTGGTTTACATATCATGATCACAGACCTTTGGTTTTATGTTGCAGCGATACCTGCCGTTTTTTTCTATGGCATGGGCAAGGGAGGGGTCGGCGGTATTTTGGGGATGCTATCGGTACCTTTGATGGCGATGAGCGTATCGCCAGTTCAAGCCGCTGCGATTTTATTACCATTATTGTGTGGTATGGATTTAATGGCGCTGTTTTACCACCGCAAGAACTGCAATTACGTCGAGCTAAAAAGTATGATGCCCTTCGCTATTTTGGGGGTGATGAGTGCTGCTTATTTTATGGGTAGTCTGTCAACATCTGTAGTTGAACTTATCATTGGGGGGCTGGCTTTGGTCTTTTTAACACAAAAGTTTCTGCTAAAGCAGGTTCAATTTAGCCACCCGATAAAGGGCTATGCCTTAAGTATGTTGTCTGGGTTTTCCAGTACAATTGCCCATGCCGGTGGTCCGCCTGCAAGCATGCATCTACTGCCAAAAAATCTGCCGAAAGAACAATTAATCGGCACCAGCGTAGTATTTTTCACGGTGCTTAACTTTATTAAGTTGATCCCATACAGCTATATGGGGCTGCTCGATATGCAAAACTTGATGACCTCGTTAGTTTTGGTGCCGATTGCGTTTTTAGGGGTTAGAGCCGGTGTGTGGATGGTGAATATCATCTCTCAAGAGTTGATTTACAAGATAAGTTATAGCGTTCTGTTTCTTACGGGAACCAAGATGCTCTATTCCGGCCTCACGGCACTTTAAATGCGATTTTAAAACCTCTTTTTCTTTTATCATAAGGACACGTTATGTCTAACATTATCAATCTCGGGGTTACCGATTTATCTTTTCATCGCGTTACTGCATCCATAGTTAGCCATGTCTTAACTGATATGGGTTTTCAGGTGGAACGTGTCTACGCACCACATCAAGAAAATTTCCAAAATCTAAAAGTGGGCCGTACCGACATGCTCTCTTCTGCCTGGTTACCTTCAAGCCACGGTATCTATAAATCCGATGTTGAAACGGTAGAGCCTTTGTTAGAGTTAGGTTTGCACTATAAACCATACGCTCTATGGGGGGTGCCCGATTATGTACCTGAGGAGGTTGTTTCACAAATCAGTGACCTATTAAAACCAGAAGTCGTTAAGCGCACCAACAAACACATTCAAGGTATTAACCCAGGTGCTGGCATTACCCGATTCTCTATTGAAATGATGGACCAATATGGATTAAGCGATGTGGGTTATCATTTTCACTCTGGTTCAGAAGAGGATTGCTTTGGTGCCTACGAACGTGCGGTTGAAAATAATGAGTGGGTTATTGTGCCATTGTGGAAACCACAGTTCTTGCACCACCTATTTACTATCCGTGAATTAAAAGAGCCCAAAGGATTATTGGGTAGCGTTGATCGCGCCATATTATTACTTCGACAAGAAAGATCAATCGTATTTACCCCAGCACAGTTGGCACAGCTAGATCAATTGCGCTTTTCAAATGAAATCATCGCAGAATTGGATTACAAGGTTTGCCGTGCGGGATTAGCGGTTGATGATGTGACTCGTGAGTGGTTGGACAACCATCAGTAGTTAAGACCATCACCGCTTTACTGAGGGCTGGCAATTTCCACGCCCTCACAACCTCAACAGTTAACCCAATAGAATCCCTTTGTCCTTCATTTGGATTAGAACCTGTTCGGCCTTTTCTCTAAGCATATCCCTTAATAGGCGGACGGTTGGGGTAATAGATTGTCGGCTTGGGCATATTAACCAAAGCTCAGTGGAAGTCGGTTTATAGTCTGCCATTACATTGACCACTTTCCCTGTTAGCAAGTCATCGGCCATATCGAGGCAAGACTTGATTGCTACCCCTTTCCCCGCCACACACCAGCGCCGAACAAGATCGCCATCATTAGATGCTCTGTTACCTTTCAGTTTTACCTTAATGTCCTCTTTTCCATCATTAAACAACCACTCATTTTGCAAAATATCATGTAACTGGTAAAACAGGGCATTATGTTCAAGCAGATCATCTGGCTCGGATGGAGTACCGTATTTTGCTAAATACTCCGGGCTGGCGCACAACAGCCTTGGCACATCACAAATTTTAAAACCGTACATACTCGCATCGGTTGGTGAGCCATAGCGCAGCGCCATATCAACAGAATCTCGATAAAAATCGATGTTGCTGTCACTGATACTGGAGCGAAGTGAAACGTCTGGGTAGTCCAACAAAAATTCATCAAGCCAAGGTGTGACCACATTTCGGCCCAAATCAGACGAAAGGGCGATGCGGATCTCTCCATCAATAATCCCTAGCTCTTCACGCATGTTCATTTTGGCTTTTTCAAGCATCTGCAACGCCTCTTCACACTGAGGCAAATAACGCTCGCCGGCAGAAGATAAGCGTAAATGACGAGTCGTTCGTACAAATAATTCAGCCCCTAATGATGCCTCAACACGTTTCACCGCGGCACTTGCCGTTGCCGTGCGCATATCCAGATTTGTCGCAGCAGCAGTGATGCTGCGAAACTCTGCGACTTTTAAAATGACCTGAAAATCCTCTAAGAGCATAACCGTTACCTTTTAATCAGTGTGTTAACAAAATCTGAAAATGACTATCCCTTTATATCGCACCACATGAAATATTAAAAGATTATTATCAAATTTTAATTGGTAGTTATTCAATTGATGGGCTGTTTTTCATTGGTAATGTTCGCACTATTATACCTCCATACCAACAACGCAGTGCGCTAAGCACGGCACTAACTCAGAACGAAGGAAACTCCTATGACTACATTAACGATTGTTGCAAACATCAAAGCCAATGACGACAAAATTGAACTTGTGAAAGCTGAGCTACTAAAACTTATCGAGATAACTCGTGCTGAAGAAGGTTGCATCAACTATGACCTTCATCAAGACAACGACAACCCAGCGCATTTTACTTTTTATGAAAACTGGGTATCACGTGAACTTTGGCAAGCTCATATGGGCAACCAGCACCTTGCTGACTACATGACAGCAACCGAAGGCTCTGTCG
>NZ_LKTL01000053.1:0-3784 GCF_001401775.1 Shewanella sp. P1-14-1 | reverse complement strand
GGGTATCACGTGAACTTTGGCAAGCTCATATGGGCAACCAGCACCTTGCTGACTACATGACAGCAACCGAAGGCTCTGTCGCAAGTTTCGCTGTCAACGAAATGACCAAGATCGCTTAGTTAAAAATTAACGTATTTAAACATTCAATTATCAAAATTACCGACGATTTCGGTATCAAATTTAAAAGGAACATCCCATGACTACATTAACGATTGTTGCAAACATCAAAGCTAATGACGACAAAATTGAACTGGTGAAAGCCGAGCTACTAAAGCTTATCGACATTACTCGCGCTGAAGAAGGTTGCATCAACTATGACCTTCATCAAGACAACGAAAACCCAGCGCATTTTACTTTTTATGAAAACTGGGTATCACGTGAACTTTGGCAGGCTCATATGGGCAACCAGCACCTTGCGGACTACATGACAGCAACGGAAGGCTCTGTCGCAAGCTTCACAGTCAACGAAATGACTAAGATCGCGTAACGACAACATAAAACAAGCTTGTTATAGCACTATGCCCTGACTAAAACGGTTAGGACATCAAAGAACACCAATGAGGCTCGACATGAAAAAAATCAAAATCTTACTAACACTTGCGACTGCGATGATAGTTAACACAGCGCAAGCGGCTGATATCGAAGTGGTTGCCAAGCTTGATGGCACACGACCAGGGAACATTACAGTAACGAAGCAGGGGCGTACTTTCCTTTCTATGCAACCCCTTGATGCACCTGAACTTCGTGTTGTTGAATTGATGAAGGATGGCTCAACCAAAGCATTTCCAACCCAAGACTGGGCAGATGGTCCAGATAAAGGTGAGGTTGGTTTGGCTTCAGTAATCGGTATTGATAGTACCGATGATGGTGTTGTGTGGGTGTTAGATATGGGCAGTGAAACTTCGCCTTCGCAAATTGTTGCATGGGATACCGTCAACGATAAGCTATTTAAACGCATTGAAATTGGAAAAGACGTACAGGTCGGTAACTCTTTTTTACAGGATTTTGCATTAGATACACTGCGTAACCAGATGTACATTGCCGATACGAGTTTAGGTAATCTGTATGGCGAAGCTGCGCCTGCCTTTGTTGTTGTAGATTTAAATACAGGTAAATCTCGCCGCGTTTTGCAATCAAATAAAGCACTGCTTTCACCTGAGCATGAAGTTGTGATTGATAGTTCTCGTATGGCGACAAAGCGTGAAGATGGTAGCGTTGATGCGCTTTATCTTGGTGTGAATCCAATCACTATTGATGCAAATAATGAATGGCTATATTTTGGTACAGTCAATGGTAGTGCTATCTACCGTATTCCTGCCGCTGCTCTTGCTAACACAGCGCTTAGTGAAGATGCATTGGCCGAGCAGATTGAATTTTTCAGTGAAAAACGTCCAAGTGATGGCATGATTATCGCAGATAACGGTGATATCTATGTCGGTGATATTGAGAAAAATGCTGTTGGTGTGGTGAATAAAGACGGCTACAAAATCTTTGCACAAGATGACAAGTTATTGTCATGGGCAGATGGTTTCTCTATCCAGGGTGATTACTTGTACGTCACTCAAAACTCTCTTCACTTCCACCCTGCTTTCAACGAAGGCGAAGAAGGTTCAACCAAGCCATACCATGTGCTTCGAATCAAACTTAACTAATTGATGGTCTTTATGGCGGGAGTCATTCTCTCCTGCCCTTATTTTTCAATTCAATAGCGAGCCCATCATGAAAAATTCACGATAAAACCGAGTCGAGACCTTATCCAGATGTCTGAATTTGCCTCATCTGCTGTTGGCGGAGGTGATGTGATTGCTGACGGTAGCAAGGTTACACATCTTCAGGTTGGAACCGCGTGGTTGGTCTGTTTTTTCCGACTTGGAACACTGTCGCGATCAATCAAGGTAGCAACGATGTGGCCAGAGGCGGAGGCAGTACTGATGGTATGTTAGCTCAGGAAGTGGTTGGTCATGAAGATCGCTTTATAACTTTTCCAGATCACCTTTCTTACGAAGAAGCATCAACTGTAGTGGATCAGTAAATTTGGCCACATAGTCAGAACTCTAGACATAAGGAAAAGTAAGTCTAATCGCGTGTCTTGAAATTAGCCTTAATCCTGCTCTAGCTTGTTTTGGGGCAGAAATGAGCTACACACTCCTCTATCACTTTCGAATAAACACACCCGATCATCAAATATTATATTCAAGTCGCTCAATGTATTTGAGTAATGCCCTAGCCTGCATATCCTTCCCATAGCGGCCGTAGGTGATGTTTGGGTTTGCGTGGCCAACTATCTGCGCCACAATATGTTCGCTGATATCCAAACGCTTAAACTCATCGATAAAAGTGTGTCTTAGACTATAAGCCGTTGGTCGTTGACTCGCTTTCATGCCAATGCAGGTTTGTAATATCGATAGGTGCTTACAATAGGTCTTTGACCAATCTTCCACTAACCCCACTGGTTTATAATTAAACAACTGGGGATGTTTTTTACGTGTTTTTACAAATTCAATAAAGCCCTGCTCTATCAAGGTTTGGTGGATTGGAATACTGCGTCTTGCATTGGCATTCTTAATACGTTGCCCTTTGCCGCTGTCATCAACGTTAATGCAATGAATACCTTCGATTACGACGATGTCACTGGGCTTTAACTGACACGCCTCTGATGGCCTTAGGCCGCCATAAAGCATCAATCGGGTGACCCACTTAAAATCCGCTGTTGAAGCTTTAAATTCGGCTGAATGTATCAGCCTTTTTAGTTCACTCGTATCCCAACGGTCTCTTTCTTGGTTGGCTTTAACTTTGGGCTTTTGCCCTACTGTCACATTTTCAAAAGGGTTATGGCTGCAGTAGTTCATTAACTTGCACCACTTAAAAAACTGAAATACGGCCGCTAAGTATTCTTTATTACTTTTATAGCTTCTGCCCTGTGTGAGTAGCTCATCACGGTACTTCATCGCATCAGCCGAGGTGATATCGTTAACGCAAATAGCTTGGGTGCTTTTTGGTGACCAGTTGCCGATTGTTGGCAGTAACTTAATGAAGTGACAGGTTCGCTGTTCAAGTTGTTTAATAGAGAGTGGTCTAATGCCTGACTTCTCTTTTGAAGTAACAAAACCTGCTAGAGCATCATGTAACGTCACCACGGACATTGCTTGAGCTACAGCCGTGGTTTCACGGTGTTGTGACAGCTTAGTGTCTCTAATGGGGATGCTATAACTTGCTGGCTTTGTACTGATGGTTGACTTGTTTTTCTCAAATTCACTGCGAAGACTGTTAATCACTTCATCAACATAACGAATAAAGTCATTGATACAGGTTTGATGGTCTATGGTATTGATGATTTTTTTCAGCGTGCCTGCGACATCGATATTGCGAATAACCGCTTGTGCTCTGTCACGAGTCAACAAAGAAACTTTAATATCAAAAGGAAAGCCTTTATCGCGTAACGATTTGGCTAAACAGATACGTGTGAAGTACACGTTATTAGGAGCTCTATAAAGGTACATTGTCTGAGTCAATCCTCTCAGAAAGCCCCTCAAACGCCAGAAACAAAAAAGCCATTGATAATCAACGGCTTTTCTCGTATTTAATATGGCGGAGAGATAGGGATTTGAACCCTACATTGATTACGCTACAAACCCATTGCCAATATTTCAAAATACAGAAAGCAAAAAGCCCGTTACTTTGCAGTAACGGGCTTCTCTAAATATGGCGGAGAGATAGGGATTTGAACCCTAGATGGGCTACAAACCCATGCCGGTTTTCAAGACCGGTGCATTCGACCACTCTG
>NZ_LKTL01000052.1:0-3787 GCF_001401775.1 Shewanella sp. P1-14-1 | reverse complement strand
TAATTGAGTCTATTGAGAACTACAATGATGAAGGCATAATTTTTGCCGAGTTGATTGAGGGGAGTTACCTAGCTTCTTCAGATGCTCAGATAATTGAAATGTCTGATGAAGAGCTGTCATTACCGACATCAGAAGTTGCTGAAAAATATTGTTCTGGCAAGGCGTATTTTCTAGAAGTTTTTTTGGTCAAAGAAATGTTGGATGCCATGAGGCAAGAGAAAATCGGTTCAGACGAAGCTTGTAAGCGAATTATTCATTATGCAGTACACGATGCTTAGTATGAAACTTAGCTAACAAGCTGCTAAATTCAGATTCACCAAGGCTGTCATGCTATTTGCTGCGCAAATAGCATGACAGCACTCGGTTCACATATTAGCAGGGCGTTAGGTGCACAGGTAAGTATGAGTTTGTTTCAGACTATTTTAATCACTGTATTGTTATTAGGGCTGAGTGCATGTGTAACTACACCTCATAAACCTGTACCCGTAAAAAAAGGATATTCCTGCTTTAAAGAGCCAAGCAACTTTAAAGATAACTATTACTTGTGTGTTTTTGAATTGAATACAGCTAGTCTATATCACGATGATGATTTAAGAGCAAAGTTAGTTGATAAATTTGTCGAAAGTACAAATTCAAGTTGTACGGTTATAAGAACATGGGAAATGATTGATGCAACTAATCATGTAGAGCATGCAATGTTTTTTATAAACTACAGGCTCAAGTGCACCTAACAAGCTAATAAATAAGGACAAATTACAGTTGGTTTTTGCTCCTTCGTCGCGTATTTTAACCAACTGCAATTTGCCCATTATTAGGGCGTTAGGTATACACATGAGTCTTCTGCCAATGGCTGATGCAGTGTCCGATGAAAAGGACGTGAAAGAAGCTAAAAGGAACATTGCTGAAAAGCAATTAGTTGGTGCTGCCAACAACACAAAATGGAATGAACTCATCTCAGAAATGCGTGAGCTCCCCAATCCTCCTTGCTACCGAACTAAGGTTGTTAATGGCTACATATCGGGCTGGGATAGCGAGTGGTATTATCACTTACCATTTCCACTACTTTGCGTTGAGTGGATTGATATAGAACTAACTGAAAGTGTATTAACTTTTGTGAGAAAAATTGGTTTTGAGTTCGAAACAACTAAATCAACAATCAGGATCTGGGGTTACTTTCCAAAGTGTTACGAGAGTTTTGGTGAAGAGTATACTTAACAAGCTAATAAATAAGGACTAAAAACAGTTTGCTGTTTTCGTACCTCAACATTTTAGCCAACAATTTTTAGCCCATTATTAGGGCGTTATAGGGCTCAATAAGTGTCATTGTTAAATCGACTATTTCGTAAAAAATCAGGTAACGAAAACTTTTATCCTCGTGGCCCATGGTTAATTGAAGTTGGTGATATGTTTTTGTGTAAAGGTTCATTTGGTAAAAGAATCAATGTTGACCCAAAAACTATTCGATTTATTAAAATCATTACAAACGATAAAGGCCCATTCAGTGATGATTTGTTTTGGAAGTTTGAGTGTGAAAATATTGATTTTTACTTAGCCTCTGAAAGTCCTAAAGCACCCGAGTTTATGTCAATGTTTCAAGAGTTGAATGGTTTTGACAATGAACAACTGGCGTTATCTGCAAGTAGTGCTGTGAACGCATCATTTGTTGTCTGGGATAGAAAAGCCCTATAACAAGGCACTAAAGTAGGACGCAAAAAGCATGGTTTGCGTTCGTACCTCACTAATTATAGCCATGCATTTTGCGCCTCTTAATGGGGCGTTATATGTTCACGAGGCATCATGGATAAATCTGAGTTTGTAGGTCTAATTAAGCAGGTAGTTTCAGAAACCGCTGTAGATGGAATAGTCGATAATCTACAGAAACCACCTGGCAGAAGGCCTCATGCTGAAATGGTAAAGCGTTCTGCTTGGTTTAACTCTTTATCAGAAACCGATAAAGATATGCTTCGTTCTATTGTTACAGAAGCAGTTGATGAGTCTGTATTCGGTTTTCTTTGTGTACTTGATGGCGTACGTGCTATTAGTGAACAAGGTGAAAATAATGATCTGCATCTAACCCATCGCTCTACAAAACTGAACGATGACAAAGGAGAAATGTTGCATGATTTATACAACAACATATAACAAGCAATTTAAGTCGGAACTCCAACAGTTGGCCGAGTTCCGCTTTGCTTCACATTATAGCCAACTGTTTCCGTCCGCTTAATATGGGCGTTATACATCGTAGGAACATATGGATATCGACTACACAAAATATACCAAAGCTGAACTTGAAGATTGCTTAGAAAATATAGACAGAGAAAAGTACCCAGAGAGATTACAGTTAATCCAAGAGCAGTTAGAGTTGCGCATAGAGAATGGTGACATAAAGGTCATTCAAAAAGTTAGAACTAAAAAAGAAGATAAAGAGTTTAAATGGGCATGTAGCAACTTGTTTCTCGCTTTGATTTTTGCACTCCTTGCATATACAGGCTTATCAAAAGGTTCAATTGGTAACGCTGCAAAAATAGGAAATTATAGCCTAGAGGAAAGTCCATTTGAGTTTTGGTTTGTTGTATGCCTTTTATTCACCTTCTCAATATTTAAGTTTTATAAATCGCTTAAATATTTTTTGAAAAAATGATGTATAACAAGCTGCTAAATCCAGATTCACCAAGCCTGTCATGCCATTTGCTGAGCAAATCGCCCGCCAGCACTCGGTTCACTTATTAGCAGGGCGTTATATGCTTTAAGGGAGTTAGATGTTTAAATCAGAGGATGATTACCTTTCCAAACTTTTAGAAAGTGGTGATGTATCACATCAAAAACATGCCGTATTAGATGCAATAGAAAAAGGTGGGCTCTGGGAGGAATGTGTTGAATGGCGCATTTCTACTTATACCGAGACAAGTATTTCCCCTGAAAAATTTAAAGATGAAGACTGGTTTAGAGTTGTGGTCAAATGTGACTATGAATTCAGTTGTGTATGTCCAACTGTTGATCGCGCATTAGAAATGGTAGCTTTATACCAGCAACTCATTTTTAAATTATTTCGTCAAGTTGGCTGGCCATCTTGGGCGACAAGTAACTCTGTTGAACCTGAGTAAGTCAGCATATAACAAGTCATTAAAGCAGGAAAATTTACAGTTGGCTGTTTTCACTGAGTTCAACATTTTAGCCAACTATAAATTTCCTCTTAATGAGGCGTTATGTTTACAGGGAAGGTTCGGTGGTTCTGTTTAACTCTGATATCGTTGAAATATTAAAAAAAGCTCTTAATGAGCTATATATTGATTCAACTTTAATATCGTCTTGCGGAATAGGATTTCAATTCTGCGATGTCAATATACATTGTAATGAGCGCGTTATTGCTCGTATCAATGGAGACATCTATGAATGGGATGATGCTCCTAATAGTGCGCCATGGGGGAGCTTGGTTAGGCAACAATTTTCAGACGTTTGTTTATCCTCACCTAACTTACTTAAAATAACCCTGCAATCTGGCGACTATATCGAAATTGAAACGGTAGAAAACCAATATGAATCGGTCATTATCAATTTTCCATCAAAAGGCAAAGAGATAATAATGGAAACGTTTTAGTAAATGTAAACATAACAAGCATTTAAAGCAGGACTGCTAACAGTTTGCTCGGTTCCGCTACGCTACACAATTTTAGCAAACTATTATCAGCCCCTTAAATGGGCTACATGGACTCCCCTTTGTCAAGCAATAGTAATCCGACAACAACAGTGGATCTGACAGCAGCTCTACATTCGGCGTTTGATTAGC
>NZ_LKTL01000051.1:0-4188 GCF_001401775.1 Shewanella sp. P1-14-1 | reverse complement strand
TTGCTGAAATCTCAGGTACCATCTCGTTTGGTAAAGAGACTAAAGGTAAGGTTCGTTTAGTTATCAGCCCAGCTGATGGTGGTGATCATTACGAAGAAATGATCCCTAAATGGCGTAACCTTAACGTGTTCGAAGGTGAAAAAGTTGAACGTGGTGAAGTTATCGCTGACGGCCCAGAAGCTGCACACGATATTCTACGTTTACGTGGTATCCATCATGTTGCTAACTATATTGTTGATGAAGTCCAAGACGTTTACCGTCTACAGGGTGTAAAAATCAATGATAAGCACATTGAGGTTATCATTCGCCAAATGCTTCGTAAGTGTCTAATCACTGATGCAGGTGATTCGAACTTCTTAGTCGGTGAACAAGCTGAAGTATCTCGCGTGAAGATTGCTAACCGTGAGCTTGAAGCTCAAGGTAAAGCACCTGCGAAGTTCGAGCGTGAATTACTAGGTATTACCAAAGCTTCTTTGGCTACTGAATCGTTCATCTCAGCGGCATCGTTCCAAGAAACGACTCGTGTACTTACAGAAGCTGCTGTAGGTGGTAAGAGTGACCAATTACGTGGTCTGAAAGAAAACGTAATCGTTGGTCGTCTAATCCCTGCAGGTACAGGTTATGCATATCACAATGCTCGTAACGAAGCGCGTGCTAATGTTAAAGATGAAGGTGTAGAAGCACCGGTTATCACTGCAAGTGAAGCAGAGAAGAACTTAGCTGACTTACTTAACTTGGCCGGAAGTGCCGACTAAAGTAAACGTTATGTTAAAAAAAGGCGCCTTTGGCGCCTTTTTTATTGGGAATTGCACGAAAAGTTGTCTATTTCTTGACAGTTGGCCAATACCTTTCTAAACTTTCGCGTCCCATCATAGTGGGATATAGATTTTTCACACAAAATTGTTGAGATTATTCAACTGAACGGAGCTATTCATGGCAACTGTAAACCAGTTGGTACGTAAGCCACGCTCGCCAAAAGTCGAAAAGACTAATGTGCCAGCGTTAAATGCGTGTCCACAAAAACGTGGTGTTTGTACTCGTGTGTACACTACAACACCTAAAAAACCTAACTCTGCTCTACGTAAAGTAGCACGTGTTCGCTTAACTAACGGTTTCGAAGTTACTTCGTACATCGGTGGTGAAGGTCACAACTTGCAGGAACATAGTGTAATTCTAATCCGTGGCGGTCGTGTTAAAGACTTACCGGGTGTGCGTTACCACACTATCCGCGGTGCATTAGATTGTGCTGGCGTTAGTGCTCGTCGCCAAGGCCGTTCTAAGTACGGTGCTAAGCGTCCTAAGTCATAACTTGTCCGTTTAAGTAAGGCCAAGCTAGTTAAAAATATTCCAGTTTTGGAAATACCTGAAGCATACGGAGAATTGTTATGCCAAGACGTCGCGTTGTAGGACAACGTAAAATCCTACCAGATCCAAAGTTTAAAAGTGAGTTGCTGGCTAAGTTCATCAACGTCATTATGGTTGACGGTAAAAAGTCAACTGCTGAAAAAATTATCTACAAGGCATTAGATGTTGTCGCTGAAAAGAAAAGCGAAGATCATCTAACTATCCTTGAAGCAGCTCTTGATAATGTTCGCCCTTCAGTCGAGGTTAAATCTCGTCGTGTTGGTGGTTCTACTTATCAAGTACCATGTGAAGTTCGTCCAGTGCGTCGTAACGCACTAGCGATGCGCTGGTTAGTTGAAGCTGCTCGCAAGCGTGGTGAAAAATCTATGGCTCTACGTCTAGCAGGTGAAATGCTAGATGCATCTGAAAACAAAGGTACTGCTGTTAAGAAGCGTGAAGACGTGCATCGCATGGCTGAAGCTAACAAAGCCTTTGCTCATTACCGTTGGTAATTTGATGGAGCGGGCATTAGCCCGCTCCATATTGTTGATATTTTCTAAAGTGATAACTTTAGTTGAGAGGGTATAAATAGTGGCTCGTACAACCCCAATTGAGCGTTACCGTAATATTGGTATTGTTGCTCATGTGGATGCAGGTAAAACTACCACAACAGAACGTGTTCTGTTCTATACCGGTTTGTCTCATAAAATCGGTGAGGTGCATGACGGCGCTGCTACGACAGATTGGATGGTACAGGAGCAAGAACGTGGTATTACTATCACTTCTGCTGCAGTAACGACCTTTTGGCGTGGTATGGAAGCTCAATTCACTGAACATCGTATTAATATCATCGATACCCCTGGTCACGTCGACTTCACTATTGAGGTTGAGCGTTCATTACGTGTACTAGATGGCGCTGTAGTTGTTTTCTGCGGTTCATCAGGCGTAGAGCCTCAATCAGAGACTGTATGGCGTCAAGCCAACAAGTATGAAGTACCTCGTATGGTGTTCGTCAATAAGATGGACCGTGCAGGTGCTGACTTTGATAGTGTTATCGACCAAATCCGTAATCGCTTAGGTGCTACTTGTGTTCCAATTCAATTGAATATTGGCGCAGAAGAGGACTTCAAAGGGGTTATTGATTTAATTAAGATGAAAGCGATTAACTGGTCTGAAGAAGATCAAGGAACCACTTTCACTTATGAAGAAATTCCCGCAGATCTTTTAGCTAAGGCTGAAGATATGCATGAGTATCTAGTGGAAAGTGCTGCTGAAGCATCTGATGAACTGATGGAAAAGTACCTTGAAGAAGGCACATTACCAGAAGCAGATATTAAGCAAGCATTACGTCAGCGCACAATTAACAACGAAATCGTATTAGCAACTTGTGGTTCTGCATTTAAGAACAAAGGTGTTCAAGCGGTTTTGGATGCGGTTGTTGACTACCTTCCTGCTCCTATCGAAGTGCCTGCTATTAAGGGTGTTGACGAGAACGAAAATGAAGTAGAGCGCCCATCAGACGATAATGCACCATTTGCTGCATTAGCGTTTAAAATTGCGACTGACCCATTTGTTGGAACTTTGACCTTTATCCGTGTATATTCAGGCGTACTAGAATCGGGTGCAGCGGTTTATAATTCTGTTAAACAGAAACGTGAACGTGTTGGCCGGATTGTACAAATGCATGCAAATGACCGTACTGAGCTTAAAGAAGTTCGTGCAGGTGATATTGCAGCGGCGATTGGTCTAAAAGAAGTGACAACTGGCGATACTCTTTGCGCAAACGATCACAAAGTGATTCTAGAGCGAATGGAGTTTCCAGAACCTGTTATTACCATTGCCGTTGAGCCTCGCTCTAAAGCAGACCAAGATAAAATGGGGATTGCGCTACAAAAGCTAGCTGCAGAAGATCCTTCTTTTAGAGTGGAAACTGATGAAGAGTCAGCTCAAACATTGATTTCTGGCATGGGTGAATTACATTTAGATATTATCGTTGACCGTATGCGTCGCGAATTTAATGTCGAGTGTAACGTAGGTAAACCTCAGGTTGCCTATCGTGAAACAATTCGCTCATCAGTAGAAGTTGAAGGTAAGTTCGTACGTCAATCAGGCGGGCGTGGTCAATATGGTCACGTATGGCTGAAGATTGAACCGTTAGAAGACGGTGCAGGCTACGAATTTGTCAATGAAATTGTTGGTGGTGCAGTTCCTCGTGAATTCATCCCATCAGTAGACAAAGGTATTCAAGAGCAAATGAAAAACGGTGTTTTAGCCGGTTATCCTATGCTCGATGTGAAAGTGACTTTATTTGATGGTTCATATCATGATGTGGACTCGAATGAAATGGCTTTCAAAATAGCTGGTTCAATGGGCTTTAAAAAGGGTGCGCTTGAAGCAAGCCCTGTGTTACTAGAACCAACAATGAAAGTGGAAATTACCACTCCTGAAAGTAATATGGGCGATGTAGTAGGTGACTTAAACCGACGTCGTGGTGTTATTGATGGAATGGACGATGGCTTGGGTGGTGTTAAAATCATTCATGCAACGGTTCCACTATCAGAAATGTTTGGTTATGCAACTGACTTGCGTAGTGCAACTCAGGGGCGTGCTTCATACTCAATGGAGTTTGCTAAGTACGCTGATGCACCATCAAACATTGCAAATGCGATAATTGAATCACGCACCTAATTTTAGGTGTTTAACTAATGTTATATAGCTCGTAATCGAGCACTTCTGAAAAGAAAGGAATATATCGTGGCTAAAGAAAAATTTGAACGTAGTAAACCACACGTAAACGTGGGTACAATTGGTCACGTTGACCATGGTAAAACTACTCTAACAGCA
>NZ_LKTL01000050.1:0-4395 GCF_001401775.1 Shewanella sp. P1-14-1 | reverse complement strand
GGTACCACCTGATCCCATCCCGAACTCAGTAGTGAAACGCAATCGCGCCGATGATAGTGTGGGGTCTCCCCATGTGAAAGTAGGTCATTGCCAAGCGCCTAATTTCTCTTTTAAGAGAGTCGAGAAAGCCCTGACTTAATAGTCAGGGCTTTTTTCGTACATAGCTAGTCAAAATTTAGTACAGCTAAAGATGGTGTGGACAATGTGCCCATGTAAAAGTAGGTCACTACCAAGTGCCTAATTTTTCTTTTAGAGAGCAGATAGCCCGTTACTCATGTAACGGGCTTTTTTGTGTCTGATTGTTAAGTAACTTGAGTGCAACTAAAGACAGTGTGGTCAATATGCCCATTTGGAAGTAGGTCATTGCCAAGCGCGTAATTTCTCTTTTTAAGAGCAGATAGCCAGTGACTAACTCAATGGTTTTTTCGTGTATAAATGATCTTAGTATTGTGAAAGATAGTGTGGATGATATGCCTATAGTTTAAAAGACTTTATTCGGACTGTCTCGAGGTGTCACTAATAATAACAGCTCATTCCTTTCATTGAACCCTCAGGTTTATTATTGATAAACAGGCTATTAGTGGCTTATTAGGCGTTAACTATTTTGGCTTTCTTACGATTAGTCATATGCATGTTCACAGGGTACAATATTCACATAACCATTATTAGTACAAGTCATTTATATGTCCGCAAGCTTAAAGCCTTTAAATACCCTTTCTTTGAATCAAAATTCCCTAATGCTTGTTGAGGCAAACTCTGTTTCGGATCTCATTCGATATATAAAACAAGCAAAAGAAATGGGCGTTCCGTATATGATCATAGGTGGTGGTAGCAATATCGTTTTTACCTGCGATTATGAAGGGATGATCATTAAGCTGATCAATAAAGGCATCGTTATTTCTGAGGATAATGAAAATGTCTATTTAACTGTGCAGGCAGGCGAAAATTGGCATGAACTCGTTCAGTTTACTTTGGATAAGGGCTATTTCGGGTTAGAAAATTTAGCATTGATCCCTGGTTCGGTGGGCGCAGCTCCAATTCAGAATATTGGTGCATATGGAGTTGAAATAAACCAGTTTTGTAATGAAGTCACTTACCTTAATACTGATACTTTCAGCGAGCATACACTTGCAGGTTCTGAGTGTAAGTTTGATTACCGTGATTCAATTTTCAAAAAACAATTAAAAGAGATTGCAATCATTACGTCAGTTAAATTAGCCATCCCCAAAAACTGGCAAGCAAATCTAAGTTATGGACCACTTAACCACTTAAATAGTCAGACAGTGAGTGCTAAAGAGATCTATGAGACTGTATGTGCTGTACGCACAAGCAAGTTACCGGATCCCTGTAAACTTGGTAACGTTGGCAGCTTTTTTAAGAACCCAATTATCGAAGCAGAGCAATACATCAGTTTATTGAAAAAGTTTTCTGATTTGGTCGGGTATGCACAAGCTGATGGTCGTATTAAAGTTGCTGCAGGTTGGCTTATAGATGAAGCTGGCCTTAAAGGGTATATCTTGGGCGGCGCGGCAGTCCATAGCAAGCAAGCGTTGGTGATAGTTAATATTAATCAAGCAACTGGTGACGATGTACGAAAACTGGCGCATCATGTTATTGACACTGTTTATAATAAGTTTGGTATCAAACTGGAGCCAGAACCAAGAATAATAGGTTCACACGGAGAGGTGGAATTGTAATGACAGAGCATTGGAGCAAAAAGAAGCAAATCATTAAGCTGCTGGATCATTGTCGTTATACTTCTGGAGAAATGATTGCACAAGAAGTTGGATTATCTAGGACTGCAGTGAATAATCACATAGCGCAGTTAGCTGATTACGGGATTGATATATACAGCGTAAAAGGTAAGGGTTACAAGTTATCGAAAGCTCTGCCTTTATTTGATGAATCCGTACTTATAAACAGGATTGAAGATAGGTGTTTCTTTTTTGATGAAATAGCCAGTACCAATGCTTTCTTACTGCAGCACTCTGATGAACTAGATAGTGGTGATATTTGCATCGCGGAATATCAGTCAGCAGGCAGGGGGCGTAGGGGACGTCAATGGGTATCACCTTATGGTCAACATGTTTACGGTTCACTCTATTGGCGCATAAACCAGGGAATGAATGCCGCAATGGGGTTAAGCCTAGTTATTGCGTGTTCTATCGTGTCAACGCTAAGAACATTTGGTGTTGAAGGTCTTGGATTGAAGTGGCCAAATGATATCTACAAAGACAATAAAAAACTAGCAGGTATCTTGATTGAGCTATCTGGTCAGTCTATGGACGAATGTAATTTGGTCATTGGCTTTGGTATTAATATGAGTATGCCGGCTCAACAGGCTGAAAAAATAGATCAGCCTTGGAGTGATTTATCTTCTCTGGATACAATGCCCGATAAAACTAACCTACTCCTAGCACTCCATAAACAATTAAAGTTAGACCTAGCAAAGTTTGAAGTATCTGGTTTAACGGAGTTTATTCCGCTCTGGCAACAATATGATCTGTTTTACGACAAAGAAATTGAGTTGGTCATGTCACCTAAGTCAATTGTAGGTGTTTGCAAAGGGATTGACTCGCAAGGTGGCGTTATTTTGGAAACCGATGGCGTTCAAACCGCCTATATAGGTGGAGAGATTAGCCTACGCGGTACGCTATAATCTACGAGGTTATTTTCGTAGTAAAACGCGGTTTACCAAATGATTATCTCCTTTTTTAAGGATCAGGTGAGCGCGTTCACGACTTGGTTTGATATTGGACTGGAGATTTGGGCCGTTAATCGTATCCCAGATATTAGCTGCGGTCTCATTGGCTTGTTGATCTGACAAGTTTGAATAGTGATGAAAAAAGGATTTCGGATCACTAAAAGCACCTTGACGAAATTTTCTAAAACGTTGCAGATACCATTCTTTTAGAAGCACTTCATCTGCATCTACGTAAATTGAAAAATCCACATAATCAGATAAAAAACTGCTGCGACTTTCAGGTGATTGATCTAAGCCAGTTTGAAGTACATTTAAACCTTCGATAATTAAGATGTCTGGTTGGTTAATTGGTTGCACTTGGTCAGTAAGTCGGTCATAGGTGATATGAGAGTACAGTGGCGCATTAACTTGCGGTTGACCTGCTTTAATAGCTGAAATGAAATCAATGAGCATCTTCATATCATAGCTTTCTGGAAAGCCTTTTCGCTTTAATAAGTTTTTAGCTTTTAACTCTGCCAAAGGATACAGAAATCCATCGGTAGTGACTAACTCTACTTTAGGGTGTTGGGGCCAACGCTGTAAAAGCGCTTGTAGAATCCTTGCTGTGGTGCTTTTACCAACAGCGACACTACCAGAAATACTGATAATGTAGGGAGAGTTACGTGGTTTATGATTGAGGAATTGATCTAATACTACACTGCGCTGCTGTTGAGCGTCGATGATCAAGTTTAAAAGACGACTTAACGGTAAATAAATATCTGTCACTTCATCTAAAGACAGTTGCTCGTTCATGCCTTGTAAGCGGGCAAGTTCGTCTTCACTTAGTGTAAGAGGGACTGAATTACGAAGCTCAGACCATTGCTTACGCCCAAATGAATGATAAAGTGTTTTATGTATTGGTTTATTTACTGTCATAACGTCCTTTCCTTAGGTCAGGCACAGTACACCAACAAAATATATTCAACAATAAAAAACTGAACTTAGTTAATCACTAACTTTCAAATCGCTTGATTTTTATGCGTGAGTAGCTAATAAAGCCCAAAAAAACGGCATTTAAGACTTTTTTTAGCTTTTTTATGCATTTTCTATTGCACTTGTGCCAACATTTACCTAATATCCGTTTCCGAAATGATTAGCCGGCATAGCTCAGTTGGTAGAGCAACTGACTTGTAATCAGTAGGTCCCGAGTTCGACTCTTGGTGCCGGCACCATTTTTCTGGAGGGGTTCCCGAGTGGCCAAAGGGATCAGACTGTAAATCTGACGGCTCAGCCTTCGAAGGTTCGAATCCTTCTCCCTCCACCATTTTTTAAAGGTAGTTAGGTAGCCTTTCAGGTTGCGCGGATGTCGTATAATGGTATTACTCCAGCCTTCCAAGCTGATAACGCGGGTTCGATTCCCGCCATCCGCTCCAAATTGCTGAATGACTTGATTGATTAATGGTTCAGATAACTGAATTGTTGATCAGTCAAATCCTTTAAATCAGCACCTCCTGTCTTATGCTAAGCTTAATCACCATAACTAATCGATTCGATGTCATTTTATGCATCGGATTTTTTCTATATGTGTTTTCATTACCAAGAGTCTGGATTGAGGCAATATCATGGCTAAAGAAAAATTTGAACGTAGTAAACCACACGTAAACGTGGGTACAATTGGTCACGTTGACCATGGTAAAACTACTCTAACAGCA
>NZ_LKTL01000049.1:0-6120 GCF_001401775.1 Shewanella sp. P1-14-1 | reverse complement strand
CCCGAGTGGTGGAATCGGTAGACACAAGGGATTTAAAATCCCTCGCTTAATAGGCGTGCCAGTTCAAGTCTGGCCTCGGGTACCATTATTTACATACGTAAGTATGGTGCAAAAAAGCCTCGACATTAGTCGGGGCTTTTTTGTATCTAAAATTTGAATTTGCCTCTATGTCTAGGACAAAAGATAAATCCCTCGTCGTTTTAAGATAGCGCGTACCAGTTCAAGTCTGGCCTCGGGTACCATCATTTACATACGTAAGTATGGTGCAAAAAAGCCTCAACGAAAATTAGGTTTTTTTGTGCCTGTAATTCGAGCGTTGGCGAAAGATACAACCCTCGTCGTTTTAAGATAGGGCGCGCCATTTTAAGCTTAGCCTCGGATACCATCATTTACATACGAATTAGTATTAAGGTGCATGGTGCAAAAAAGCCTCAACGAAAGTTGGGGCTTTTTTGTGTCTGAAATTTGAATTTTCCTCTACGTCTAGGGCAAAAGATAAATCCCTCGTCGTTTTAAAATAGGGCGTGCCAGTTCAAGTTTGGCCTCGGGTACCATTATTCTTCTATGAAGAGCTTACATACGACTTATTGTATTAAGTGTATGGTGCGAAAAAGCCTCAACGAAAGTTGAGGCTTTTTTGTATCTAAAATTTGAAATTTTCCTCTTGGGGAAAAGTTAACATTTCTCGCCTTATTAAAACTTTGTCGTATGAAAGTCGCTTGTGTCTGCCTAAGCCTAATTGGGGCATTACTTGCTCATTTCAATTAACTGTTTTTTGAACAAGCCCACAGTTTAATCAATATAAGTTCACAAAGTAGAACGAACACTCTACTATGGGTAGAGTGTTCGTTCTACTAGTGGGGGGTGTTTGTGCTTAAACAACAAATTGCAGCAAGTCTTGAAGATGTTTTTAGCCAGTTTGGTTTTGCTGAACCGAGTGTTTCTCAGTTACAAAAAGCGTGTGATGTGAGTTTGAGAACCTTGTATAAACATTTTCCTTCTAAAGAAGAAATGATTGTCGCTGCGTTAGATTATCGTCACCAACGATACTTATCTTTTTTGGAACTAGATACAACATCATTTTCTGCGACAGAATCTGTGCTGTGTATTTTTGATCGCTTGCAGCAGTGGATGGAGCAATATGCGCCTAACGGATGTATGTCGATGAATGCCATTGCTGCTTTCCCTGAAAATGAAGCGATCAAAGACGCGGTAGATACGCATAAACAACAAGTTAAGCATTACTTGGGTAATGTTTGTCAACGACCTGATCTGGCTACGCAATTATTCATCTTGCACGAGGGCGTATCAAGTGTATGGCCTTTATTAGGTGCTGATGCGTTTATCTCAACCAAAATCACAATCACCACCTTACTGGAGCACTAATATGTCACCCATTTCAACATCATTGCCGCCTACCATGAGTGGGATTCAGCTTTTAGGCCATGGCGGCCCCGAAGTCTTAGCGCTAAACAATGAAATTGCTGTTCCAAGTTATACGGACGAAGATGTGGTGATAAAAGTATTAGCCGCAGGTGTGAATAATACAGACATTAATACCAGAACGGCTTGGTACTCGAAATCTGATGCTGATAGCGACGATGCCAGCTGGTCAGGTAATGCATTAACTTTTCCACGGATCCAAGGTGCGGATGTGTGTGGTGTGATAGTGGCCGTTGGGGCAGGTGTTAACCGCAATAGAATAGGCCAGCGAGTGTTAATTGAGCCGTGTTTACGTTTTGCTAAAGGAAAACGTTTAGAGAGCCCTTGGTATTTTGGCTCAGAATGTGATGGAGGATTTGCAGAGTATACTGTGGTGGCCGATCAACATGCCCATGCTATAGATAGTGAGTATTCTAATGAGGAGTTGGCATCATTTCCATGTTCCTATTCAACGGCTGAAAATATGCTAACTCGAGCTAGAGTGACTGCCAAGGATACGGTATTGATCACTGGTGCTTCTGGAGGTGTTGGCTCTGCAGCAATTCAGTTAGCAAAAGCACGTGGTGCTAAGGTGATTGCTGTAACTAGCCCAAGTAAGAATGAGCAACTTCTTGCATTGGGAGCCGATCAAGTTTTGGAGCGTAATATTGATTTAGTGAAAAGCTTAGGCCGAAACAGTGTCAATGTGGTGATTGATTTGGTGGCTGGCAAGCAATGGCCACAATTGTTAGATATTTTGATGCCAGGAGGACGCTATGCGGTATCCGGTGCTATTGGTGGTGCTATCGTTGAGCTTGATGTAAGAACCTTATACTTAAAAGATTTAAGTTTTTATGGTTGCACAGTGCTTGAACCAGACGTGTTTCCAAATTTAGTTAAGGCTATTGAGCAGAAAAAGATAGCCCCTGTGATTGCAGAGGTTTTTCCTTTAGCTAAGATTAACGATGCTCAGCTGATGTTTGAGCAAAAACAACATGTTGGGAAAATTGTACTCACTGTTGGCTAAGTATGCTTAATGCAATGATGGCCAACAATGTCTTGTACCATCATTGATTGGCTTTTAGTTAACCGACTTGTTGATTTTGGTTCACTTCGATGAGGTCGACCACCATTTTACCCCAGTGTTGATAAACCTCAGCACTAGGGTGAAAACCATCTTCAGCCATGACCGCATCAGTGAGCGATTCGCGCATATTTAATAGTTCACAGGGTAAATCGCTTTTTGATACCCAAAGTTGTAAAGCGAGATTAAATTCAGCGGCGCGTGCGCCTAAAAACCAACGAAAAGGTTGCGGTAAAGCAGGAAAAGCCTCCATCGGCGGCACTGCGGTAATTATAATGTGTTGGCAATTAAGTTTGCTTTTTAATAAATCGCAAAGTTGCTTAATGTGTAGAATCCAAGTGCTGCTTGTAATGGGGCTTAGTACATCATTAACGCCTAAGGATAATACCGCGATATCTATATTTTTTGAGCTGTTATCAGGGATCACTTTATTAAGGTGATTTACACACGCTTGAGTATTGCTACCGCTTTTAGCAATCAATTGCCAATGAACTTGACGAATGTGATGGGTGTTAACACCCGAATGACGTGATTTTAAATGAGACAGAATTTGCCCAGTAAGCGCCTGTTGTTGGGTTTCCACTCCTACGCCAGCAGCGGCAGAGTCACCGACAATGAGTAGGTTTAATGGGTCGACTGTTTGATTTAATGCCTGATTTAATGAGCCATCATGAGGCGCTAGATTATCGACTCCTTCTCGCAGTCCTGTTGCTTCTGGTAATGGTAATGTCGTTTTTTTTACCCAAATGGCCTGCACGAGATAGACAGGCCAAAGCAGTAATAAACTAAGGTAATGCATATGTCGGTGTCCTTTCCGTTTGTTGTGTTAAGTTATTGCATTAAACCAGACTAAATTTGATTTCATAAAGTTGTTCAACGCCTGGGTAAACTTCTTGTATGAGTGATTTCAGCATGTCTAAAGGCATATTCTCTTGCATAGCGTGAGTGTCATCTAACTGATGAAATGCCACTTTCTTTATCGAAATAACCTTAATATTGCAAAACCAGCGTTCGTCTTCAAATGTCGACACACTGAGGGTTTCGCCTTCGATGAAATGAGCTTCAGATTCATCTCGTAAGGTAATCGTTTTTGCACCAGATAAAATATCTTCTTCAAAGCGACTAAAAAAGCTAATAGGGGTTAGTTCAGGCATTTAACGGATATTCTTGTGTTGTAGTGATAACATTTTGCGATATTTATTATACATCTAGCAAGTGATTCAATTTCGTTATATTTCACAATCTAATCAGATAGCTTAACTTAACGACCTGAATAACATATCATGTGCGCTTTTTTGTCCATTGCCATGGACGATATGATGAAGGAACTTCCATTGCACACGCTAGCTCAATTACAGTCCGGTGAACTAAAACAGCAACACATCAAGCGATTACAAATAGCAGAGCAATTAACGACATTTCCGTTAGAGATTTTAACCTTGTCGGACTCTTTGGAAGTGCTTGATCTTTCAAATAACCGACTAAGTAGTTTACCTGATGAGTTTGCTAGCTTA
This sequence comes from Shewanella sp. P1-14-1, assembly GCF_001401775.1. Taxonomy (NCBI): domain Bacteria; kingdom Pseudomonadati; phylum Pseudomonadota; class Gammaproteobacteria; order Alteromonadales; family Shewanellaceae; genus Shewanella; species Shewanella sp. P1-14-1. The sequence goes on along the minus strand of NZ_LKTL01000049.1, from coordinate 2,100 downwards.
GCTGAGCTTAAAATTCTGTTCCTTTCATTTAATTGTTTTACCGAAATTCCATCTGTCATTGCTCAGTGCCCTAAACTTGAAATGATTGGCTTTAAAGCCAATCAAATTGAATCAGTTCCAGAGAATTGCTTTCCGGTTGATACCCGCTGGCTTATTTTGACTGACAATCAAATCACTCATTTACCAGAGTCAATGGGGCAATTACATCGCTTAAAGAAGTGTGCTTTAGCAGGGAATGTGATTACTCAATTACCCGATTCAATGCAGAACTGTCATGAACTTGAGTTACTGAGAATATCGGCCAACAAGTTAGCAAGTGTACCTGATTGGTTATTAAGTCTCCCTAAGCTTGCTTGGCTGGCATTTAGTGGAAACCCTGTGACGCAAAGTAGCGAAACTCATGCAGACTTTTTACAAGCAAGCATATCTGAATTTGTATTAGGCGATCAATTAGGTCAAGGCGCTTCAGGGGTGATATATCAAGCTCAATGGAACAAGGCGCAATTAGATAGTGCTCAAACGTCTAGTCATCAAACCGTTGCGTTAAAGATGTTTAAAGGGGCTGTTACGTCAGATGGATACCCAAAAGATGAGCTTCATTGTTGCTTAAGCGCAGGTGAACATCCAAATCTGATCAAAGTGTTAGCGCAAATTGCTGAGGGGGATGACTTAGGTTTAGTTATGGAGATTATCCCTTCTGGTTATTATAATTTAGGTTTACCACCATCGTTAATTACCTGCACACGAGATACCTTTGCGGATGAAATGAGTATCTCACTGGATAGCATTATAAAGGTTATGGCGAGCATGGCTGGTGCATTAGCCCATTTGCATCAACAAAAAGTCAGTCATGGCGATATTTATGCGCACAATACTATGATAGATGACAGTGCAAATATTCTGTTCGGTGACTTTGGCGCCGCGACGGATTTAAATAAATTATCTGTATCGCAAGTCAATCAAATGCAAGCAATAGAAGTGAGAGCCTTTGGCAATATGTTAGAAGATCTTCTCGGACATTACAGTCAATCTTCTTTACATGAAAGTAGTGACTTGGCTGACAAAACGCTATTCACGTCGTTATTATTATTGACAGAACAATGTTTAAATAACTCAGTGAGTCAGCGCCCAAGTTTCAACGAACTCGCTCAACAAATATCAAGTTTACGTTAAACCATATCGGCTTAAACATGCGAGCTTGGTTAATGACAAAGGAATGGAATGACACAAGCTCAAATTGACATCATATCCCAGCAGATCAAGCAATGCCGTTTATGTGAATCAAGGTTCGCCCATGGTGTTAATCCTGTGGTACAAATCCATTCGAAGGCGAGAATCTTAATTGCAGGGCAAGCTCCTGGGCTTGCTGTGCATCAATCAGGTATTCCTTTTAATGACGCGAGTGGAGATAGACTAAGGGACTGGTTAGGCATAGATAAGGCTGTATTCTACGATCCCGAAAAAGTCGCTATTCTCCCCATGGGCTTTTGTTATCCAGGAAAGGGCAAAAGTGGCGATTTACCGCCGTTAAAAATATGTGCGCAAACTTGGCGTGAACACGTTTTAGCTGAGTTGACTCACATTAAGCTGACCGTACTTGTTGGTAAATATGCTCAAGACTATCATTTAAATGAAACCAAACAGTCTTTAACGCAAACAGTACAAGACTGGCAAAAATACCCCGATTCAATTCTGCCTTTACCGCACCCAAGTCCAAGAAATAATATATGGCTGGCAAAAAATCCGTGGTTTGCCGAGAAATTGTTACCTGAGCTCAAACATCGAGTCAATCAAGCGCTAGCGATGTCGTCTATATAAGTCGGTGATATATTAGTCTTTCGCGCTGTGTTTTTATGCGATTTGCTCGCAAAATGGACATTTGAACAATAAGTTTCATTTTTATGTTGATCCAATCTGAAAAATCAGTAAAGTATGCACCACATCAGCGGCGGCAACCGATTGCTTACGTTGAAAAACAAATTTTGTAACGCGTTTTGACGAGTTACCAGAGTTTGCCCGAGTGGTGGAATCGGTAGACACAAGGGATTTAAAATCCCTCGCTTAATAGGCGTGCCAGTTCAAGTCTGGCCTCGGGTACCA
>NZ_LKTL01000048.1:0-7370 GCF_001401775.1 Shewanella sp. P1-14-1 | reverse complement strand
CTTTGTGTTGTTTTTTTTCGTTTTTAGGTGTTGCAACTGGTTGCAGTTCTCCGTAAACCCTGATTAATTCAGAGGTTTCAACCAAGGGGAGCCCATCCCTATCTCTTTCGATGGAAAGCTTACCTGTGCTAATGTGCCGCCATATCGTAGTTCTGTTTTTACCTACTAGTTTAGCTGCTTGTGACAGATTGACTTTAGCCATGTTGCACCTTTTATCTATTCATCAAGAGATGAGGTGTTGCTTGTGTTGCAGTTATTGTACAGCATTACTTTTGGGTTAGCAGCTAGCCCAACTATTCTTTAAGGTTTTATAGGATGGTAGTGTTAAAATAAATTCAATTGATCACATGGTTTAAATTTAAACTCAAGGCTATCTACAGAGCGTCCTTTTTTAATAGCTCTCCAGGTTACGTCAATTTCATTCTGTGTGAGGATTTGTTCAATCGCAGGTTCAATAACTTTTTGCCTAATTTGAGAGTATTTGTAGCTTTTGGGCGTATCCATAGCATGGCGGAAGTCTTTTAATGAAATGCGAATCAAGCGCTCTTCATTGGCTGGTTTTTTGGTATTAGCAAACTGCGCCATTAGTTCCCATAAGCGCCATGAGTAACCACTGGTAAGGGCTACTGTAGATTTAAGTTTGTATTTTGTGTATTGGTCCTTAAGGCTGAACACTAAGTGTGGGATTGTCTTTTGCCCGAACGTTGCTTCAACCCACCCTTCTCCGTGGTGGTAAACTACCCCTTCAAGCCAGTTGTATTTAAATTCTTTTTTCCCTTTTGGAGTGTCTTGTATTACACGCCAATAACGGTCAAAGAATTTGTCTGTACCTTTCAATAAATCTCTATAAGCAATGTTCATCGGGATGTCGAAAGTTTCTGAGTATTCTGCTGCTGTAATTCTGATTGTGGCGTCTTGGACTGGGATTACACGCCCTAATGCCTTTCTGTGTTTACTATTATCAAACTTTGCAATAAATAGGGCTACAATACGTTTTTCAACTAGCGTCAGTCCGTGAGCTGCACGAGTTATTGCGTGACTAATCGATATTTGCAGGTCTGTCATCTTGTATTCTTTATTTTCAGCAACTTCCATAACCATCAACTAAGTACAATTAGAATTTGTACCTTTTTTATCATGGGTACACTTAGTAAGTCAAACCTCATCGGTTGCTGGTACATTTAGATTGTAAGCTGTGGATTAGACCATCAAAAAGGTACACTTAAACCATCAAAAAGGTACACCTCACCATCAAAAGGGTACATTTCACCATCAAAAGGGTACATTTGCGATTTTTTACTCCTCTGTAAGCCTTGGCGCAACTGGCCTGTAGCGATCACCACTTTCCCTAAAAACGTTTTTAAAAACGATCTAAAAACGATCTTTTTAAAAGGTAAAAGCATTGTGGATAAATCCACATCAAAGAAAAAATGAATCGGCATTTCTTGGCTAACGCCAAGGCCGAAAACAAGCGAAAACCGAAAGGTTCGCTTTGCCTACGGCCGTTAACCGGTATTTGAAGTTGGAACTTGATTTAAAAGCATGTTGCTTCGCAACTGTCTGGCAGGAATATCAAATCTAAGGGGTCTAATTCAAGGTTTAAGACGTTTTTAGCTAAAAAGCGTGGACTTGTGGGGTTTGAATCAACAAAAGAGCTAAAACGCTTCCTGGCGCCTCTGAGCATGGGCCGATTAGCGAAGTCTATCAGTCCATGAGAAGTGGCTAATTTCTCTGCTTGAATATCAAATTTGAAAAAAGTAACAGTTTCAAGTTTGATAGCCCTAGTATCTGTCACTTGGAGGAACGGCAAGTGACAGATACGGCAAACCTACAGTGCTCCTTGGCTTCACTTCTCCAAACTGCAATCACAGCAACATTCTCAAAAGTTGCTAATAGCAACTTTCCGTTTGTCATCGACAAAAAACAGATAGAGAATTGAGGTTCAAATCTCGCATCCCTCGATGCTTATATCAAAATATTAAAATATGGAAATATCAGATTGGTTTTCACTGAAACCAACTTTAAAGCTCCAAATCAAATTGGGTGTAAGCACGCAATTTCAACACTAAATCAGGAGCACACTTAACCTTCAACCGATTGGCAAATAGGAAATCCCAACATCACCTTGCAGGATTTTTAAAGTTCAAAAGAGCTGACTGCAAACGGCTTAATTTAGGCTATTAATTCAACAAAGCTTACCGCTAAAAGCGGCTTTCATATTCACATTTCGGGTATGAAATGGCTTAGAAAACTAACCGACTGAAGTTGAATTTATTGAAGGTAAAAGTTTTAAACAATGAATGAGTAGGGCTTATGGCGAAGGGTAAACATAATTTAAAGTGGGAGCTGACAAGGCTTTGTAAGCAGCAGCATCAGTCAGCGATGAGAGCTAAGCAGGAAGGCTTTGCAACCCAAAAAAACCGCACTGACATTTTACGCTTGTGTGCTGACCAGCTAAAAGTCGGTGGATTTCGCAATATGAGCGTCAAATCCCTCAAGCCAAAGCATGTTGAGCACTTGGTTAAGCAATGGCACAGCGAAAATATCGCTACTGGCACGATTAAAAATCGTATGAGTGCATTGCGTTGGTGGGCTGAAAAAATAGGTAAAAAAGACGCAATAAATAAGGGAAATGAAGCTTACGGAATTGCAAAGCGAGATTTGGTGGGCGCTGCGAACGCCAAGGCCAGAGAGTTAGACCTGGTTAAATTGACAAGCATTAAAGATCCAGCGACATCAATGGCGTTGGAACTGCAAAGAGCGTTTGGTTTGAGAAAAACAGAGGCTATTTTATTTCATCCTAAGACGGGGTGGAATGGCGATTCGATCACGCTAAAAGGTTCAACATGCAAAGGCGGTAGGCCACGAACTATCCCGATCACTAACCAACATCAAACCGCTTTATTAAATCGTATTACTGCCACTGTTGGTGACGGTTATCTCATCCCTGTTAATCGTAATTTAAAGCAGCAGCTGGAGATTTATAAGCACGAATGCGGTAGAGCTAAGTTAGATAGGAACCACGGCTTGAGGCATCGTTTTGCTAGGGATCTTTATCAAGAATTATCAGGCCATAAATGCCCTGCCGATGGCGGGGTAAAACGCACTGAAATGACAGATTTGGAGCGACAAAGAGACAATGAAATCAGGCTAGAAATCTCTAGAGCATTAGGCCATGAAAGAATTGGCGTTGTGTCCGTTTATATTGGGGTTTAATCTTCCTTTTTTGCTTCAAGATATTCCTTTCTAGTCTTGTAAACAAAGCGCCCATAGACGATAAGAAAAACCGATATAGCAATAAGACTTATGAGCAGTGGGTAATTCATTTAGCCCCCTTGATGTGACAACTTATAATCAAAATATATCTTGAATTTGTAACATTATCAATTTACCTTTGAATTTGTAACTTATTCAAGGTGGAATTATGGAAAAGAAACAACATGGTGGTGCTCGCCCTGGTGCAGGAAGAAAAACAAAATACGAAAACACCGTGGTTATGCGTGTTCCAGAGAAATATAGGGGGGCGGTTAAGGCGCTGATTACACATTTAGATGCGACCGACATGATTGATAAAAACTATTCCGCAGTAGAATCTAAACCCGTTTACTTACGCTCTTTGCAAGATAAAAGTCAGCAGATAACCTTTAAAACAGAAGCGCCTAAAAATGAAATCTAAAGCTGAATTAATGGCAGAACTGGAGAGCTTAATGTTAGAGCTTAATGAGCTTATGGATATGCCTGCTGACTCTCCAGAAGTGAAATCTTGGTCAAATCGAGTCCTTGAAATTAAGGAGCAATTGAGCCAAAAAATACACTGAGAATACATCTTGAGTACGTAACCCTTTTCAAGTGGCTGATGGCCTAATTAACATGCTGATTGGCGAATATTTAACCTCTTGGTAGAGGGTGACACCTAAGTTGTTAATGAATTGTTTAATTCTCCCTCTCATATGTTACTCTCGCCCCACTGATGGAGGGCGGTATTAGATTTATCGTGAGTAAATAATAAAATGGAGTTTTTATGATAAAAAAAATTGTAGGGTTAGGACTTTTATTAATAGGTTTTGAGGCTGGTGCAACATCACCTCCACAGCCTGCACCCGACATTTTTAATGAGTGTTATCCCAGTAGCTTAATTAAACTTGAAGCTGAATTCGACATTCCTAAATACAAAAAGTTTCATATACCCAAAGGTGAGTCTTTTAAGAAATGTTTTCAAGTTTCTGGGCATTCTGATGACGTAGGGTTATTGGTTGTACGTACATCGGTAACCAATAATGATAAAATTTCTGTAGTAAAAGGGCCTTATAACCTTCTTAGTAAAGGTAAACCTAACATATCACTAGCAATGAAAAATGTAAGTCGTGAAGTTTTTAATTTGTCAGACTCGTTTGGTGCGAGACAAGATGCAACTTTATATCCTCTATTCAGTGTCGCCCCATCAACAGAGGAACGGACGATTGTTTTTGGGTATGAACTTACTGATAAAGGCTCACTTGCTTTAACAGTTGGTGTAACTACAGATGAACCTGTTAAATACGTCCCCAACAAAGAAGAGCAACTGTCCCCTCAATATTCATCAGGAATAGGTGAGGTGGATATACCTAAATATCTAAATAGTGAAGGTGTAGTATCGGGAGTTGATAGCTCCCTTTTTTATGGGGCAAAAGGAAGTAATGCTGGAAATTGCCCCGTGAACAGTTTACCTCCTGCAAACATTAATCAGGTTGCACCACTTAATGGTTCTCTTGCAATAATAGAATCCCAAAAAGGAAGTTATTATTCAGATAATCCAGCCATTCAAAAAGGTATTGACATGTTCTTTCAAGGTGGGGCTGATCAGAAGTATGCTAGTAAATCAGCTTTAGCTACCACAGCTTTTTTAGTGGCTGATAAATATAAAGATAATAATGATCAGTACTCATTTGTTATCGGGGCTGCAGCTAAAGTAGCAGGAAGCTCTTCTCCTGCCGCTCTTTTAGGAACTGTTGGTGGGAATATCAATAACGACCTTGTTAACAAAGGGAGTAATTATGCTAAGCATTATTTGAAAGACAGTAATCGACATAATATTAAGGATTCCTGTGATAGAGAACCGGTTGAAACACCTGGGAAGTGCACTGTACCAGAAAGGCATAAAGACTTTTCAATGGTCTCCACTTCTGCGGTAAAGTATGAACAGTATCCTTTTGATTATGGAGAAGGTGTTGATTTATTGTTTGAGATCGATGCGTTTGAAAAGCCTGATGACTTTTGGTTAGTTGCTACAGGTGGTGATACTTATCCTTCTAGAAGGATTTTAGAGGTTCGAAACTTACGCTATAAAATGACACAATCTTTTTTTAATTATAGTACTAAAGCATCAGGTGAGATATATATGAATGCTAGCGCAAGGGAAAGTAGTTCTGCAATCTCAATAAAAGTGACTTGCACCGTTTCGAAATCAAACAGTCACAGTAAGGATGATAATATTATTATTATCCCACCCCCGCAGGAACCTATAGAAGTAATGTAAAAATAGGATTAACTTTATACCCCCTCCCTCAGTTTTTGATAAACAAACTTCCTATTAGGGGTTTGTGCCCACTCAGTATTAATTATCTGGTTTGAGTATCTTAAAAGGCTTAAAGTAAATTAAGTCTTTTTATCGTTTTAAGTTGGAAAAAACCTTATAAATTTTTATCTAGAGTGGTTTAGTTTTATGATTTTTTTGTTTTCACTGAAAACAAAAGTGCAGAAAACTCGACTTTAAACCGCTATTCCCCCTCTGCTGTTACCGTTCTTTTTTTATACTGTGGAATGTGTTTTTTCGTATTAAACTTTCAATGGTTTTAACGGTCATTCGGCGGGTTTATATTGGTTAATTGTAGGTTTGGTCGTTTATTTACTCTGAACTGAGAGTTTAGATGGGTAAAGTAGGCTATTTAACATAACTGCCAATTGCGCGCAGTTTTAGGGTTGACACCTGTAACGTTACAGGTTACTATTGTTTTGTTGCAAATGACTACCCTATGAGAAGCACTCCGAAGAGAGTAAATATATTCAATAGTTTGGATAGTGTTATTTGGTAACAATGAAATCAAATAAAAGGATAAAACTATGAATTTATTTAATAATATTACAGCTTACATTCGGAGGTATTGGCATTGGCAATCAAAAGTTTTTCACATAAAGGGCTCAAGAAATTTTACGAAAATGGTGATGAGTCAGGATTAAATTCTAACCATACAAATGCAATTGGAAAAATATTGGATTTTATTGATGGTTCACACCACCCAAAAGACTTAAAAGCTATCTTTCAGAGAAAGTTTTCTGAAAAAAAGGGGTCTGGGTCTGGTGTGTATAGTATTGAAGTTAACGGGAATTGGAGGATAACTTTCCAGATAGTAGATGATGGAGCGATTTTTCTCGATTATCTTGATTACCACGGAAAGAAGATAAAATCTCGTTAGCTTTTAAAGACCACTATAATTAAGGTTGTAGTGGTATTTCTCCCTCTTAATTGGAGGGAATTTGGAGAAGAAATGAAGCAGACAAGAAAACCTACGCATCCAGGTGAATTTTTTAAATTTGCTGTTTTGGATGAGAGGGGGTTATCGATAACTTCAGCTGCAGAATATTTGGGTATTACCAGAAAGGCTTTGAGTGAGTTTGTTAATGGGAAAGCCAAGTGTTCTCATGCTATGGCTAGAAGGTTAGCCGAGTCTACGGGAACGGGCGTTGCTGTTTGGATTAACATGCAAGCAAAGCTTGATACTTGGGAGGCTGAAAATATGGAAAAGCCCGACAATATAAAGTTCTTACCTGAGGTGAATGTCGCCTAAATTATGAGGCCTTATGAATATACCGATTGATATAGATTGCCCCGGCTGTAATAGAAGCATTAAGTTAAACGTGAATGAAATGGTTCCAGGAAAAAAAATCAACTGCGGTAATTGTAAGGCTGAAATAGAATTTACCGGAGATGATGGACGTAAGGTACAGAGAGAGCTAGATAATCTAGAGCGTGCTTTAAAAAAATTAGGTAAGTAATAAGGGGCGGATAAGCAATGGTTTATCCGCCCTTATTGTATTTGTTTTTAATTTCATTTCGTAGAACTATATCAGCGATGCATGTGGCGTTTTTAGGCCACAGGGGATCATTCTCTGGTCTATTCTCACTAGGGGACTCATGTTTGTATACGAGTCTGTTAGTGAGGCTTGTTATTTCCTTTCTCATTTCAGACTGCTCTTTTATTAGCATATCTATCGCACTTAACAAATCTTCATATGAGGGTGTTGCTTTGTGTTGTTTTTTTTCGTTTTTAGGTGTTGCAACTGGTTGCAGTTCTCCGTAAACCCTGATTAATTCAGAGGTTTCAACCAAGGGG
>NZ_LKTL01000047.1:0-9209 GCF_001401775.1 Shewanella sp. P1-14-1 | reverse complement strand
ATCAAGCTGACTCAGTGTTGGCTAGTGCCTGTTGCCGTGTCAGTGGATGCGCATTATAGGGAGATTATGAAACCGTGCAAGGGCTTTTTGTAATAAAAACGCAAAAAAAAGATCGCTTGATGAGTTTTTCATCAAAAGCGATCTTTTTTAATCAATCCTACGTAATTTTGCTTAATTTAAACGCAATACTTAGCTTTGTAGTTTGTCTTCTATATATGTATTACTGAAACTGCTCTAAAAAAGCGATAGCGTTTTTATCATCCCAATCAACATAAGTTCTAACGTAAGCGACAAGCTCTCCTTCTTTATTCAAGATAAAGGTCGCTGGTATTGTGTCTAGTGGAAACACTTCACGTAGGTTTTGTCTTGGATCGTAATAAGAGTTAAACGACGCTAGACCAATTGACTCTAAGAATGGACTAACTTGTTTTGTACCTTCAGCATCGATCGAGATTGGCATAAGGACAAATTCATCTTTACTTAGGCTTTGTTCTAGTCGGTCTAGTGCTGGTAGCTCTCTTACACAAGGTGGGCACCAGGTCGCCCACATGTTGACGATAACGACTTTACCTTTATGCGCTTCAAAATCGACTTCTTTACCTTCTGCATCACTAAAACCTATGTGTGCAATTGGAAAAGGATTCTCAAGTACATTGATTTTATCTAAAGTTGAATTACTAACATGCTGTTGTTGCTTTTCCATTCCAGGATAAGCATTAACAATACCCGTTACGACTAATGCACTTAACACGAGTGCTTTAATCACGGCTTTCATGATTTTTCACCTTCACTTGGTTTGCTTTTTAGCAGCGCCTCGAGTTCTTCTCTTTCTGCTTCAGACATTTCCGGAGCAGCTGTTGATTTACCACGCTGTTTACGAACCACAACCAATGCAACATAAAGTGCGATCAGCATTAATACAAATGGCCCAAGCCATAAAATATAGGTCTTTGGATCTAATCTTGGCTTATATAGTACAAAGTCACCATAACGGCTTGTCATGAAATCAACGATTTCAGCATCACTTTTACCTTCATCTACCATTGTGTAGACTTCAAGTCTTAAGTCCTGAGCAACAGGAGAGTTAGAATCAATTAAGTTTTGATTCTGACACTGTGGACAACGCAATTCATGCGCTAAGCTTAATGCTCGCTTTTGATTATCCGTAGACTTAAATTCATAAGTATCTACTGGAGTTGCCATAACATTGAAAGCCAAAACTAAACTTGCCACAAACCCAGCAAGTATTTTTAATGTTTTCATTCCTATACTCCGTCTTGCTTAGCTTCAGCTTGTAATTGTTGAATCATTGGGTAAAGCGTTTCACTCCAAACATTGCGATCAATCGGACCTGCATAGCGAAAACGGATAATACCATTATGATCAACAATAAAACTTTCTGGTGCGCCATATACGCCAAGGTCTAAACCTAAACGGCCATCTTTATCAAAAATGTTAATCGCATAAGGATCACCTTCACGGCTTAATTCTCTGATAGCTGGTCCACGCTCGTCACGATAGTTAATACCATAAATCGGTAAAATATCCTGACGAGCTAGCATCATTAAATATGGGTGTTCATATTTACAAGCTGGGCACCACGTTGCCCATACATTGATTAATGACACTTCACCTTTTAAATCCGCTTCCGTTAGTATTTCACCTGGCGTCTCGAGACGTTCAAGTTGGAAAGCCGGTACCGGCTTTCCTTCTAGTGCTGAATCCAGCTTTTGCGGATTTAAGAATAACCCTTGATATAGAAAAACTCCCATCCCCAAAAACAATACCAATGGTATAAACAGCACCAACTTTTTCATATTTTCTCCGATATATTAAGCAGTCGCTAATTTTGCTTGTTCTGCATCATCTTTAGCAGTTTTGGTTTCTTTTACACGGTAGCGTTTATCTGACGCTGCGAGGAAACCACCTACCATCATAAAGATTGAACCAAACCAAATCCAACGCACAAATGGTTTATAGTTAAGACGTACAGCAAATTGAGTCATACTTAATGGGTCGCCCATCGTGACATATAAATCACGGAATAAGCCCCAATCAATACCTGCTTCAGTCATATCCATTGTACGTACATTATATTGACGACGATCTGGTCGCAATAATGTGACAAACTTGTCATCTTGATAAACTTCTATCTGACCTTGTTGCGCAGTGTAGTTTGGACCAACCACATTTTTAGTTTCAATGTAGTTAAAGGTGTAACCGGCTAACTCTTCACTGATACCAGGGCCCATACGAACACTTTTCTCAATTGAGTAGTTAGATACCATAGTGGCACCCACAATTGAAACAGCAATACCTAAATGCGCAATGATCATACCCATTTCGCTGCGGCCCATTTTGTTAATGGTAAATTTGCCGTTTTTATCAGTCAGTAAGTTATAAGCTGCTCTGAAGGTTGCCAATGCTACCCATGTCGCAGCACCAATACCAAATACAACCCAAAGGTTTAATTCGTTACCTGCGATAAACGGTGTTGCAAGGCCTATCACTGCAGCAACGATTGCTGGGATAAGTAACTGACGCTTAATTTCGCCCGCTTTAGATTTCTTCCAACGGATTATCGGGCCAATACCCATAAAGCCAAATAACACTAGTACGATTGGCACGAATACTGAGTTGAAGTATGGAGGTCCTACAGAAATCTTACCCATACCTAATGCATCAATTAGCAGTGGGTATAGTGTTCCAAGTAACACGGTACCAGCAGCAACTGTCAGTAGCACGTTACACACTAATAAGAAGGTTTCTTTAGACTTTAATTCAAATCGAGCTGGGCTACTCATTTCACTTGCTCGCAATGCGAATAAGGTTAAGGAGCCGCCAATCGCCAATCCGAGTAATAGTAAGATAAACATACCACGGCTAGGATCTGCTGCGAATGAATGTACCGAGGTCAATACACCAGAACGAACGATAAAGGTACCAAGTAAGCTTAATGAGAAAGCAAAGATAGAAAGTAATACTGTCCAGTTACGGAAGGCACCACGTTTTTCAGTCACGATAAGTGAATGAACAAGTGCGGTACCAATCAACCAAGGCATAAATGATGCATTTTCAACTGGATCCCAGAACCACCATCCGCCCCAGCCTAGTTCGTAATATGCCCACCAAGAACCAAGAGAGATACCGCCTGTTAAGAATACCCAAGCTGCTAATGTCCAAGGACGTGACCAACGAGCCCATGCAGAATCTAAACGTCCACTCATTAAGGCAGCAATAGCAAAAGCAAAGCTAACAGCAAAACCAACATAACCCAGATAAAGCATTGGAGGATGGAAAATAAGACCCACATCTTGCAACATTGGGTTTAAGTCGCGACCTTCCATTGGAATTGGGAAAATACGTTCGAATGGACTAGATGTTAGAATCATAAATAATGTGAAACCAACAATCACCATTGCAAGTACTGAAAGCACCCGAGCGATGAATACTTCTTCCATGCCTTTACTAAAGGTAGCAACTGCAGCAGCCCAAACCGTTAGTGAAAATACCCAGAAAAGTAATGAACCTTCATGGCCACCCCAAACTGCCGCTATTTTAAAGAAAATAGGAAGTTGTGAGTTGGAGTGATGTGCAACGTATGCCACAGAGAAATCATCAACAGCAAAACTATAGCCTAAGCTGATGACCGAAAGAGTGATAAAAAAGAACATACCGTAACAAATAGGCCAAGCATATCTTACGAGATACTGGTCCTTACGGGCTGCACCAAATAACGGCACGGTCATTAAAAGAATGGCGAAAGCCAAACCGATAATGAGCGAGAAGTGTCCAAGTTCTGGGATCATGGGTATTCCTCAATTTTAAAAAAGTTGCCTTAACCATATAAAAGGTTAAACCAACGCATATCTAACATAATGCTTTAAAACAGTGATATTAACATTAGCTAATACGAATTTTGTGTATATTTTAGTAGTTGCTGTTGTTTATGTCTGCCACTTTCATGCAAAACTGGGTGACTTGTCTCATTCTCAAAAAAATGGAGAGAAAAAACACCTAGTTATCAACTGTTCAGCATATGACAGAAAAAGTTCACTTTAGTTTCGTAAGTTTTTTTATTGCTTAATAATCTGTGAAGCAGTGCCCAACTATGACGATTCTGGCTCGGTTATTTCGTATATTACTGTTCAATGAATCATCTTTACGTATAATCTAGCTCAAGTAAGGCGGCAAATCCGCCCTGTTTTTTCAGCAACCTAAAAGTGAATATTGAAACAATGACCACATTTTGGATATTTATTACTCTTGTCGTAGTAATCAGTTTAATGCTGATTTGGGTACCACATTTTCGTCAGCAAAAAATGTTATCTGCTGAAGAATCAGGCGTGCGTAAGCAAACAAACTTAGAGCTATTTAATGAACGTGCAAGCGTTCTGGAAAAAGAACTCGAAGAAGGCTTACTTGATCAAGCAGAGTTCGATGCACTAAAAAAAGAACTCGAAATTGGCCTTCTACAAGATATGAAGCAAGAAGGCGATGATTCGCTTGATACGAAAATAAAAGCAAAAGGGATCTTATGGCCATCAGTGATGACTATTTGTCTTTTAGCTATTTCTGGATATTTCTATCAACAGCTTGGTGCATATAAAGAGATAGCTAATCCACCACAAGCTGAAGCAAGCCCGCACCAAGGTATGACGAACGAGCAAATCATGGTTCAACGCGTACAGATGATGGAGCAACAAGTTCAAGCAGATCCTGAAAATAGCCAAGCTTGGTTCAGTTTAGGTCATGCATATATTTCAGCTAATCAGTTTGATCATGCTATTGCATCATTTGACAAAGTAATGGAATTAGTTGGTACAGCTGCAGAGTTGCTTGGTCCTAAAGCGACAGCTATGTACTACAAAAATGGCCAACAAATGAATCCTCAGATCCAAGCGCTAGTAGATGAATCATTGGCGTTAGATCCACAGGATCCATCAACATTACTGCTTGTCGGTATGGATTCATTCTTTACAGCTGACTACCAAGCGGCGATTACAGCTTGGCAAACTATCTTAGATAGTGGACGTAGCGATATTGACCGCACAGCAGTAATGAATGCAATTGAATCAGCTAAAATGAGAATTTCTGCTGAAACAGGCGTTATGCCAAATGACAGTAACCATAACCCAATGTCACAAGGGACTTCAGCTAAGACTGTCGATGTTGAGATTGTTATTTCACCAGAGCTAGCTGATAAAGTCAGTTCAACTGACATGGTGTTTATCTTTGCTCGTTCAACTCAAGGTCCTAAAGTACCACTTGCAGCAACCAAAATTAGCGCAAACAGCCTACCTACTACGGTCACATTAGATGATACAACGTCTATGGGTGGTGATGTTAAGTTAAGCAATGCAGAAAATGTCGAAATCATTGCAGTCTTGTCTAAACACGGTAGCGTTAAAGCTCAAACTGGTGACTTAAAAGGTGTTGTAGCTTCTGTAGAAGTCGGTAAAGAAGCGACTCTAACTTTAGATACTGTTGTACAGTAAATTAGTAATCTACTGAATGCGTACTAATTTGTACGCATAAAAAAACCGGCTATAGGCCGGTTTTTTTGAGTCTGCTAAATATTACTTAGACATAAACTCAATTGCTTTTTGGTAATCTTCATCTGTACAGTCAGTACACATACCACCTGGTGGCATAGCGCCTTTACCCGTTTTAACAGTACCTACTAATGCATCCATACCAGTAGCTAAACGAGGCTCCCAAGCAGCGGCATCGTGTGCTTTTGGTGCACCAGCAACTCCCATGCTGTGACATACTTGACACGCTTTGTTATAAACAGCTTCGCCATCTTGAGCGAAAACGTTCGAAGACAAAGTCAATGCAGCAACTGCAGTCATTGCTAATAATTTTTTCATGTTCATCGTTCCTAAATGCAAATAAATTCAAAGCTCAATGCCACCTTTCAAGCAGGCAGACTTATTAAATCGTCATCAGATTACTACAAACTTCAATAAAACTCACCTTTTTGTGATAAGAATCTCACCTTCTCATTCAAAATAAGACAATAAACCGATATACAGTAATATATTAGAGAATCATGAAAAAGTTCACATAAGATGTATTTTATTGGAACCACTTCAAATACCTAGCACATAGATGACTTGAATGCTAAACCCTTAATTGTGTTTATGTTAATATTCATTGTGTATTCATCCTCAACTCATTAACGAGGGCTAAGTGACAGACAGCAATCAACAGAAATCGTTAGTCAGGGCAAACGAATTAACTTGTATTCGTGAAGACCGCATTCTCTTTGATCAATTAAGTTTTGAAATTAATGCTGGTGACATTGTCCAAATCGAAGGTCCAAATGGTGCAGGTAAAACCAGTTTACTTCGTATAATTGCCGGATTGTCCCGACCTTACGCTGGCGAAATACAATACATTGATACCGACATTAACCAATGTCGTGACGAATTTAATGAAGACTTACTTTACCTTGGTCATTTAGCAGGTGTTAAAAGTGAGTTAACAGCAGATGAAAACCTTAACTTCAATTTAAGGTTAAGCGGGTATGATGACTTTGATAGTTATGATTTACTCGCAAAAGTTAATCTAGGCGGCTTCGAAGAGGCACTCGCTGGACATTTATCAGCAGGCCAACACAGAAGGACTGCACTAGCACGCCTTTGGCACACTAATTGTCGTATTTGGATTTTAGATGAACCATTTACAGCAATTGATAAAAAAGGTGTGGAAGAGTTGGAACAATTGTTTATCGAACATACTCAAAGAGGTGGCTGCGTAATCATGACCACTCACCAAGACATGAGTCTGATAACCGATGATGTCCTTCGCAAGATCAAATTAGACTATCGTTTCGTATAAGGTACAACAATGAAAAGAGGCATCAGTTACACTCAAGCATTCCTGACATTGTTGCAACGGGATTTAAAAATTGCGGTCAGGCATCGTGGCGATATTTTCAATCCGCTATTATTTTTCGTTTTAGTCGTCACCTTATTCCCATTAGGGATAGGCCCAGAACCTCAGGTTCTTTCTAGAGTTGCACCTGGCATTATCTGGGTTGCAGCGCTACTGGCTTCGATGTTATCACTAGAACGATTATTTAAAGCAGATTTTAATGACGGTAGTTTAGAGCAAATGCTGTTAAGTCCACAGCCTTTGCCTATATTAGTATTATCAAAAGTATTGGCTCACTGGATTTTAACTGGTGTACCATTGATTTTGGTAGCTCCACTATTAGCAGTATTGTTGCATTTAGAAAGCAATAGCTATACTGCACTGATACTCACCTTAACAGTGGGAACCCCAGTGCTTTCGCTTCTAGGAGCTATCGGTGTTGCATTAACCGTAGGTTTGAGAAAAGGCGGTGTATTACTTAGCTTGCTAATTTTACCGCTTTATATACCCGTTTTAATCTTTGCAACTAGTGCTATAGATGCAGCAGGATTAAATTTACCTTATACCGGACAACTTGCCATTATTGGTGCAATGTTGGTCGGATCATTAATTATGGCACCATTTGCTATTGGTGCATCATTACGAGTGAGTACAAACTGATATGTGGAAATGGCTTCATTCTTACGCTGATCCAGAGCGTGCATATAAATTAGCAGGAACACTATTACCTTGGTTTGCTTTTTCAGCCATATTGCTGATCAGTGTTGGTACTATTTGGGGCATGTTGTTTGCGCCAATGGATTACCAACAAGGTGAAAGTTTCCGAATTATCTATATCCATGTACCAGCGGCTTCAATGTCAATGGCTGCATACATGGCTATGGCATCAGCTTCATTCGTTGGCATTGTATGGCAAATTAAGACTGCTGACTGGGTTGCTGCTTCAATTGCACCAATTGGTGCAGTCATTACCTTCATCGCATTATTAACGGGTGCATCATGGGGTAAACCTATGTGGGGCACTTGGTGGGTATGGGATGCGCGCTTAACTTCAGAATTAGTTCTACTATTCTTATATCTAGGTGTCATTTCACTATATGCATCTTTTGAAGATAAAGTACTAGCAGCTCGCGCAGCTGGTATTCTAGCAATTGTCGGCGTCATTAATATTCCAATTATTAAGTACTCGGTTGATTGGTGGAGTAGCTTGCATCAGCCTGCAACGATTAAAATTACTGAAAAATCTGCAATGCCGATGGAAATGCTTGCACCACTGCTAATCAATATCTTTGGTTTCGGTCTAATGATTGGTGCAATAACATTAGTGCGCTACAAAGCTGAAATTTTAGCTAGAAATGGTATGCGCCCTTGGGTAAGAGAATTAGCTAAAGCGGAGGCATCGAAATGATACAATTCGAATCGTTCTCAGAATTTTTAAACATGGGCGGCTATGCTTTTTATGTATGGCTGTCATACGGTGTTACGTTCGGCAGTTTAGGAATCTTATTATTCTTAAGCCTTCGCCAAAAAAAGAAAGTCTTACTGGAAATCGCTAAAAAGATGGAAAGAGAAGACCGCCTAAAAGAAACTAGGAGTAGTAGATAGTGAACTCAAGACGTAAAAAAAGACTCACACTTGCCGTTGCATTGATTGCTGGTGTTGCTGGTATTGCTTCATTGCTATTATATGCACTTAACTCAAACTTGAACTTATTCTTTACTCCATATGAAATCGTCAATGGTAAGAAGGATACAGGTGAGAAACCGGAAATCGGCCAACGCATTCGAGTTGGTGGCATGGTAACAGAAGGAACCATGGTTCGTGACCCAAATAGCTTACATGTAGAGTTTGAAATTCATGATGCTTTTGGTGGTGCAATTACTGTCACTTTTGATGACCTATTGCCTGACTTATTCCGTGAAGGACAAGGTATCGTTGCACAAGGTGTGTTGATTAGCGAAGACACTATTGAAGCTACAGAAGTGCTCGCTAAGCATGATGAAAACTATATGCCGCCTGAAGTCGCTGAAGCAATGGGTAAGACCCATGAAAAGCTAGACTATTCAGAACAGAAGCAAACCGAAGGTTATAAATACCAATAATCACGTTTGAATCATAAAATGCCAATCACATGATTGGCATTTTTTTTGACTTAAATTTGGTACTCGATCAGTTTACTTGCACATAGAGGTTCATAACTTAGAGAACTGATTATTAGAACAATCCAAGCCAGTGAGTCAGTGAGCCAGTGAGCCAGTGAGCCAGTGAGCCAGTGAGCCAGTGAGCCAGTGAGCCAGTGAGCCAGTGAGCCAGTGAGCCAGTGAGCC
>NZ_LKTL01000046.1:0-11499 GCF_001401775.1 Shewanella sp. P1-14-1 | reverse complement strand
TACAGTTGGTGCTGGTGTTGTAGCTAAAATCGTTGCTTAATAGCGAAGTTAGTTAACACATTAAAAAGGAAGCTTCGGCTTCCTTTTTTTGTTTTATAGATTTTTTTTAAGTTTTGCTTATGTTCTCTGGTGTCGACCTTGCGAACTGACTAGAATAAGAATACAATCTATGGCCGATTTTTGACCCTGAGCTGATGCTTTTCGTGGCTAAACTCGGAAGTACTATTTGATAGTGGTACATATTTATCAAATTTAAGCTCAGGTCTTAGTGAGTAACGGAACTAACCGATGACGACAAATACTGAAAACCAGAATAATTCTCTGGATATTGTTAAGTGGGGCATAGCAGTTATATTGATTGCCGCCGCTGTTATTGGCAACCAAGCATTTGGCGAAGCCAGTGTTGTGGTACGCGCATTAGGCGTAATTGTTGCCTTTGTTATTGCAGGCTTTATTGCACTGCAAACTGTGAAAGGTAAAGAAGCTTTATCTTTTGCTCGTGAAGCTCACATTGAAGTACGTAAAGTGGTTTGGCCAACTCGTCAAGAAGCGCTAAACACAACATTCATTGTTCTTGCTGCAACAGCTGTCGTAGCCGTAATCCTTTGGGGTTTCGACTGGGTACTATTGCGTGTTGTTAACCTCATTACTGGCGTATAGGCATTTACATGACTGAAGCAACAGAAGCTAAAAAAAGATGGTATGTGATTCAAGCATTCTCAGGCTATGAAGGCCGTGTATGTAAAACACTACTTGAGCATATCAAAATGCACAACATGGAAGACTACTTTGCTGAGGTACTTGTACCAACTGAAGAAGTTGTTGAAATGCGTGCAGGTCAGCGTCGTAAAAGCGAACGTAAATTCTTCCCTGGCTATGTATTAGTCCAAATGGAAATGAATGATGAAAGCTGGCACTTAGTGAAAAGCATTCCACGTGTAATGGGTTTCATTGGCGGAACATCTGATCGTCCAGCACCTATTTCTGATAAAGAAGCGAATGCCATTCTTCAGCGTCTACAAGATACTGTTGAGTCACCGACTCATCGCGTTATGTTTGAGCCTGGTGAAGTTGTTCGTGTTAACGATGGTCCATTTGCTGACTTTAATGGCACTATCGAAGAAGTTGATTACGATAAAAACCGCGTTAAGGTTTCAGTAATGATCTTCGGTCGCTCTACTCCTGTGGAACTAGACTTCCAACAAGTTGAAAAGAGCTGATTAAATTAAATACAAATAGTATTTGTTTGCGGGTGCGGATTTTAGTATAATCCGCACCCGTTGTTTTCAAGGGGAGCTCATCGGCATGTAGCTGGTAGCGTTTGAACCCAAATTGAGGAAATGTCGACATGGCAAAGAAAATTGAAGCTTATATTAAGCTACAAGTAGCAGCCGGTGCTGCAAACCCGTCTCCACCAGTTGGTCCTGCTCTAGGTCAAAAAGGTGTGAACATCATGGAATTCTGTAAAGCATTCAATGCTCGTACTGAAAAGTTCGACAAAGGTATGCCGATTCCTGTTGTTATCACTGTATACAACGATCGTTCTTTCACGTTCGAAACTAAGACTCCTCCAGCATCTTTCTTATTATTGAAAGCTGCAGGTCTTAAGTCTGGTTCTGGCCGTCCAAATACCGAGAAAGTTGGTACTATCAAGCGCAGCGCTGTTCAGGAAATTGCTGAAACTAAAGCGGCTGATATGACTGGTGCTGATGTTGAAGCGATGATGCGTTCAATTGAAGGTACTGCACGTTCAATGGGTTTGGTAGTAGAGGACTAATATAATGGCAAAGCTAACTAAGCGCATGCGCGTAATCCGCGAGAAAATCGACGGAACTAAAAGCTACGATATCAATGAAGCTGTTGCTTTATTAAAAGAATTAGCAACTGCTAAATTCGTAGAAAGTGTTGACGTTGCTGTTAACCTAGGTATCGATCCTCGTAAATCAGACCAAAACGTTCGTGGCGCTACAGTATTACCACATGGTACTGGCCGTGAAGTTCGTGTTGCTGTGTTCACACAGGGCGCAAACGCTGAAGCAGCTAAAGAAGCTGGTGCAGAGTTAGTTGGTATGGAAGATCTAGCTGAGCAAGTTAAAGCTGGTGAAATGAACTTTGACGTTGTTATCGCATCTCCAGATGCAATGCGCGTTGTTGGTATGTTAGGTCAAATCTTAGGCCCACGTGGTTTAATGCCTAACCCTAAAACTGGTACTGTAACGCCAAACGTTGCTGATGCAGTTAAAAATGCCAAAGCTGGTCAAGTTCGTTACCGTAACGACAAGAATGGTATTATCCACACTACTATCGGTAAAGTGGATTTTGAACCTGCTCAAATTAAAGAAAACTTAGAAGCGTTAGTCGCAGCACTGAAAAAGGCTAAGCCTGCAGTTGCTAAAGGCGTTTACGTGAAAAAAGTCAGCATCTCTACCACTATGGGTGCAGGTGTTGTGGTTGACCAAGCTACTTTGGAAGACCTTAAGTAATATACAAAGGATGCGGATTAGTATATAATCCGCGCACTTTGTGGGTTGAGGTCTGCTTTTCAACATTGTTGAGAGCAGATTTCCGTCCAAGACCGTAGGTGTTTTCATAAGATAACTTAATTTCCTACGTAGACGGTGTCAGACCCCCCAGATAGATTTTGTTCTGCTGGAAATCTGCACCGTAAGTCGTTAAACACATAAGTGTTTAATATGGTAAATACTAGGGACATCCCTAGGTAGAATCCAGGAGTAAAGCCAATGGCATTAAGACTCGAAGACAAAAAAGCGATTGTTGCTGAAGTCAGCGAAGCCGCCAAAGGTGCTTTATCTGCAGTTGTTGCCGATTCACGCGGTGTAACTGTAGGTGATATGACCGGTCTGCGTAAAGCAGCACGTGAAGCTGGTGTTTATGTACGTGTTGTACGTAATACATTAGTTAAACGCGCTGTTGCTGGTACTGATTTTGAGTGCCTAAGCGACACGTTTACTGGTCCTACTTTGATTGCCTTTTCTAATGAGCACCCAGGTGCTGCAGCGCGTCTTCTTAAAGATTTCGCAGCTGAACAAGAAAAGTTTGAAATCAAAGCAGCAGCCTTTGAAGGGGAAGTTATCCCTGCAGCAGATATTGATCGTTTAGCGAAACTACCAACATACGAAGAAGCACTAGCTCAGTTAATGATGACTATGAAAGAAGCATCTGCTGGCAAGTTCGTTCGTACATTGGCCGCTCTTCGCGATCAAAAAGAAGCAGCTTAATATTTCATTAGCCGCTTAAATTAATTGAATTCAGTACAATAGGAATTTTTTGTTATGTCTATCACTAAAGACCAAATCTTAGAAGCTTTCGCAGAAATGTCTGTAATGGAAGTTGTTGAACTAATCGAAGCAATGGAAGAAAAATTCGGCGTTTCTGCTGCAGCTGCTGCTGTTGCTGTTGGCGGCGACGCTGGCGCTTCTGCTGCTGAGCAAACCGAATTTGACGTTGTTATGACTTCATTCGGTGGCAACAAAGTTGCTGTTATTAAAGCACTTCGTGGCGCTACAGGTCTTGGCCTGAAAGAAGCTAAAGCTATGGCTGAATCTGCACCAGTTGCAGTTAAAGAAGCTATCACTAAAGAAGAAGCAGAAGCACTTAAAGCTGATCTAGAAGCTGCTGGCGCTGAAGTAGAAGTTAAGTAAGTTATACTCTAACTTACCACCTCCCGAGTAATCGGGCGGAGGCTGGCGGTTTTTTAACCGTCGGCCTTTTTTGCGCTATATGCGCAGGCGATTTTTTATTCACCGTTTATCGCCAGTTTTAGCAGTTCCTAGCAGAGATTACTGGTTAGGTTCTTGCCATTAACGGTGATGGGCAAACGTGCTGATTTAATCTTAGAATTATTTCAGTCTTGGTCACATCTCGTAAGTAGAGGAAACCCATGGTTTACTCCTATTCTGAAAAGAAGCGTATTCGTAAAGACTTTGGAAAACGTCCAAAAGTTTTGGATATTCCGTATTTGTTGTCTATTCAATTAGACTCTTTTAAGAAATTCACCGATCAAGATCCTACGGGTGAACGTGGCTTTGAAGCTGCTTTCCGTAGCGTTTTTCCCATCAAGAGCTTTTCTGGCAACTCTGAACTGCAATATGTCAGTTACAAGCTAGGTGAGCCAGTTTTTGATGTGAAAGAGTGTCAGATCCGCGGTGTTACATATTCTGCACCACTACGCGTTAAATTGCGTATGGTTCTTTATGACCGTGAAGCTGCACCAGGCACAGTCAAAGATATTAAAGAACAAGAAGTCTACATGGGTGATATCCCATTGATGACTGAGAACGGTACCTTTGTAATTAATGGTACTGAGCGTGTAATTGTTTCTCAATTACATCGTTCTCCGGGTGTTTTCTTTGATCATGACCGTGGTAAAACCCACTCATCTGGTAAGGTGCTTTATAACGCACGTATTATTCCTTACCGTGGTTCATGGCTTGACTTTGAATTCGATCCAAAAGATTCATTATTTGTACGTATTGACCGTCGTCGTAAATTACCTGCGACTATCATCTTACGTGCGCTTGAATTTTCTACTCAAGAAATCTTGGATTTATTCTTTGAACGTATTGAGTTCAAAATTAAGCAAGATTCACTTGTTATGGCACTTGTGCCAGATCGTCTACGTGGCGAAACTGCAAGTTACGACATCAAAGATTCTGAAGGTAAGCTTTTAGTTGAAGCTGGCCGTCGTATTACTGCACGTCACATTAAGCAGCTTGAAAAAACCAACACTACTGAGCTTGAAGTACCAGTAGATTACATCGTTGGTAAGTTCGCTGCACAAGACTACATTGATGAAGATACTGGTGAAGTATTAGTTAGTGCAAATGCTGAAATCACCCTTGAAGACCTAGCTAAGCTTTCTTTAGCGGGTATTAAAGAAGTTGATACATTATTTATCAACGATCTTGATCATGGTGCATATATCTCAGACACATTACGTATTGATTCTACAACTAACCGCCTTGAAGCATTAGTTGAAATCTACCGTATGATGCGTCCTGGTGAACCACCAACCAAAGATGCTGCTGAAAGCTTATTCCAGAACTTGTTCTTCAGTGAAGAGCGTTATGACTTATCTAAAGTAGGTCGTATGAAGTTCAACCGTCGTCTTGAGATTTCTGAAGATGAAGGTGCTGGCGTACTGTCTAAAGAAGACATCGTACACGTTATGAAGAAAATCATCGAAATCCGTAATGGTTACGATGAAGTCGACGATATTGACCACTTAGGTAACCGTCGTATTCGTAGCGTAGGTGAGATGGCTGAAAACCAATTCCGTGTTGGTCTAGTTCGTGTTGAGCGTGCTGTTCGTGAACGTCTATCTCTAGGCGATCTGAATGAGCTTATGCCACAAGATTTAATCAATGCTAAGCCTATTTCTGCGGCAGTAAAAGAATTCTTTGGTTCTTCACAGTTGTCACAGTTCATGGATCAAAACAACCCGTTGTCAGAAGTAACGCATAAGCGTCGTATTTCTGCTCTTGGTCCTGGTGGTTTAACACGTGAACGTGCTGGTTTCGAAGTACGTGACGTACATCCAACTCACTACGGTCGTTTATGTCCGATTGAAACGCCAGAGGGACCAAACATTGGTCTAATTAACTCTTTAGCAAGTTTCGCTCGTACTAACTCTTATGGCTTCCTAGAAACACCTTACCGTAAGGTGGTTGATTGTGTGGTTACTGATGAAGTTGAATACTTATCAGCAATCGAGGAAGGCCGTTATGTGATTGCACAGGCAAACATCGAAATTGATTCTTCAAACCGTATGCTTGAAGAACAAATCGCATGTCGTCATAAAGGTGAATCTACCTTTATGCGTGCTGCTGATATTCAGTATATGGATGTTTCACCACAACAGATTATTTCTGTTGCGGCATCACTTATTCCGTTCTTAGAACACGATGATGCTAACCGTGCATTGATGGGTGCAAACATGCAACGTCAAGCCGTTCCTACTTTGCGTGCTGATAAGCCGCTTGTTGGTACCGGTATTGAGCGTACTCTTGCTGTTGACTCAGGTGTTGTTGTCGCTGCGAAGCGTGGCGGTGTTATCGACTATGTTGATGCTAGCCGTATCGTAGTGAAAGTTAACGAAGCAGAATTGACTCCAGGTGAAGCTGGTATCGATATCTACAACTTAACTAAATACACTCGTTCTAACCAAAACACTTGTATTAACCAACGTCCTTGTTGTTCTGTTGGTGATCCAATTGTTCGTGGTGATGTTTTAGCTGATGGTCCGTCTACCGATTTAGGTGACTTGGCCCTAGGTCAAAACATGCGTATCGCATTCATGCCTTGGAACGGTTATAACTTCGAAGATTCGATCTTAATCTCTGAGCGCGTAGCGCAAGAGGATCGTTTCACTACTATTCATATCCAAGAGCTTTCATGTATTGCTCGTGATACGAAATTAGGTAGCGAAGAAATCACTGCTGATATTCCAAACGTAGGCGAATCTGCTCTATCTAAATTAGACGAGTCAGGTATTGTTTACATTGGTGCAGAAGTAAAAGGCGGCGATATTCTAGTTGGTAAAGTGACACCTAAAGGTGAAACTCAGCTGACTCCAGAAGAAAAGCTATTGCGTGCAATTTTCGGTGAAAAAGCTTCTGACGTTAAGGACAGTTCATTACGTGTTCCTAACTCAGTTAAAGGGACTATCATCGATGTACAAGTCTTCACTCGTGACGGTATCGAAAAAGATAAACGTGCTCTTGAAATTGAAGAGATGCATGTTGCCCAAGCGCGTAAAGATTTAGGCGAAGAGTTCGAAATCCTTGAAGAAGGTGTTTTGAGCCGTGCACGTAACTTATTACTATCTGCTGGTTTCTCACAAGCTAAGCTTGCTGAATTACCACGTAAAGATGTATTAATTCAAGTTATTGATGATGAAGCTAAGCAAACTGAGCTTGAGCAATTAGCCGAGCAACATGAAGAGCTTAAAGCTGACTTCGATAAGAAGTTCGAAGTTAAACGTCGTAAAATCACCCAAGGTGATGACTTAGCTCCAGGCGTACTAAAGATTGTTAAGGTTTACCTTGCAGTCAAACGTACAATCCAACCTGGTGATAAGATGGCGGGTCGTCACGGTAACAAAGGTGTAATCTCTAAGATTTGTCCTATCGAAGACATGCCATACGATGAAACTGGTGATCCAGTTGATATCGTACTAAACCCATTGGGCGTACCATCGCGTATGAACATTGGTCAGGTACTAGAAGTTCACTTAGGTGCTGCTGCTAAGGGTATCGGTAATCGTATTACTGCTATGCTTGAAGAGCAACGTGAACTTGCTGAACTGCGCGACTACATCCGCCAGGTATATGAATTAGGTGACGAAGTTCTACAGAAAGTCGACATCAACTCATTCACTGACGATGAAGTATTGCGTCTGGCTAAAAACCTTAAAGGTGGTTTACCAGTTGCTACGCCAGCTTTCGATGGTGCTAAAGAAAAAGAGATCAAGCAAATGCTTGAACTTGCAGGCTTACCTGATTCTGGCCAGTTAACATTATGTGACGGCCGTACCGGTAACGAATTTGAGCGTAAAGTAACTGTTGGTTACATGTACATGCTCAAACTGAACCACTTAGTTGATGACAAGATGCACGCCCGTTCTACTGGTTCGTACAGCTTAGTTACACAACAACCATTGGGCGGTAAAGCTCAATTCGGTGGTCAGCGTTTCGGTGAGATGGAAGTATGGGCACTAGAAGCATACGGTGCTGCATATACTCTACAGGAAATGCTAACGGTTAAATCAGATGACGTTAACGGTCGTACTCAGATGTATAAGAACATCGTCGACGGTAACCATCAGATGCACCCAGGCATGCCTGAGTCTTTCAACGTATTGTTGAAGGAAATTCGTTCACTTGGTATTAATATCGAGTTGGATCAAGAGTAAGCATCGCTCTTAAGCAATGTTTGGTAACCAAGGATGCTTTGCTTAGCAAAGCATCTGGTTTAACTCCTTCAGGAGAGAAACGTGAAAGACTTATTAAAGTTTCTTAAACAGCAAAGCAAGACTGAAGAATTTA
Source organism: Shewanella sp. P1-14-1 (assembly GCF_001401775.1). NCBI lineage: Bacteria > Pseudomonadati > Pseudomonadota > Gammaproteobacteria > Alteromonadales > Shewanellaceae > Shewanella > Shewanella sp. P1-14-1. Next base: position 3,433 of record NZ_LKTL01000046.1, on the reverse strand, counting down.
ACGGTATTAAAATTGGTTTGGCTTCGCCAGACCTAATCCGTTCTTGGTCTTTTGGTGAAGTTAAAAAGCCAGAAACCATTAACTACCGTACTTTCAAACCTGAACGTGAAGGTTTGTTCTGTGCGCGTATTTTCGGTCCTGTAAAAGATTACGAATGTTTGTGTGGTAAATACAAACGTTTGAAGCACCGTGGTGTTATTTGTGAGAAGTGTGGCGTTGAAGTTACACAGACTAAAGTACGTCGTGAGCGTATGGGTCATATTGATCTTGCAAGCCCAGTTGCCCATATTTGGTTCTTGAAATCACTTCCGAGTCGTATCGGTTTGATGCTTGATATGACATTACGTGATATTGAACGCGTATTGTACTTTGAATCATTTGTAGTGATCGAGCCTGGCATGACCAGCCTTGAACGCGGTCAAATGCTGACAGAAGAAACATATCTTGATGCATTAGAAGAATACGGTGACGAGTTCGAAGCTAAAATGGGTGCTGAAGCAGTCTTAGACTTGCTACGTGCAATCAATTTAGAAGAACAAATTGATCAAATGCGTGAAGAGTTACCATCAATTAACTCTGAAACCCGTCGTAAGAAGGTCACTAAGCGCCTTAAACTGATGGAAGCATTCTTCACTTCTGGCAACAAGCCTGAGTGGATGATCTTAAAAGTGTTACCAGTTCTGCCACCTGATTTACGTCCTCTAGTTCCACTAGATGGCGGACGTTTTGCTACATCTGATTTGAACGACCTTTACCGTCGTGTAATCAACCGTAACAACCGTCTTAAGCGTCTATTAGATCTAGCTGCACCAGACATTATCGTACGTAACGAAAAGCGTATGTTACAAGAGTCTGTCGATGCACTATTAGATAATGGTCGTCGTGGTCGTGCTATTACCGGTTCTAACAAGCGTCCGCTTAAATCTTTGGCTGATATGATCAAAGGTAAGCAAGGTCGTTTCCGTCAGAACTTACTTGGTAAGCGTGTAGATTACTCTGGTCGTTCGGTAATTACCGTAGGTCCAACTTTACGCCTGCATCAGTGTGGTCTTCCTAAGAAGATGGCACTTGAGCTATTCAAACCATTCATCTATGGCAAGTTAGAAGGTCGTGGTCTTGCTACTACGATTAAAGCTGCTAAGAAAATGGTTGAGCGCGAGCAAGCTGAAGTTTGGGATGTATTAGACGAAGTGATTCGTGAACATCCAGTCATGCTTAACCGTGCACCAACACTTCATAGACTTGGTATTCAAGCATTTGAACCAGTTCTTATTGAAGGTAAAGCAATCCAATTGCATCCATTAGTATGTGCGGCATATAACGCCGACTTCGATGGTGACCAAATGGCTGTGCACGTACCGTTAACGCTTGAAGCTCAATTAGAAGCTCGTTCGTTAATGATGTCGACCAACAACATTCTTTCTCCTGCTAACGGTGAGCCAGTAATCACGCCTTCTCAAGACGTGGTACTAGGTCTTTACTACACCAGCCGTGAATGTGTTAACGGTCGCGGTGAAGGCATGACATTCATGTCTGTTGATGAAGTAGAAAAAGCATATGCAACAGGTGCAGCAGAATTGCATGCACGTGTGAAAGTTCGCTTAACCGAAACATCAATTGACGCTAATGGCGAGAAAGTACAAACACGTAAGATTGTAGATACTACAGTTGGTCGTGCGTTGTTATCGCAAATCTTACCTGAAGGATTACCATTTGATTTGGTAAACCAAAACATGGGTAAGAAGCAAATCTCTAAATTGCTGAACACTTGTTACCGTGCATTAGGCCTAAAAGATACTGTTATCTTTGCTGACCAATTAATGTATACCGGTTTCCGTTACGCAACTATCTCTGGTGCCTCTGTTGGTATCAACGATATGGTTATTCCTGACGAGAAATATACCTTAGTTGAAGAAGCTGAACGTGAAGTGCTTGAAATTCAAGAGCAGTTCCAATCAGGTCTTGTAACAGCTGGTGAGCGCTACAACAAAGTTATCGATATTTGGGCAAGCACCAACGATAAGATCTCTAAAGCGATGATGGACAACTTGAAAAAAGAAGTTGTTATTAATCGTGATGGTGAAGAAGAAGAGCAAGATTCGTTTAACAGCATCTATATGATGGCTGACTCGGGCGCTCGTGGTAGTGCTGCGCAGATTCGTCAGTTAGCTGGTATGCGTGGTCTGATGGCTAAGCCAGATGGCTCAATCATCGAAACCCCAATTACTGCGAACTTCCGTGAAGGTTTGAACGTATCACAATACTTCATCTCTACTCACGGTGCGCGTAAAGGTCTTGCCGATACCGCACTGAAAACAGCTAACTCGGGTTATCTAACTCGTCGTCTTGTTGACGTTGCACAAGATTTAGTTGTTATTGAAGATGACTGTGGAACAGAAGAAGGCTTGACCATGAAGCCGTTGATTGAAGGTGGTGATGTTAAAGAGCCGCTTCGTGAACGTGTTCTAGGTCGTGTTGTCGCTGTTGATGTATTAGAGCCTGGTACTGAAAAAGTACTTGCGCCGCGTAACACATTACTAGACGAGTCATGGTGTGATCTTCTAGAAGAGCACAGTGTTGATGAAGTTATTGTTCGTTCAGTAATTTCTTGTGACACAGACTTTGGTGTTTGTGCTGCTTGTTACGGTCGTGATTTAGCACGTGGTCATATTATTAACCACGGTGAAGCGATTGGTGTTGTTGCTGCTCAGTCGATTGGTGAGCCAGGTACACAGCTTACGATGCGTACTTTCCACATTGGTGGTGCTGCATCTCGTGACTCTGCAGAAAACAACGTACAAGTTAAGAATAACGGTACATTGAAACTTCATAACGCGAAATACGTTAAGAGTATCGATGATAAACTGGTTATCGTATCGCGTTCATCTGAAATTGCGGTTATCGATGAGTTAGGTCGTGAGAAAGAACGCTATCGTGTTCCTTACGGTACCGTATTAGAACAACTTGAAGATTCAGAAGTAACTTCTGGCGCTATCATTGCTAACTGGGATCCACATACGCATCCTATTATCTCTGAAGTTGCTGGTAGTGTTAAATTCGTTGATATGATTGAAGGCGTTACTATGACGCGTCAAACAGACGATTTAACCGGTCTATCTTCTGTTGTTGTTATTGATGCTGGTGCACGTCCTACCGCTGGTAAAGAAATGCGTCCTGCTATCCGTCTAATCGACGCGGCGGGTAACGATCTTATGATCCCTGGTACAGACGTACCAGCGCAATACTTCTTACCGGGTAATGCGATTGTTTCTAAAGACGATAATGCGCAAATTAATGTTGGTGATGCTTTAGCACGTATTCCTCAAGAATCGTCTAAAACTCGCGATATTACCGGTGGTCTGCCACGAGTTGCTGACTTATTCGAAGCGCGTAAGCCTAAAGAACCCGCTATTCTTGCTGAAATCTCAGGTAC
>NZ_LKTL01000045.1:0-14254 GCF_001401775.1 Shewanella sp. P1-14-1 | reverse complement strand
TACAGTTGGTGCTGGTGTTGTAGCTAAAATCGTTGCTTAATAGCGAAGTTAGTTAACACATTAAAAAGGAAGCTTCGGCTTCCTTTTTTGTTTCTGTTGCTTTTTAAATTGAACTGTGTAAAATCCACCGCCTTGAACAAACTAACTAGATTGAAGAGTTTTTGTTCGAAGGGGTTGATCTCTCATCTGATATCTGTATAATTCCCCTTCGCTGTCCTAGACAGTGTAATATAATGTTTAACCATAAGGGTTATACATTTTCATAATTGACTCCGATTGGGAGTCTACGGTTAAATCATCTCGCTCTGCTTTTCCAATGGGAAGAAGCTAGAGGGTGATTTTTTATGTGTGCATTTTAGGAGCTCTGGTCAATGCAGAACCAAAGAATCCGTATCCGCTTGAAAGGATTTGATCATCGTCTGATCGATCAATCAACAGCGGAAATCGTTGAAACTGCTAAGCGTACAGGCGCACAGGTTCGTGGTCCTATTCCACTTCCTACGCGTAAAGAACGTTATACCATTTTGACTTCTCCGCACGTCAACAAAGACGCTCGTGACCAATACGAAATTCGTACTCACAAGCGCTTAGTTGACATCGTAGAGCCAACTGAAAAGACTGTAGACGCATTAATGCGTTTAGATCTTGCCGCTGGTGTCGACGTTCAAATTAGCTTAGGTTAATTGAGATCCTTAGAAGAGGTTTGAAAGATGGCTATCGGTCTTATTGGTCGTAAAGTGGGTATGACTCGCATCTTCACAGAAGATGGCGCTTCAATCCCTGTAACAGTAATTGAAATTGCTGGTAACCGTGTTACTCAAGTGAAAACTTTAGAAACTGACGGATACCGTGCTCTTCAAGTAACTACTGGTACCAAAAAAGCCAATCGCATCACCAAACCAGAAGCAGGTCATTTTGCTAAGAGCGGCGTAGAAGCTGGTCGTGGCTTATGGGAATTGCGTTTGGCAGATGGTGAGTGTGAAGGCATTGAAGTAGGTGCTGAACTTAACGTTGATATCTTTGCTGATACAGCGAAAGTTGATGTTACTGGTCAATCTAAAGGTAAGGGCTTCCAAGGCGGTATTAAACGCTGGAACTTCCACGCTCAAGATATGACACATGGTAACTCTTTGGCTCATAGATCTAATGGTTCTATCGGTCAAAACCAGACACCTGGTCGCGTTTTCAAAGGTAAGAAAATGTCTGGCCACATGGGTGCCGAGCAAGTCACTACTCAAAATCTAGACGTTGTACGTGTAGATGCAGAGCGTAACTTGTTATTGGTAAAAGGTGCTGTTCCTGGCGCTACCAATGGTGACTTGATTATCAAGCCAGCCGTTAAAGCATAGGTCTGAGGAGATAGTAATGGAATTGGTATTGAAAGACGCGCAAAGCGCTCTTGAAGTTTCCGAAACTACCTTCGGCCGTGACTTTAACGAGGCATTGGTTCATCAGGTAGTTGTAGCTTACGCTGCAAACGCGCGTCAGGGCACTCGTGCTCAACAGACTCGTGCGGAAGTAACTGGCTCAGGCAAAAAGCCTTGGCGCCAGAAAGGCACTGGCCGTGCTCGTGCCGGTAGTGTTAAAGGCCCGATCTGGCGTGGCGGTGGCGTAACATTCGCTGCTAAAACTCAAGATCACAGCCAAAAAGTTAACAAAAAGATGTACCGTGGTGCTTTAAAAAGCATTCTTTCTGAATTGGTACGTCAAGAGCGTTTAGTCGTTGTTGAATCTTTTGGTGTTGAAGCTCCTAAAACTAAAGAGCTGAAAGCTAAACTAAAAGAAATGAACTTAGAAGACGTTCTAATTGTTACTGCAGATGTTGATGAGAATTTATTCTTAGCAGCACGCAACTTATACAAGGTTGACGTACGTGACGTAGCGGGTCTTGACCCAGTTAGTCTAATCGCGTTTAACACTGTTCTTGTTACTGCTGATGCAGTGAAGCAAATCGAGGAGATGCTAGCATGATCACCGAAGAACGTTTGCTAAAAGTTATTCTTGCTCCACATATCTCTGAAAAGAGCACTGTGCTTGCTGAGAAAAACAACACTGTAGTTTTCCGCGTAGCAATCGATGCGACTAAAGCAGAGATTAAAGCTGCTGTAGCGAAGCTTTTTGAAGTTGAAGTTGATAGTGTCCGCACTTTGGTAAACAAAGGTAAAACTAAGCGCACTGGTGGCCGTGTTGGTCGTCGTAGCGATTGGAAAAAAGCCTATGTAACTTTAGCTGCTGGTGCTGACATCGATTTCGTTGGCGGCGCTGAGTAAGCAAAGGAGAATTATCATGGCAGTTATTAAGTGTAAGCCAACCTCTCCAGGTCGTCGCCACGTTGTTAAAGTGGTGAACAGCGACTTGCATAAAGGGAAACCTTTTGCAGGCCTGTTGGCTAAGAAATCTAAAAGTGGTGGCCGTAACAATACTGGTCGTATCACTGTTCGTCACGTAGGTGGTGGACACAAGCAGCATTACCGTATTATTGACTTCAAACGCAATAAAGACGGTATCCCTGCAAAAATCGAACGTCTTGAGTATGATCCGAACCGTACAGCTAACATCGCGTTAGTACTATACGCAGACGGTGAGCGTCGTTACATCCTTGCTGCTAAAGGTATGCAAGCTGGTGACGCAATCCAATCTGGTTTGGATGCAGACATCAAAACTGGTAACGCAATGCCGCTTCGCAACATCCCAGTGGGTAGTGTTGTGCACGCAGTAGAAATGAAGCCTGGTAAAGGTGCTCAAATCGCGCGTTCAGCTGGTGCTTATGTTCAAGTTGTTGCTCGTGATAACCAATATGCAACTCTACGTCTTCGCTCTGGCGAAATGCGTAAAGTACCAGTTGATTGTCGTGCAACATTCGGTGAAGTTGGTAACGCTGAGCACATGCTACGCCAGTTAGGTAAAGCAGGTGCTAAACGCTGGAGAGGCGTACGCCCTACAGTTCGTGGTGTTGCAATGAACCCGGTTGACCATCCACATGGTGGTGGTGAAGGCCGTACTTCTGGTGGACGTCACCCAGTGAGTCCATGGGGTGTGCCAACTAAGGGTTATAAAACTCGTAGTAATAAGCTCACCGACAAGTACATTGTACGTCGTCGTAATAAATAGTAAGAGGATTCGCCCATGCCACGTTCTCTCAAGAAAGGTCCTTTCATTGACCTACACTTGCTGAAGAAGGTAGAGAAAGCGATGGAAGCGGGAGACAAAAAGCCAATTAAGACTTGGTCTCGTCGCTCAATGATCATCCCAAATATGATTGGGTTGACCATCGCTGTCCATAATGGTCGTCAGCACGTACCTGTGTTCGTAACTGACGAAATGATCGGTCATAAGCTTGGTGAATTTTCACCAACTCGCACTTATCGCGGCCATGCTGCAGATAAGAAAGCGAAGAAGCGTTAATACGGGAGACATAAGATGGAAGTTTTAGCTAAACATCGTTACGCCCGTACGTCTGCGCAGAAGGCCCGTCTAGTTGCTGATCAAATTCGAGGATTGCCTGTTTCTAAGGCACTTGAGATTTTGACCTTCAGCCCTAAGAAAGCCGCCGTACTGGTTAAAAAAGTACTAGACTCAGCTATCGCAAACGCCGAACACAACGAAGGTGCAGATATCGATGAGCTTAAAGTTGGTAAAGTCTTCGTTGACGAAGCACCAACAATGAAGCGCATCATGCCTCGTGCCAAAGGCCGCGCTGATCGTATCATGAAGCGTACCAGCCACATTACTGTGGTTGTATCAGATCGCTAGGAGAAGAGAGCAATGGGACAGAAAGTACATCCTAATGGTATCCGTCTGGGTATCACAAAGCCTTGGATCTCTACTTGGTACGCCGATAAAGCAGATTATGCAAATAACCTGCACAGCGACTGGGAAGTTCGTCAATATCTCACTGAGAAATTGAAGGCTGCATCAGTATCTAAAATCGTTATCGAGCGTCCTGCGAAGAGCATCCGCGTTACTATTCACACTGCCCGTCCAGGTGTTGTGATTGGTAAGAAAGGTGAAGACGTTGAAGTATTACGTGCATATGTATCTAAAATTACAGGCACTACTGCTCAAATCAACATCGCTGAGATCCGCAAGCCTGAGTTAGACGCAAAGCTTGTTGCTGACAGTATTGCACAGCAATTAGAGCGTCGCGTTATGTTCCGTCGCGCTATGAAGCGTGCAGTTCAAAACGCAATGCGCATTGGTGCTCAAGGTATCAAAGTTGAAGTGAGCGGCCGTCTAGGCGGTGCTGAAATCGCACGTTCTGAATGGTATCGTGAAGGTCGTGTACCTCTACATACCTTACGTGCTGATATCGACTATTCTACTTCTGAAAGTCACACTCAATACGGTGTGATTGGTGTTAAAGTTTGGATCTTCAAAGGCGAAGTTCTAGACGGTATCATCCCAGCATTAGAAGAGCCGAAGCAGCAGCCTAAGCGCAAGCCTCGTGGTAAATAGGAGAAACTTTAATGCTGCAACCTAAACGTATGAAGTTTCGCAAGATGTTCAAAGGCCGCAACCGTGGTCTAGCGAACGGTACTGAAGTTAGCTTTGGTACTTTCGGTTTGAAAGCAGTCGGCCGTGGCCGTTTAACTGCACGTCAAATCGAATCTGCACGTCGTGCCATGACACGTCACATTAAACGTCAAGGACAAATTTGGATTCGAGTTTTCCCTGACAAGCCAATTACCTCTAAGCCTCTTGAAGTGCGTATGGGTAAAGGTAAAGGTAACGTTGAATACTGGGTATGTCAGATTCAACCTGGTAAGGTTCTTTATGAGATGAATGGTGTATCTGAAGAGTTAGCGCGTGAAGCGTTTGCTTTAGCATCTGCCAAGCTTCCTATTAAGACTACCTTCGTAACTAAGACGGTGATGTAATGAAAGCGAGCGAACTAAGAGAAAAGAGCGTTGAAGAACTTAACGCTGAACTACTTGGTCTGCTGCGTGAGCAGTTTAACCTGCGTATGCAACACGCTACTGGTCAGTTGACTCAAACGAATCAATTGAAATTAGTGCGTCGTAACATTGCACGTGTTAAGACCATTATTACTTCTAAGGCAGGTGCGTAATGTCTGATAAAATCCGTACTTTGCAAGGTCGAGTACTTAGCAACAAAATGGACAAGTCTATTACTGTTGCTATTGCACGCCAAGTGAAACATCCTATTTATGGGAAGTACATTAAGCGTACAACTAAGATCCATGCACATGACGAAACAAATCAGTGTAATGAAGGTGACGTAGTGACTATTAGTCAGTGTCGTCCTCTTTCTAAGACTAAGTCTTGGACACTAGTTGAAGTAGTAACAAAGGCCTAATTTTTCATTAGGTTATAGTAAACGGCTCCAAAGATTGGGGCCGTTTGTTTTTTTCTGCTATGCAATCCAAAATATTGGTGTTATACTTGCGCGCCATTTTTGACTAAATTGTTGTCAGTTAGGTTAACCTAATTAATTTACAAGTTAGTTTATAAAATGGTCGAAATGATGATCCCAATGTTGGGATTTGTGTAGTAACGATAGCGGAGCACTTAAAATGATCCAAATGCAATCGACTCTAGACGTCGCGTGTAACAGTGGCGCTCGTAGAGTTCAGTGTATTAAGGTCTTGGGTGGCTCTCATCGTCGTTATGCCGGTATCGGCGACGTCATCAAGGTTTCTGTAAAAGAAGCAATTCCTCGCGCTAAAGCGAAGAAAGGTGATGTATATAACGCGGTGGTAGTCCGTACTAAGAAAGGCGTACGTCGTCCAGATGGTTCTGTCATTCGCTTCGATCGGAATGCAGCAGTTTTGCTTAACGCAAACCTTGCACCGATTGGTACTCGTATTTTTGGACCAGTGACACGTGAATTGCGTACCGAGCAGTTTATGAAAATCGTCTCTCTGGCACCAGAAGTACTGTAAGGAGCTTCAAAATGGCAGCTAAAATCCGTCGTGAAGACGAAGTAATTGTACTAGCAGGTAAAGACAAGGGTAAACGCGCAAAAGTTTCTCAAGTCCTACCTACTGGTAAGTTGATTGTTGAAGGCATCAATCTTGTTAAAAAACACCAAAAGCCAAACCCACAATTGGGCGTAACTGGCGGCGTTATCGAGAAAGAAGCACCGATACAAGCATCAAACGTAGCGATCTTTAACCAAGCCACAGGCAAGGCAGATCGTGTTGGTTTCCGATTCGAAGACGGCAAAAAAGTCCGTTTCTTTAAATCGAATAGTGAACTCATTAAGTAAACGGAGTAAACGATGGCGAAACTGCATGATAAATATCAAGAGACTGTTATTGCAGAACTTTCTAAAAAGTTCGGCTATACCAGTGTCATGCAAGTCCCTCGGATTGAAAAAATCACCCTTAACATGGGTGTAGGCGAAGCAGTTGCAGACAAAAAAGTTATGGAGCATGCGCTTCGTGACATGACTGCAATCGCTGGTCAAAAACCAGTTGTAACTGTTGCACGTAAATCAGTTGCTGGTTTTAAAATCCGTGAAGGCTACCCTATTGGCTGTAAAGTTACCCTACGCGGTGAGCGTATGTGGGAATTTTTAGAGCGTTTAGTTGACATTGCAATCCCACGTATTCGTGACTTCCGTGGCCTAAGCGCAAAAGCGTTTGACGGTCGTGGTAACTACGCAATGGGTGTGCGTGAGCAAATCATCTTCCCAGAAATCGATTATGATAAAATCGATAAGATTCGTGGTATGGATATTGTTATCACTACTACTGCGAAGAATGATGAAGAAGGTCGTGCTTTGTTAGACGCATTTAACTTCCCATTCAAGAAATAAGGGTAGCATAATGGCAAAATCATCTATGAAAGCACGTGAAGCAAAGCGTGCACAGCTCGTAGCTAAATATGCTGAAAAGCGTTTAGCACTTAAGGCTTTAATCAGCGCTCCTGATACTTCTGAAGAAGATCGTTGGGATGCTGTACTTAAGTTACAAGCTCTACCTCGTGATTCTAGCGCGTCGCGTCAGCGTAACCGTTGTAATCAAACTGGTCGCCCACATGGTGTTCTACGTAAATTCGGTCTTAGCCGTATTAAACTACGTGAAGCAACTATGCGTGGTGAAGTTCCTGGTCTGCGTAAGGCCAGCTGGTAAGCACTTGTCACGGAGTAAGCTAATATGAGCATGCAAGATCCTATTGCGGATATGTTAACACGTATTCGTAACGGCCAAGCTGCTAACAAAGTATCGGTAACGATGCCTTCAGCTAAGTTAAAAGTAGCAATTGCGAAATTACTTAAAGACGAAGGTTATATTACTGACTACGCCGTAGCAGAAGAAGCCAAGCCTGAATTAGAAATCACTTTAAAGTATTTCCAAGGCAAACCAGTCGTTGAGACTATCCAGCGCGTATCTCGCCCAGGTCTTCGTATTTACAAAGGTAAAAACGAACTTCCTAAGGTGATGGGCGGTCTGGGTGTCGCAATTGTGTCCACTTCTAAAGGCTTGATGACCGATCGTGCTGCCCGCCTAAATGGCATGGGTGGTGAGGTTATCTGCTACGTAGCGTAAGGAGCTAGGTATGTCACGTGTAGCAAAAGCACCAGTGTCTATTCCTGCCGGCGTAGAGGTGACCTTAAACGAACAAACTATTACCGTAAAAGGTGCTAAAGGTAGTTTGACTCGAGTAATCAACAATGCGGTAAGTGTTGTTCTAGAAAACGGCGTATTAACGTTTGGTCCAGTTGAAGGCGTTGCTAACGCTTGGGCTCAAGCTGGTACAGCTCGTGCACTAGTAAATAACATGGTTGTTGGTGTTTCTGAAGGATTTGTTAAGAAATTAAAGTTAATTGGTGTTGGTTACCGTGCAAAAGTTGCTGGTAAAGACCTTGACCTTACTTTAGGTTTCTCACATCCATTGGTTCACAAACTGCCCGCAGGTGTTACTGCAGAGTGTCCTAGCCAAACTGATATCGTACTTTCGGGTGTTGATAAGCAGTTAGTTGGTCAGGTCGCTGCTGAGATTCGTGGATACCGTCCACCAGAGCCTTATAAAGGTAAAGGTGTTCGCTATGCAGACGAACAAGTACGCCGTAAAGAGGCTAAGAAGAAGTAGGTAACGCGATATGGATAAGAAAACATCTCGCTTACGCCGCGCTACTCGCGCTCGTAAGAAGATCCAAGAGCTGGGCGTGAACCGTCTGGTTGTACATCGTACACCGCGTCACATTTATGCTCAGGTTATTAATCCTGAAGCTCAGGTGGTGGCAGTTGCTTCAACCGTTGAGAAAGCGGTTAAAGAACTACTAAAGAGTACCGGTAACGTAGACGCGGCTAAAGCAGTAGGTAAAACTGTTGCTGAGCGTGCGATCGAAAAAGGTGTAACAACAGTTGCATTCGACCGTTCTGGTTTCAAGTATCACGGACGCGTAGCAGCACTAGCTGACGCAGCTCGTGAAGCTGGCCTGAAATTCTAAGGGGTTATAAAAATGGCTAAATTAGAAGCTCAGCAGAAAGACGATTTGCAAGAGAAATTAATTGCAGTTAATCGTGTTTCTAAAGTAGTTAAAGGTGGTCGTATCTTTAGCTTCACCGCACTAACAGTGGTAGGTGATGGTAATGGTAAGATTGGCTATGGCTATGGTAAAGCGCGCGAAGTTCCAGCTGCTATTCAAAAAGCAATGGAAAAAGCCCGCCGTAACATGGTAACTGTAGAACTGAATGGTGGTACTTTGCATCACCCAGTTAAAGGTCGCCACACTGGTTCGCGTGTTTACATGCAACCAGCATCGGAAGGTACCGGTATTATCGCCGGTGGCGCAATGCGTGCCGTATTGGAAGTTGCAGGCGTTCATAACGTACTGTCTAAAGCATACGGTTCTACTAACCCGATCAACATCGTTCGCGCAACTGTAGATGCGTTGGTGCACATGAAGTCACCATCACAAATTGCAGCTAAGCGTGGCCTGAATGTTGATGAAATTCGAGGTTAATGCACCATGGCTACTAAAACGTTTAAAGTAACACAGACAAAGAGTGCCATTGGTCGTTTGCCAAAGCACCGTGCCTGTTTATTAGGTCTAGGCCTAAGACGTATTGGCCACACTGTTGAACTTGAAGATACTCCTTCAGTTCGCGGTATGGTTAATAAAGTTTACTACATGGTTAAGGTGGAGGATTAATAATGCGTTTAAATACTCTATCTCCAGCAGCAGGTTCTAAATCTGCTCCTAAGCGTGTAGGTCGTGGTATTGGTTCTGGTTTAGGTAAAACTGCAGGTCGTGGTCACAAGGGACAAAAGTCTCGTTCTGGCGGCGGTGTGCGTATCGGTTTTGAAGGTGGTCAAATGCCACTTAAAATCCGTTTGCCTAAATTCGGTTTTACCTCGCGCAAAGCTTTGGTTTCAGCTGAAGTTCGTTTACTCGAACTAGCAAAAGTTAACGGTGATGTTATCGACCTGAACGCTCTGAAAGATGCGAACGTAATTACTCGCAACATACAGTTTGCGAAAATCGTTCTTTCAGGTACCATTGAACGCCCAGTGACCGTAAAAGGTCTTAAGGTAACCAAAGGTGCTCGTGCAGCTATTGAAGCTGCCGGCGGTAAGATCGAGGAATAATACGTCGATGGCAAAACCAGGACTTGATTTAAAAAGCGCGAAAGGCGGTTTATCAGAATTGAAAACTCGTCTCCTGTTCGTGATTGGTGCGATTATCGTCTTTAGAGCCGGTTCGTTTGTGCCAATTCCTGGTATTGACGCAGCTGTGTTAGCAGAGTTGTTTGCTCAACAAAAAGATACCATCCTAGGCATGTTTAACATGTTCTCGGGTGGTGCTTTAGAGCGTGCTTCTATCTTTGCTCTTGGTATCATGCCGTATATTTCGGCATCGATTATCATGCAGTTATTGACTGTAGTTCATCCTGCCCTTGCTGAATTGAAAAAAGAAGGCGAGTCAGGAAGAAAGAAAATTAGTCAATACACAAGATACGGAACGCTTGTGTTGGGTACACTCCAATCAATCGGTATCGCGACAGGTTTACCAAGCCTAGTACCTGGCCTAGTTGCCAATGTAGGATTTGGTTTTTACTTTGTAGCAGTTGTCAGCTTAGTAACAGGAACGATGTTCCTAATGTGGCTAGGTGAACAAATTACCGAGCGTGGTATTGGTAATGGTATCTCGATATTAATTTTCGCAGGTATTGTTGCTGGATTACCTTCTGCTATCGGCCAAACGGCTGAACAAGCTCGTCAAGGTGATTTGAATGTACTGGTACTGTTGTTATTAGCGGTAATCGTATTTGCTGTAACTTATTTGGTAGTATTTGTAGAACGTGGTCAACGTCGTATCGTCGTTAACTACGCAAAGCGTCAACAAGGCCGTAAGGTGTTTGCTGCGCAAAGTACACATTTACCACTTAAAGTTAATATGGCGGGTGTGATTCCACCAATTTTTGCATCCAGCATAATTTTGTTCCCAGGCACACTGGCTCAGTGGTTTGGACAAAATGAGTCTATGTCATGGTTAAGCGATTTCGCTTTAGCTGTGTCACCAGGACAACCGCTGTATTCATTATTGTATGCAACAGCTATCGTCTTCTTCTGTTTCTTCTATACTGCGTTGGTGTTTAACCCGCGTGAGACAGCTGATAACTTGAAGAAGAGTGGTGCGTTCATTCCTGGGATTCGTCCTGGAGAACAGACTTCGCGTTACATTGATAAAGTAATGACCCGCTTGACATTAGCAGGCGCTATTTACATTACCTTTATCTGCTTAATTCCGGAGTTCATGTTAATTGCGTGGAAAGTACAGTTCTATTTTGGCGGTACTTCACTACTAATTATTGTAGTCGTAATCATGGACTTCATGGCTCAGGTTCAGACCCATATGATGTCACATCAATATGAGTCTGTGATGAAGAAAGCTAACTTAGTAAACAAAGCGAATTTAGATCGCTTTGGACGCTAGTTGCTTTAACGGAGTGATGAAATGAAAGTTCGAGCTTCCGTGAAGAAGATCTGCCGTAATTGCAAGATCGTCAAGCGTAGTGGCGTTGTACGTGTGATTTGTGTTGAACCAAAACACAAACAGCGTCAAGGCTAAAAAAAAGATATTTGCTCAGCTCAATATTGAGCTGAGCAAATAATGTTTGCAAATTTGTCGACTGTCGAGTATCCTTTCGGGCTTTTCGCAGTTGGCCTTTAACATTTAAGGAGTGCATAGTGGCCCGTATCGCTGGCATTAACATTCCTGATCAAAAGCATACAGTCATCGCATTGACTGCTATCTTTGGTATTGGACGTACACGCGCTAGAGCAATCTGCGCAGCTACTTCAATCGCTGAAGATGCTAAGATCAAGGAATTGAGCGAAGCTCAAATAGATATTCTACGCGAAGAAGTTGCCAAATACTCAGTAGAGGGTGACTTACGTCGTGAGATTTCAATGAACATCAAGCGTCTTATGGATCTTGGTTGTTATCGTGGTCTCCGCCATCGTCGTAGCCTGCCTCTTCGTGGGCAACGTACTAAGACCAATGCGCGTACGCGTAAAGGTCCACGTAAACCAATTAGAAAGTAACGGGAAGGTAAACCAAAATGGCTAAAGTTCCGTCACGTTCTCCGCGTAAGCGCGTACGTAAACAGGTTGCAGATGGTATGGCTCATATCCATGCATCTTTCAACAACACAATTGTCACCATTACAGATCGTCAAGGTAATGCGTTGTCATGGGCTACCTCAGGTGGTTCAGGTTTCCGTGGTTCACGTAAATCTACACCATTCGCTGCGCAGGTTGCTGCTGAGCGTGCAGGTATTGCTGCTCAAGACTACGGTGTTAAAAACCTTGAAGTTTTCGTAAAGGGTCCAGGTCCAGGTCGTGAATCAGCCATCCGTGCGCTGAATGCTGTTGGTTACAAAATTACCAACATTAC
Organism: Shewanella sp. P1-14-1; assembly: GCF_001401775.1. Classification (NCBI taxonomy): domain Bacteria; kingdom Pseudomonadati; phylum Pseudomonadota; class Gammaproteobacteria; order Alteromonadales; family Shewanellaceae; genus Shewanella; species Shewanella sp. P1-14-1. The sequence goes on along the minus strand of NZ_LKTL01000045.1, from coordinate 2,383 downwards.
CGATGTGACACCTATCCCTCATAATGGCTGTCGCCCACCTAAAAAGCGTCGTGTATAACACTGCGTATATAGGATAGTTGGAGAAAGATCATGGCAAGATACTTGGGTCCTAAGCTCAAGCTCAGCCGCAGAGAAGGTACAGACCTTTTCCTAAAAAGCGGTGTGAGAGCAATCGATTCGAAGTGTAAGCTTGAAGCTGCACCTGGTCAACATGGCGCTCGTAAGCCACGTTTATCAGAGTACGGTTTACAGCTACGCGAGAAACAAAAAGTTCGTCGTATGTACGGTGTGCTAGAAAAGCAATTCCGTAACTACTACAAAGAAGCCGCACGTCTAAAAGGCAACACTGGTGAAAACCTACTTGGTCTTTTAGAAACTCGTTTAGATAACGTTGTTTATCGTATGGGTTTTGGTGCGACTCGTGCAGAATCACGTCAATTAGTAAGCCACAAATCAATCGTGGTTAACGGTCGTGTTGTTAACATTCCGTCATTCAAAGTGTCTGCGAATGATGTTGTAAGCATCCGTGAAAAGTCACGCACTCAAGCACGTATCAAAGCGTCTTTAGAAGTGGCTGGTCAACGCGAAAAGCCTACATGGGTAGAAGTCGACAGCGCTAAAATGGAAGGTGCTTTCAAGCGTCTACCAGAACGTAGCGACTTGTCTGCGGATATTAACGAACAGCTGATCGTCGAGCTTTACTCTAAGTAAGGCTAACAAACAAGAGAGGACACAATGCAGGGTTCTGTTACAGAATTTCTTAAACCGCGTCTCGTTGACATAGAGCAGGTTAACCCAACTCGTGCCAAGGTTACGCTAGAGCCACTAGAACGTGGTTTTGGTCACACATTAGGCAACGCGTTGCGTCGAATCTTATTGTCGTCTATGCCTGGCTGTGCAGTTACAGAAGTCGAAATCGACGGTGTATTGCATGAATACAGCAGTAAGGAAGGCGTTCAAGAAGATATCCTAGAGATATTGCTTAACCTTAAAGGTCTAGCAGTAAACATCGAGGGTAAAGATGAAGCTTTACTTACGTTAAGTAAGTCAGGCACAGGCCCTGTTACTGCAGCAGATATCACTCATGATGGCGATGTAACCATCATGAATCCTGATCATGTTATCTGTCATTTGACTGGTAACAATGATATCAGCATGCGTATCCGCGTTGAGCGTGGTCGTGGTTATGTACCAGCTTCGGCTCGTGCACAAACTGAAGACGATGATCGCCCAATCGGTCGTTTGTTGGTTGATGCTTCATTCTCACCTGTTGCTCGCATTGCTTACAATGTTGAAGCAGCACGTGTTGAACAACGTACTGATTTGGATAAACTCGTTATTGATATGACCACTAATGGTACTATCGATCCTGAGGAAGCCATTCGTCGTTCTGCAACAATTCTAGCTGAACAGTTAGATGCGTTTGTTGAATTACGTGATGTTACCGAAACAGCCGTTGTCGAAGAGAAACCGGAATTTGATCCGATTCTGTTGCGTCCTGTCGACGATTTAGAGCTAACTGTACGTTCAGCCAACTGTTTGAAGGCTGAAGCGATTCATTACATCGGAGATCTCGTACAGCGCACTGAAGTTGAGTTGCTCAAGACTCCTAATTTAGGTAAGAAATCTCTTACTGAAATTAAGGATGTATTAGCGTCTCGCGGACTATCTTTAGGTATGCGTCTAGAAAACTGGCCTCCAGCTAGTTTAGCAGACGACCTATAAGTCCCAGGTTAGTACAAGATTAAAGATTATAAGGATTAGGTCATGCGCCATCGTAAGAGTGGTCGTCAACTAAACCGCAACAGCAGTCATCGCCAAGCTATGTTTCGTAACATGGCTAGCTCATTAGTCCGTCATGAGATCATCAAGACGACTGTAGCTAAAGCGAAAGAACTGCGCCGCGTAGTTGAGCCTCTGATAACACTAGCTAAAGTAGACAGCGTTGCAAATCGCCGTTTAGCTTTTGCTCGTACCCGCGACGCTGAAGTTGTAGGTAAGTTATTCACAGAATTGGGTCCACGCTTCCAGGAACGTCCTGGTGGTTACACTCGTATTCTAAAGTGCGGTCTACGTACCGGTGATAAAGCTCCAATGGCTTTCATCGAATTAGTAGGTCGTCCTGAAGCTGCTGAAGCTGTTGAAGTTGAAGCTGCTGAGTAATTATTAATTACTCACTTAAAAAACCGAGCTTAGGCTCGGTTTTTTTATATCTAAAATTCAAACTTTCATTGCATATTTTATCAATTTCACACATTAATTCCTTGCATGCATTAATCAAGCTGCTTTGCTAGCACTGGCTCACTGGCTCACTGGCTCACTGGCTCACTGGCTCACTGGCTCACTGGCTCACTGGCTCACTGGCTCACTGGCTCACTGGCTC
>NZ_LKTL01000044.1:0-14265 GCF_001401775.1 Shewanella sp. P1-14-1 | reverse complement strand
CAGTTGGTTAGAATACCGGCCTGTCACGCCGGGGGTCGCGGGTTCGAGTCCCGTCCGCTCCGCCAACATAAAGACGAAAGCCTCTACAGTAATGTAGAGGCTTTTTTCGTTTTGGTTATCAATGATTTCTGTTATCTAACAACAATCCCCATTATAAAAGATACTTTTGCAGTTAATATTTAGGGATGCTAACTCAACTAACACGCTTAATAAGATACTGAATGTTTATATCAAGGCTTTTAGTAAATGTTAGGTACCCCTCAGAAGTGAACCAGTGATTATTGAGTTATGCCCTATCAACTTATACCCTATTAACTAAGTGTATCCACAAGTAATAGAGCCTTAATCTATCAACCTCAGAGTAACCAGAGTGAGCTCCTAGTTATCGAGGCCAACTCTTGCAATATATGTTCGTTCTACTTAGTGTTACTCATTTAAGCATTAGCCAGTAAGCCACAGCTCATTAAATCGATAAATACAAATAGCACAACTAATCTTATCTTTTTATGCACTATAGATTGATCTGCTTATGAAGTATTAACGTATATGATAAAGAGATTTGTATAAGGTAAAGCCAAAGCGTATTCAATTTTACTAATTTGGCTGAAAAACCCACAGTCAGTAGTGTTTGAAGCAAATAATGCTTTACCTTTGTCGGTGGTTTTAGCATAATGCATCTCGTCAACAGGGGTATAGTTCCAATTGGTAGAACAGCGGTCTCCAAAACCGATGGTTGCGAGTTCGAGTCTTGCTACCCCTGCCAAATTTAGAAGGCCTAGCAGAAATGCTAGGCCTTTGTCTTTTCTGCACATTTATTTTATTAACCGTACAATTCCTTTTTCACTCCTTTTATCCGAATCACCATTAATTGATTTTCGTTGCTTTATCTTAGCTTTAGCTAGATGATGTAATGACTTTAAAGTCTTATCAATATCTGGAAAACTAAAGCTTATTTTATCGGGTAAACAGGGAGTTGGGCGATGCTGACTAACGTTAAGCAATTCATGAATCATTCGGTGCGTTCGCGACAGATCCTAACTGTGTTGGTAAAGTATGGTTTAGCTAATTGGGTCAAAGAAGGTAATCCTGAGTTTATTAAAAGTGTATTTGTGAATGAGAGCGGTCAGCAACTTGCGTCACTTTCTATTGCAGTTCGTTTACGCCTAGCATTCAGTGAGTTAGGCACTGCTTTTATTAAACTTGGTCAAATACTCAGTACCCGTGCTGATCTGGTTGGTCAAGAGATTGCTGACGAGCTAACTAAGCTTCAATCTGATACGCCTGCCGATAATAAACAACAGATCATTTCAACCATTGAAGCTGAGTTCGGTCGCTCATTCGATACTTTATTTCAATCCTTTAGTTTTGATGCATTAGCTTCTGCCTCGGTAGGTCAGGTTCATAAAGCTGTCACCGTGGATGGCCAAGACGTTGTCGTCAAAGTTCAGCACGCTGGTATTGAAGATAAAATTGTTGCAGACGTCGAAATTTTAAAAATGTTGGCGTCGTTGGTTGAGCAATACAATAAAGAACTCAGACTATATCAACCGACTAAGTTAATTATTGAGTTTACTAAATCACTAATGAATGAGCTCGACTACGTGAAAGAAGCTCGCAGTATGCAACGTGCTAGTGCTTACTTTAGTGATAATAGTAAAGTGCATATTCCACATGTTTATCGTGAAATTTCAGGTAAACATGTTTTAGTCATGGAGTGCTTAAAGGGGTTTAGCGTTGCCGATGGTGACAAACTAAATGCTGCTGAGGTAGACACTAGAGCTTTAGCTGAAACTGGGATCAAGGTGTATCTTGATATGATTTTTGATTTAGGTTTTTTTCACGCCGATCCGCATCCTGGAAATATTTGGGTATTGGAGTCTGGACAGTTAGGTATATTGGATTGGGGGATGACAGCAAAATTAACCCAAGCCGTTCAATTACGCTTTCAGCACTTATTAGTTGCCCTTGCCGATAAAGATCCCGCAGAGTTAACTTACCATATAATCAAATTGTGTCAGGCACAGCCTAAGCTAGATAAAGTCTTACTTGAAAAAGATGTTAGCGATTTTGTACAAGACTTTTTGGAAGTGGATATTAATGAAGTCCCTCTAGTTGCCGTATTAAATGAATTTATTCGAATTATTCACCATCATAAGCTAGTTATTCCGACAGAAGTTTCGATGCTCCTGAGGGTACTCATCATGCTTGAAGGAGCATCTAAGCAATTAGATAGCAGCATAAGCGTTGGTGACGCAATTCGTCCTTATGCGATTAAGATGAAACTTGCCCAGTTGTCGCCTCAATATATGTTCAAACAAACCATGGCGTCTTCTAATCGATGGCAACGTGTCATTAATACTTTGCCTGAACAAATCGAGTTATTAACTCAGCAAATTAATAATGGTCGGTTTGATATTAATTTGAATCATCGAAGTTTAGATACGATTATTAATCGCTTGGTTTATGGGGTATTAAGTGGCGCCATTTTTCTCGGTGGGTGTATGGTGTTAAGTAGTGGCGTACCGCCTTTGTATGAAGGCGTTTCTATTATAGGTTTGGGGATTACTGCCGCAGGCAGTTTACTGGTAGGGCGCTTATTACTTGCTATTAGCCGTTCGGGAAATTTATCAAAAAAGCGTTGAAAAGTACGTCGTAGAATTTAGTCAAAACATGACAATATCAACAATAAGGTCACTTAATATGCCAGCCAAAAATCAGTCGATTATTTACTTAATGGCGATTAATGTCCTTATTTTTATTGCGAGTACATGGTTAAAGTTTGAACCTTTGCAGTCCTTAGCGCTTTATTTTCCATTGAATGAAAAGTTTGCTCTATGGCAGTTAGTCACCCATATGTTCATGCACGGCAGTGTGGCGCATATTCTATTTAATATGTACGCATTGTGGTCATTTGGTACCCCACTTGAACAGACTTGGAAGACGCCAAGATTTTTAGCTTTTTATTTTGTAACAGGGTTGGGGGCAGCACTGATTTATACTGTCGCTAATTACTATCAGTTTTCCGCTATCACCAATGACATTTTAACGTTAGGTTACAGCACAAATGATATTCAAACCATTTTGCAGCAAGGTATGGCTGATGGTCACTTAGTACAGGCCTTGGGTAAGGATAGGCTGGTTGAGTTTATGTCTATATACCATGCGCCTGTTGTTGGGGCATCTGGTGCGATGTATGGCGTGTTAGTGGCCTTTGCGATGCGTTATCCGGATGCTAAGTTATCGCTGATTTTCTTACCTGTGCCGATTAGTGCTAAATGGTTTGTTCCACTCATTATTGCTGGTGACCTGTTCTTTGGATTAACTAAATATTCTGTTGGAAATATTGCTCATTTTGCCCATGTTGGCGGAGCCATTACCGCATTGGTGATAATGTTAGTGGTGCGGTATCGTCAAAAACAATGACATGCTTGATTAAGTCGAGTGTGTCAGTTCTTGGGCAATGTTATTTTTCGGGATAAAATGCCTTAGACATTTACGTTTAGGATTATTATGAAGTTAATCTCAATCAATAAGCAGCAATATCGGCAGCAGCTAAATAAATTACTGATCGGGTTGGTGAGTTGCTTAACCTTACTATCGTTAGGTTTTGGCGCTATTTTAATCGCTTTTTTTGGGCAAACGCCCGTCGCGGGAAGTGAGTCTACTGGTAATTTTCACTTAAATTTGATGGGGGTTATCTTAGCTGTCGTCTTTTGTAGCCTTATTATGAATATCATTAAAACTAAACCATTTATGCATGATATTTATTGGGTATGGCAAATGAAACAGCTACATAACCGAATCTATCGAAAGTTGACTAAAATTGTCGCTGCGGCTGATAAAAATGAACCTGATGCGATTACCATATTATTGTTTTACTACCACACTCAAAAGCAGGTTTACGAGTTAGATAATAATACGTTGACCCTCGATGCTGTTAATCAAAATATTCAAAAAGTTGAATCACAAATTGCCCAATTAAATTTGTCGATTAGCCTCGATGACTTTGATATTGCTTTATTGGGTGAGGTGTAAATTGTTGAGGACTTAAAGACTTGAACCATAGTTTTTACTAGGTCTTAAATTAAGTGTGCAATAAGTTATAGCTAACTTCTACAATCACTAGGCTATTTTCAAATGGTGAAAAATAGCCTAGCTCAAAATGGTAACTGACTTATTCAATTTACTCTACAACTAGCTCAACATTGATGTTACCGCGGGTAGCGTTAGAGTAAGGGCATACTTGATGTGCTTTTTCTACTAATGCTTCAGCCGCAGTTTTATCCATTTCAGGTAAACTAATGCGTAGTTTGACATCGATGGCAAATCCGACTCCAGCGGTATTAGCCCCAATGCCAACGGTAGCTTGAACTTTAAGATCTGGGCTAAGTCTTATCTTTTCTTGTCCTGCAACAAATTTCATTGCTCCAATAAAACATGCTGAATAGCCTGCTGCAAAAAGCTGTTCTGGGTTCGTGCCTTCACCACCTGCGCCGCCTAGTTCTTTAGGTGTGCTAAGTTTTACCGATAGTTTATTGTCCGATGATGTTGATTGACCATCACGACCGCCAGTTGTTGTTGCTGATGCTGAATAAATGATATCCATGAAAACTCCTAATTGAAAAATAATGAACGTTAAATTAAGTGATTCAGTTGGATTAATCTTAGCTACTCACTCAATGAAATATACAATACTGCAAATATAAGTTGCGCGCAATCTAATTGCGTAAAATTCTTTTTTTGTTCATTTTGAATTGAATATATAGGGCCGGTTTTTACTTGCTTGAATTTATCTAAGACTTGAATTGGGATAACTGTTTTGAACTAAAGTTGCCGCTCATTCGTACCAAGTTTATGGGTTGCGATTGCCAAGTTGAACGATGTGAAAATCGTAAAGTGTGCACTGCAAAATTTGAGTGAGCCCCTTAAAGCGGATCCTCCATAAAACGTGTCGTTACATCGCTTATTGCACGATGTCGAATGCAGTAGAACCTATTATTTTAATTAGGATTTATGCCAAGAAAGTTGGCTATGAATTGTACGCTAAGATTTCACATGATAGAATTGTTACAAATTATAACAAATACAGTTTCAAGGAGTGATAATGGACAGCACCTTAACCAAAGAAGAGTTAGCTTGTTTTAGTGAGTTATTCGCTAAAACACCTTCTGCCGTTAAGAAAGTGCCAGAAGGTCCTAATGAAACCGTTTCTGTGACAACTGAAATACCTGCAACTTTAGCTAGTTTGCTAGGTAAAACTCAACTGACTTTATTGGCTGAAATTAGCCATTACCGATTATGGTTCCCTTTAAATATTGCCATGGATGAACTTGGACAGTTTGTCCCTAAGCTGGGGATCCCCGAGGTGGTTGATACGCGAGGCGCTGACAGAAGCTGGCGAATGAACGAACTTGATAATGTCAGGATCATTGATTTTGATACTAATCTCGCCATCGATGTGTTGTCTCTTTCAAGCACTGGGTTGACGTTATATGCTCCAAATATAGATGATACTGAAGAGGCTCGTCAGGCTAAGTTAATTTTAACCAAAGACATTAGTTTCGATATTGAATATCAAGTTGTACGCTCTGAAAATGGCGTTATAGCAGCGACAATTGTTGTCAGTGATGAATCTAGAGAAACATTAAGACAATTTCTATTCTCTATGCATAAAGCTCAGCACTCTAACTTATATGAGCGAGTGGTTGATTCGGATAAGACAGATATCGAAGGAGCTGAGAAGTCATTACTATCACTGAAAAGTGAAACCTAATTAGCCTAAGTTTTCTGAGCGGTTATCGCATGCCATGCTTGTATACTCGCTCACTCAGGCCAAAACTAATTTATTTTAGAGTTTACTTTACGCTAAACCCTGCCTTTAACGTTTCTTTCAACGCTCTCACATATTCGTTCTCTACATTGGCCTGTACCAATAGACTAAGCTCATCGCCCACAGGGGTGAAGCGGTAGTAACTAAAGAGTGAATTATTATTTTTTGGACTAATTTTGAATTGCTGCTCGGTCATCGACAGTAAAATATCGGAATTTTTATCAAGCAGGCCGGTTTCGAATTCACTGTTATGCAGTATGCCAGCATCCATGAGAGTTAAAATACTTGAGTAAGGTAAACCGTATTTAGATAAGCCAATATTCACCTGTGATGTTTTCCTAAAATACTGCTGTAAACCACCACTGATGCGATAACCACTTAATAGCTTATATCGAGTTTCTGCATTCATTTTTACAGACATGCCTAATGCTTTTTCAAGTATTTGTGCTTCTCGTTGGGTCAAGTTCTTGAGAGTGGCAAGGGTTCTTAGGCTAAATTTTCCAGGTTTTACAATTTCGCTGGCTAAAATTCTGGCCCATAAATCTTGCATTCGTCGAGATTGAATTTGTTCTGCCATCTGGAAAAACTGGTAACTCCAGTCAGGATCTAAGTCCTCGCCAGTAACATCAGATGGAGTATAGTTGAGGGCTAAAGCAAAGATGGTTTCAAGGTTGAGCTGATGCTGAACTTGCTGTTTTTGTAATCTAAATTGGGCACGTTCTGTAATCGATGCCTGAGAAGGGCGATAATCATCTTCGCTGGCTAATCCGAGAATTTTTCCGAGCAATAATGCTTTTTTTCGTGCAGACACACTCGCTTTTTGGTCTTTGTTAGTTTGTTGGGGGTGACTTTCTGCCATAACGTTTTCTCATACTTCAACGGTGAATAAGCGGGTGATAATTATCTCTCACTCGTTGTAAGAGTAGTTGATTTACCCCAATTCGTTTCATTTCCAGCCTGCGGATGGGCTGGAATATTTAACGATAATATCAAGGAACACAGTGCGAATAATACGCCTATCATAAATACCCACTGTGGCGAGCTTAACCATAGTATGCCTAATAATGCAGGGATAATCACAGCTGCAATGTGATTGATGGTAAAGCTAACCGACATACTAGCCGCAATGTCTTTTGGATCGGCAATTTTTTGAAAATAGGTTTTCATTGCTATTGCCATTGCAAATAACAGGTGATCAATTACATACAGTGCTGCAGCCAATTGAGCATGCTCAACGACAGCATAACTTGCGAAGACAATAATTAATCCTACGTACTCAATAATTAACGCATTCCGTTCACCTATTTTTCCAATTAAGCGACCAATAGCAGGGGCGAAAACTAGGTTCACCACATAGTTAATTAAAAAGAGTGCCGTAATTTGCGAAACCGAATAGCCAAACTTTTCTACCATCATAAATCCGGCAAAAACCATAAAGATTTGACGACGGGCTCCAGACAAGAAGGTAAGGGCATAGTAAAGCCAGTAACGTTTGCGGAAAATGAGCTTTTTATGTTGTGGTTCGGCGATATCAAAACGAGGGTAATAGATACTCATTACCAGCACGGCAGTTAGCCCTAGTCCGCCAATAATGGCGTACATCCATACATAATCTAATTTCAGCCATGTCATCACAATCCAGATACTGCCATAACCTATTAAAGCGGCAGCAGAGCGCCATGCCAACGCCTTACCTAAAAATCCGGCAGTATCTTTTTTATCCACCCATTGCAATGTAAGAGATTGGTTGATGGTTTCAAAGTAATGAAATCCCACCGACATTAACACCGTCGTTAAATATAAGCCTAAAACGCTCGGGAAAAAGCCGGTAATAGCAATGCCGATGGATAACACGGCTAATGAAACCAAGGCAAATGATTGCTCACGGATCAGCAACAAAACGAATATCGCTGTAAAAGCTAAAAAACCAGGCATCTCTCGCAAACTTTGTAGTATGCCGATTTCTGCGCCAGTGAATGCCGCCTTTTCAATGACAAAATTATTTAGCAGCGCCTGCCATACTGCAAAAACCATCGACATAACGAAAGTCATCCACAATAAAAGTTGTTGAGGATGCTTACTGGAGGCGACTGACATAGGGAGGTTTCCTGAACTAGATATCGTGCTTGTATGGTTACACAGATTACATTTTTGCGCTAAGTGTAAATGCGTTGTAAATAAAGTTGCAAAGATAAGTGTAAATTATAATGAAAATGATTCTTGTTTAATGTATTGTGTCGCCACATTAACGAAGGTTGTGCAAAATTGTGGGGAATGAGATGAGCAAAAAGTTAACGCTGTTGGCAGTATCAATAGCCAGTGTGATTGGTTTAGGCACTTCTGCAAGTACATATGCTGCGATATCAGCAGAAGATTTAGCTAAAGCGATTGCCAAGCAAGAAGCTGAAATCGCTCAGCTAAAACAGCAATTGCAAACCATAGCAAAGGAACAAGCCCAGCAAGCTGAATCTCAAAAGCAAATTGAAGTCACTCAGCATCAACAGCAAAAAGCAGTCTCTGATGTTGTTACGAACGTTGCCGCTGCAGAGGACCGTTTCAGTCAGTTTTCATTCAAATCTTATGGGTCTGCGAATTTCACGAGTGATGAGTATTTTGACAATGTACAAGATACCACGCCAGAAAGAAGAAACCGTTTCGACTTAGAGCGCATCGTCACTGAATTTGGTTATCAGTTTACTGAGCACTGGAGCATGGAAGTTGAAATTGAATATGAGCATGGCGGAACTGGCGCTGCGCTGGAGTATGATGGTTTTGATGAATTTGGTGAATTTGAATCTGAAATAGAAGCAGGCGGCGAAGTTGTCGTTGAAAAAGCGGAAATTCGATATCGCCCTAGTGAAGCCTTTGGCGTTAAGTTCGGTAATATTCACTTGCCAATCGGCCTAACGAGCACCTTACACAAGCCAAACCAATACCTCACTGTACTCCGTCACAAAAGTGAAGCTGCCATGATCCCGGCCGTGTGGAACGAGAATGGTATTGGTGTTTACGGTGAAATCTCTGATTTTCATTATCAAGCTCAGATTGTTAGCGGCTTAAACTCTGAATACTTTCGAACCTATGATTGGGTTGCATCAGGACATCAAACCCGGTTTGAACATGTCAACGCTGACGACTTAGCATTTGCTGGGCGAATCGATTACGGCAACTTTAAAACTGGTAGTGCTATTGGCGTGTCTTACTATTACGGCAATACCTCAGGCAATCGAAATAAAAGCAATAAGCTCAATGTTGACGGAACGTTGAGCATAGTGACAGCTGCAGCTGCATATGTTGAGGGGCCTTGGGTGCTACGTGGTCAATACATGTACGGTACTTTAAGTGACTCTGATGCAATTACATTAGCGAATAAAACCACTCCAGGTTTACAGCCTGGTAACTTCGCGCAATTGGGGTCTAAATCGCAATCTTTCTTTGTTGAAGCAGGCTTTAAGCTTGATGACTACTTAGCTATTCCTATGACTGTATTTGCCAATATCGATTATTCAAATCCACTAATGGAAGTGGAAAGTGGTACTGCGACTAAGCGTTATGAAAATACCTGGAGCAGTATCGGAGTTAACTACTTCCCAATTCCTGAAATTGTCATTAAAGCAGAAGGCGGCCTTCAGCAAGTGGCCGTAGCCAGTATTCCTGATACTAACTTTTTTGCACTTGGTGTGGGTTACCAGTTCTCGCTATAACCAGTGCATTAACATGTTTTTTTAAATGAAAGTGCTGAAATGAATCAGCCAAAATTATTGATTGAAATGGAGTTTTACATGAATTTTAAGTATACAGCGATTGCACTAACCTTAATGGGTACATTAACCGCTTGTGGTGGTTCTGGTTCTGATGATTCATCTACCCCAGATCCGGTAGTACCTGAAACTGGGTTTAGCTTTGCTGCAACTGAGATGGTCACAAACTTAACGAATGACGTCATTGTAGCGGGTTATGCTGATTTAGCGGCACAGGGTGATGCATTGTTATTGGCGACCCAAGCACTAGTAAATTCCACATCACAAGCAGATTTAACCGCTGCCCAAGAGGCGTGGAAAGCGGCACGTAAGCCGTGGGAACAAGGTGAATCTCACATCTTTGGTCCTGTTGATTCATTGAGTATCGATCCGCATTTGGATAGCTGGCCACTAAATACTACTGATTTACAGACTCAGCTAGATAACAATACAGGCTTTGACGCTGAAACAATTAAAAGCTGGAATGATGATGTACAGGGTTTCCATACCATGGAATACCTATTGTTTGGCGATGGTGTCGCTGATAACAATAAGTCTATCAGTGATTTAACGACGGCTGAACGTGAATATGTCATCGCACTTGCTGAAGTGTTTAGAGATTATGCAAAACAACTTGATGATGCTTGGCAGATTTCTCATAACCCGCAAGATGCGAACGCATTACCATATGCTGATTTATTAACTTCACCAGGCAGTGATAACAACACAGTTTACTCTTCTGAACTTGCTGTCATTGAAGAGTTGATCAACGGCATGATTGGTATTGTTGATGAAGTCGGTAACGGTAAAATTGCCGATCCATTTGGTGATTCTTTAGCCAATGCTGATACCTCAAAAGTTGAGTCTCAATACTCTTGGAATTCATTAACTGACTTTGCTGACAACATTCAAGGTGTGCGCAATGTATATCATGGCGAGTTTACAGGCTCTGCCGACAAGCAAGGGATTATTGATTTTGTTGCCGCAGCTGACAGCACGCTTTCAGTACGTATTTCTAGCGAAATTGATGATGCTATCTTGAAAATTCAAGCTATTGCAGGCAACGACGATATGCCTTTCCGTCAAGCTATTCTTGATGAAGCAGGTCGTACTCGTGTTGAAACAGCAGTAACAGCACTTACTACTTTACAAACCTCATTAGAGTCAGATGTTATCCCACTTTTATCTGAGTGGAACCCTCAGTAAGCCACATAACGGATAAGCAATCGCTTTGCTCTAAATTTGATAAGGGCAGAGCGATTTAAGCTTTTGACTAATAAGCCTGCCGTTAGAGCAAGGCAAGTCCCAAATTGTGTTGTTTAAGCCTTTTGCAGTGTTATTGATTTAAGAGTGTGCAAGATGAACAAGTTTCAAAAATTCCCCAATCAACATAACAACATTGTGCTGACATCCATGGTTAGCATCTTACTATTATCAGCATGTGGTGGCAGTGCTGATGAGCAGCCAACACCGACGCCAGAGCCACCTGTTGTCACCTATCCTGACTTTTCCGATATTACCGCAAGTGGTGGCGATACAACGACCTATGATGCCGGTAATTCTGGGCATGGTTTTTCGACACCTGCACCTAATTTATCAGAGGGCGATTTAGCACTGCACCTTGAAGGTGATGCTAACTTTGAAATTTCATTTACCACAGCGCCAAATATAGAGCATCCAGAATTAGATGGCCTAGGCCCTGTTTTCAATAATGCCGACTGTAACTCGTGTCATCAACGTGATGGACGTAACTCAACGCCTTTCCTGTCAGCAGATCAAACCCGGGTCAAGCTAGGGTCTGATGCGGGGATATTCTTGCGGATCAGTAAAGCTGCAGATGTTGAATGTACCCAAGGCAATGCTGCAAATAATTATTGTGCTCCAATCCCTGTTCCTGATTTTGGTGGTCAATTGTTTCATCGTGGCGTGCTAAAGGCGCGAGCAGATTGGCAAGAAAATGCCTTTGGTGGCCAGGCAGACGTTTACTTGTCATACGAGCGTACAACAGTGACTTATGACGATGGCACCAGTGTTGAACTTAAAAAGCCGATTTTTGAAGTCGAAAATCCATATGACGCACCTGGTGAGACAAAACAAAGCACCAACATTACCTCAAATTTACTTCAAGATGATGTGTTAATGGGTTGGCGCAATGGCATGCCAGTATTTGGTTTAGGCTTATTGGAAGCGATACCTGAAGCTGCCATTCTAGCACTAGCGGATGCCGATGATAGCAACGGCGATGGTATTTCAGGTCGTCCGAATTGGGTTTTTGATGCGATTAAAGATCGCAACGGAGATGACAACCCTGTCTCTCTAGGTCGTTTTGGTTGGAAAGCCAATACGCCAAGTGTAAGAGTGCAATCTTTAGGAGCATTACGTGGTGATATTGGCATTACTAACCCGTTATTTCCTGATGAAAGTGTGGCAGGTACTAGCCTTCATGACTCCTATTTAACCCGAACAGGTTTTGTTGATACCGGTGAAGATGAAAATGGTGAGCCTGAAGTTGACCAAGCGTTTAGTGATGCAGTGGTTTTTTATGCTGAAACCTTAGCTGTACCAGCCAGACGTAATGTTGATGACTCTGATGTACGTGAAGGTGCCCGTTTATTTGCATCAATTAACTGTAGTGGTTGCCATACTCCAAGTTTTACCACTAAAACAAGCGGTGATATTGGTGGCAGTGACATCATTGATTCATTAAAGGGCCAAGTGATTTATCCTTTCACAGATATGTTATTGCACGATATGGGTGATGACTTAGCTGATGGGCGCCCTGACTTTTTGGCTAATGGTAATGAATGGCGTACTCGCCCGTTATGGGGCTTAGGGTTAACTCAAACCGTTAATCCGCAAGCTGGATTTTTGCACGATGGCCGTGCAGCGACAGTTGAAGAAGCCATTTTATGGCATGGTGGTGAAGCACAAAACAGTCACGAGGCATTCATGGCATTGAGCAAAACTGAGCGTGATCAGTTAGTGTCATTCTTAATGTCACTTTAGTCGGTAAGTTATTATTAAGATAAGCGTGATGTCGTATTTGTAAATTGCTGATTTTCAAAATGTATAAGTGGGCATATCGTCAGATATGGCCACTTTTTTGTGAGCGAGACAAAAAATCATCATTTAATTAGCTGCTATTGCTAATATGTCGTGATCTGATTCATGTAAATTTATTCGAGATTCAATTAAGCTAGTCTTTAAATGCAGTTAGTCTATTAAAAGACATTTTTGATACTGTAACTAACGTATCGAACAGCAGGGGAAACGTGTTAATTCTATCCCCATCTTTAAACTCGTTCTTTGTTTATCTTAGAGGTTAACGTGAGCAATATTTTAATCGTTTATTCAACAGTCCACGGCCAGACCCGTAAGATATGTGATTATATGCAAGAAAAGCTTGAGGCTGCAGGTGAAACTGTGACTTTATCAGCACTGCAAGATAAACCTGATTTATCGGCTTTTGATAAAGTGTTTATTGGCGCAAGTATTCGCCATGGTAAGCACCGCCCTGAGCTCTATCAGTATGTTGCTGCAAATAAAGCATTACTTGATACCAAGCCCAATGGTTTCTTTTCAGTTAGCTTAGTGGCGAGAAAACCAGGTAAAAATACGCCTGAAACCAATATGTATATGCAGGCATTTCTAAAACAAAGTGAATGGCAGCCTAAAGAGCTAGAAGTGTTTGGTGGTAACCTTGACTATCAATACTATGGGCCGATGGATCGTAATATTATTCGCTTTATTATGTGGATCACCAAAGGGCCAACCGACCCGCACACAAAGGTGGAATACACAGATTGGGCTAAAGTCGACAATTATGTCGAAAGAATCCTGTCTGCTTAACATCATTTAAAGCCAACATATCGAATGTTGGCTTTATTTTTAGCTGCTAAAGCAATTTTATGACAATAGATAATCCGTGCTTTTGGCTAAAGACATACTGAGGATAGTTATGAATCAAGTGAGTAGATGGTGCCGCACCATTGCAGATAAACTGCATGTTATCGTCGTGGCATTGAGTATCTTTTTAGTGGTAACGAGCCCATGGATATTGATTGGCAGTCGTTTACGTGCGAAAGCCAGTATTTGGGATAGCTTACATGTATACCTTGGCTTGGTTGCTGCCATATTCGGATTATTGTTTTTATTGAAGAACCTGTTAAATGGGCATTGGCGACAGTTTTTTCCGTGGCTAACATTGGATTTTGGTCAACTCGTTCAAGAAATAAAGCAAATACCGCAGGGGAGGTTACCCAGTTCAGGCGGCAAAGGGATTTTTAGTATCGTTGAAGGAATAGGCTTAGTGTTGATGGCGCTGGTCAGTATTACAGGCATCGCATGGTTTGTTTATCAAGGGTCGAGCGATGCGCTAATGTGGCGAAAATATCACATCATGTTTGCTCAAGGTTTTGTTGGCTTTTTAGTTATCCATATCATTTTTGCAGCATTTCATATTATTGATATGGTAAGAAATTCTTGAGGGCGGTTTGACGTTATCTCAGTGTTATGGAAATCAAAACTGGCGGTAAGTAACGATTGATAAACTCATTTTAGATAGTAAAAAGCCCAATCAAATGATTGGGCTTTTTGTTGTCCGATTATGTCCCGTCCTGAGATAAGTTGACACTTTGGAGACTTATCTATGAAACCTTCAAGCGCAATCAGCGTTAAACGAACACAGCGTGATTA
>NZ_LKTL01000043.1:0-15168 GCF_001401775.1 Shewanella sp. P1-14-1 | reverse complement strand
GTGGCGCTTCGCCCACACCCGACGAAAGGGAAACAACAGCATTTCCCTTTTCGATATCCCTTGCCGCCCCTACGAAATTGCTCTGAAAACCGAGCAAGCTTCATTCTTATTCGAAAATAGCTAACGCTTTAGATAGGCCATCCATGGCCAACTAAAGCTAGCCTGACGTCCTGTCAGTCTTACGCTATTTTCTTCAAAGCATTTCAGCAATTTCAATGGGGGATATTGAGCCCGCAGGTTCATTTGTTGTTTCTTGGCGAACTAGAAACAGTGGTGCTTAAAAGTTATTTTGCTCTTCTATGAATGTTCTATTTGAATTGAGGTAAGCAAAAAAATCGCGTGAGTCCAGACATGGCCTTTCTCGCACATCCATGTGCTTCAAAGCATTCAGTATATCCTGTACTTAAGATTCTGACTAGCTTTCGAGGGGAAGGGACGCCCCATCGGAAGCGTTAGTGATTTTTGTAGCTTAGTGAAGCAGACTCAAAATATAGGCTAAAGCTGAATGATTCTTCGTTGGAAATTTTGCTTTTTAAATTTCGCCGGAGCTGCGGGGCATGGCTCTTAGTGAAAAGTAAGAGGGAGTCGCAGTTCACTCCCTTTTAGTCTGGTGTGGGCGAAGCGCCACGACGTTGATCTTAATCCAAACGACGCCTGGAAATAAAGCAATCAAATAGCGCGTCATCGGAATCGAATGATTCCAATTATAGATGCTCGTTTATCCAACTCAATTCTGATAGAGTTCATATTAATCAATAGCTTTGCATTAGTCAGGCTTAAATATTTGGTTTATTGAAGGTGCACGAGCACTATAAAATTTAGTAATACAAGGATGTGTATGAAGTTAATCGACTATTCTCAATATTCAATTGATGAGTTAATAGAGGTAAAAGGTAACATCGACCCTAAAAGTGAAAATTATGAGTCTTTATTGAAGGAGTTGGCTAACAGAAAGGAAGAAGTTACAACTCATCAAGTTAAAGAAAAAGAGAAAGAGCTAAATATAGCTGAAAAAAGAGTGCAAATTATTGGCTACTTTCAAGTGATAGCAGCAGTTGCAATTACTGCAATCTATTTTTTGTCAGTATTTGATGGAACAGCTTCCCTGTTAAGCACTCTGGTTACGTTAGTTTTAGTTGCGCTAAATATTGTGGCGGGTATAACGGCAATCAAAGAAAAGTATAAGTACTATTGGCTTTCCATTTTCAATCAAGCTCTACAAATTCCTAATATTGCTATTGGAACCATTTCTGCTAAATACTCAGGTATTGGTGGAGCATATGTTTCAATCAATTTAGCACCTCAAATTTCCCTTGGTGTTGATGCATCATTGAGTCCAGGCTTTGCTCTTTATCAATATACAGCCCCTATGCAATCACAATTTATCGCTATAGATATTCTGGCAATTATCTTTCTTGGTGCATTGATAACCGTTAGCGAAGTCAAAGGTACTACTGACACTAATGAGCCTCCAACTGAATAATAGTTGAGCTTGATTTATTTGGCTGCGGGAGCAGCCAAATCCAAATCAATTAATAATTGCTTTTATTTGCGTCATAAATGCATCTTTCAAATTTTAAAAATGTGTGGGATAGACAGTTCAGACTCACCCAACTTACCCTTTAATCTAATTCTCCTGTAACCCTCTTGATACATGCAAGGTCTGCCGATTATCAATAATAATCGCTTCGTATTCTGGCAGCTGGTTAATCAGCGCCATGCCTTCTTGTAAGCCTTTAACAAACACTGCGGTAGATAGGGCATCTACGTAAGTTGAGTCTTTACCAATTATCGATACGCTAACCACTTTTCTGGCTGAGTCACCGGTTTTGGGGTTAATGATGTGATGGTAGCGTACGCCATCTTCAATAAAGTAACGCTCATAATCCCCTGATGTTGAGATGGACTCATCGCTTAGCGGTAATTGCACTGCTGTTTTTTCAGCGGCGCGTGGGTGTTTAATCCCCACAAACCAAGGGCGGCCGCGTCTGTCGCCTAACAAACCTGTGTCACCGCCTGCGCTAACGAGTCCATGTTTTATACCTGCTGCTTTAAGTATGGCTAGGCACTGCTTTACTGCATGACCTTTGGCAATGCCACCTAAATCAATACGTACATCTTGATTTTTAAACCGAACACTTGATTGTTGCTTATCTAACATGACTGCTCGGTAATCAATGGCATCAAGCGCTTGGTTGATGTCGGACTTAGCTGGTTTTTGACCTTGACGATAATCATATTGGTAACCGATAGAAGCGTAGGTGATATCAAATGTGCCTTGGGTTAACTCGGCGATTTGGCGTGATTCAAGCAGTAAATTAAACAGTTCTTGGTCTACCGTAACTGGGGCTATTCCAGCTTGCTGATTAATGTGACTCAGTTGACTATTTGGCTTGTAAGGACTCATTAACCTGTCGATGCGGTGCATCTCTTGTTCGACCTTTTCAATAAGCTGGGCTGGCGAGTCTGAGATGCTCGAGTGTTCATTTTGTTCAAACCAAAACTCGACATGCGCTTGAGTTCCCATGACTTGAAAACTTTTTTGATGCCATTGCGCAGTAGCATGGCCTGATAAGCTGGCTGCAAAAAAACAAAGAACAAGAATAAGATAGTTAGGTTTAAACATGACGTGCAGCTCATTTATTTTTATTAGTCACTGTGAGTGCAAGTAGGTTACTGAGTTATACAAGATTTGGCTAGCTGAGATGAAAAATGGTGCAGCTGCAAAGTGTAAAGCAATAAAAAAACGCACTCAATTGAGTGCGTTTAATCTATTCTGTTTCGCTATGTAGCGTGTCAGAATATTAGTGGCGGAACATCGCAGAGATAGACTCTTCGTTGCTTACACGGCGAATTGCTTCAGCCAGTACCGCTGACATAGTCAGTTGGGTTACTTTTTCCACTTTTAACATTTCTGGGCTTAATGGCACAGTATCAGTCACAATCACTTCATCGATAACTGAGTTAGCAATGTTGCTTGCTGCGTTACCTGAAAATACTGGGTGAGTTGCGTAAGCAAATACACGGTTTGCGCCATGTTCTTTTAATGCTTCAGCAGCTTTACATAAAGTACCGCCAGTATCGATCATGTCATCAACGATGATACAGTCACGGCCTTGTACGTCACCAATGATGTGCATGACTTGTGCAACGTTCGCTTGTGGGCGACGCTTATCAATAATGGCTAAGTCAGAGTCATCAAGCAGTTTAGCAACTGCACGAGCACGAACAACACCACCAATGTCAGGTGAAACAACCACAGGGTTATCAAGTTCTTTACCTAACATATCTTCTAGTAACACAGGGCTACCAAATACGTTATCAACAGGCACATCAAAGAAACCTTGAATTTGCTCTGCGTGTAAATCACAAGTTAATACGCGGTCAACACCAACACTTGATAAGAAGTCTGCAACAACTTTCGCGGTAATTGGTACACGTGCGCTACGTACGCGACGATCTTGGCGAGCATAACCAAAGTATGGAATAACGGCAGTAATACGACCTGCAGATGCGCGACGTAGTGCGTCAACCATAACGATAAGTTCCATTAGGTTGTCGTTAGTCGGTGCACAAGTAGACTGAATGATAAATACATCAGCACCACGTACGTTTTCATTGATTTGAACACTGATTTCACCGTCGCTGAAACGGCCTACTACTGCATCGCCAAGTTTGCAAAATAAACGGTCGGCTATTTTTTTGGCTAGTTTAGGGGTAGCGTTACCAGCAAAGAGCTTGATATCGGGCACTTTATGAACCTCAGGTGTTGGCTTTAATGTTAGTGGCTAAAGATGAACTAAATTGACCGAAATCGTCGGTTAAGTTTAGTCAATATCATCTTTAGAAGATAAATTTTAGCTTTGGCTTAAACGGCTCACTAAAGGTGATTGATTTAAGCCTTTTGCAACAAAACCTTGCATAGAATCAGGCAGTTGTGCCAATGCATCTAGTGCTGTTTGTTGCTGTTTGAACTCTCCGAAGACGCATGCGCCAGTTCCGGTCATTCTTGACGGCGCATATTCTACCAGCCAGCTTAATGCATTGGCAACTTGAGGGTGCTTTTCTGCGACCAACTTCTGACAATCATTTGTCCAACTTTTCTGCATTAAAGTAGTTAGCTCTAATTTAGGGGTGTTACGTGGTAAGTGCGGATCTTGAAAGATAGCTTGCGTCGATACATGCACATCAGGGACGATAACTAAATAATAGTATTCAGTGGGTTCAACTGGTAATAGTTGCTCGCCAACACCTTCTGCGAAAGCTGAAAAACCATTAATAAAAACAGGGACATCCGCTCCAAGTTTTAAGCCAATTTCAGCTAGCTTTTCCAGTGGTAAATCGAGTTTCCAGAGCTTATTTAACGCGATTAACGTGGTCGCAGCATCAGAAGAGCCGCCGCCTAAACCGCCTCCCATTGGTAAGTTTTTCTGCAACCAAATTTCAGCGCCGCCATCATAATTGGCATATTCTTGTAATGATTTTGCGGCCTTTAGAATTAAGTTATCTTTTTCAGCGACAACTTTTGATAATTCAGAGTGTATCTTGATGCTGCTATTTTCTGTTGGTAAAAAGTCCAGATAGTCACAGCGATCGATAAATTGAAATAAAGTTTGGAGTTCGTGATATCCATCGGCACGTTGCCCGGTGATATGCAAAAATAAATTCAGTTTTGCCGGAGCTGGCCAATGGGTGGAGATGGCTGAGTTTTGGCTATTGGTTGTCATAAAGCGCTTCTTTATTTTTCTGTTATAAAGGGATATCAATAGGCGCAAGCGCTTGCCATTGATTAATTTGAATCTTAATACGCACATCTGCACGAGTTATTTGCAACAACTTTGGTACCATTGCACCGCTTTGTTGTTGGTAGCTTATATATTCTACTTGCCAACTTTCACCCAACTCTGGACTGGTAAAAGCGCTAATACTACCGTCATCATTATAACTGTCGACGATGTCATCGTTTGTGACTTGACCTGTTATCCAAAGCGGCAGTTTATTCAATGGAATTTGCATACCACTGACTTGGCCAATTAGGCGCTGTGGATCTGTATCTGTATAGGTTTTACCTTGAACAGTAATGGTGGCAAGTCCTTGTTTAGAGGTTAATGACAAGGCAGTCGTGCCAATCATCGTCGTTAAAGACAGCTCATCGTGCGGTTGAGATAAAAGATTGTCATGAAACCAAAAAAGGTTTGTACTGAATTTATCGGTTGATGAACGAAAGGCCAGTTTACCTTGTATTTCCCATGCCTTGGCTTCATTGGCTTGGGTAACATCAATATTTGACAGCGTATGAGGCGGCTTTACCGAACAGGCACTGAGGAATAAACAGCACAGTAATAGTATGCGCTGGGGAGTAAATGTTAAATATTGCAAGTGACTATGCGCCCTAAATAGAGTGTTGCTTTATAATACTGACCATAGTCTGCATTGTAAAAACTGCTTTGCGCTTTTTGCATTTTTATTAGCCAATAGAAGTAAATATCGAAAGATTACTATGCATGTTAGGGATTTACCTGCATCATAAACATTAATGAAATTGGTCTAATTTCCTATGGTTTTGTTAACAAGATAGAATAAATAGAAAAAATATAGACAATTATTCGGTTTTGTTAAGCCAATTGTGTTTTTCATTTTTGCAATTCAGTAGAATAGCCTAATTAATGATCCCGCGAAGAACTTAAAACGAGTCACATGAGCCTAGTAGCAATCGGAATAAATCATAAAACCGCCACGGTAGACCTTCGTGAGAAAGTCGCATTTTCACCAGATAAAATTCATGATGCCATGAAGAGTCTGGCGAGTCGCACAAGCTCAGGCGAAGCCGTGATTGTGTCGACATGTAATCGCACCGAGCTTTATTGTAATAATGGCTCGAAAGAAGACATTATTGAGTGGCTTGAAGATTATCATAACCTCACGCACGAAGAGCTCATGCCGTGTGTATATAGTTATGAAAACCATGAATGTGTTAAACATTTGATGCGTGTATCTTCTGGTCTTGATTCATTAGTCTTGGGTGAACCGCAAATTTTAGGTCAAGTGAAACAAGCTTTTGTGAAAGCAAAAGAGGCAGGTACCACTGCGGTAACGATTGACCGTTTGTTTCAAAACACCTTCTCAGTGGCGAAAAAAGTCCGCACCGAAACTGAAATCGGCGCTGCAGCTGTATCAGTGGCCTTTGCCGCTGTTAGTATGGCAAAACACATTTTCTCTTCGCTTAGTACCACCAATGTCCTGTTAATTGGTGCCGGTGAAACCATTGAGCTTGTCGCAAAACATTTAAAAGATAATGAAGTTGCCGGTATTGTTGTAGCAAACCGGACAGTTGAACGTGCACAGGCCATGTGTGAAGAGTTCAATGCAACAGCAATTACACTACAAGAAATTCCAGACTATCTACCTAAAGCCGATATCGTGATATCCTCTACCGCCAGCCCGTTACCTATATTAGGTAAAGGCATGGTAGAAAAGGCGCTAAAACAACGTCGACATCAGCCAATGCTGCTAGTTGATATTGCAGTTCCTAGAGATATAGAAGCAGAAGTTGGCGAATTAGACGATGCTTTCCTTTATACTGTGGACGATTTACACAGTATCATTGAACAGAACATGGCTTCACGTAAAGAAGCCGCCGAGCAAGCAGAGATAATTGCTGATGAGCAAGCCCATGTATTTATGGAGTGGGTACGTTCATTAGAGTCTGTAGATAGTATTCGAGAATACCGAAGCCAGAGTTTGGCAATAAAAGATGAATTAGTAGAGCGCGCCTTGAACAAATTGACTCAAGGTGGTGACAATGAACAGGTGATTTTAGAGCTGGCAAACCGGCTAACCAATCGCTTAATCCATGCACCAACACAAGCGTTAACTTCTGCTAGTCGTCAAGGAGACTTGAATACCTTAGGCCAATTACGCGTCACGCTTGGTTTAGATAAAAATTAAGGTAACAAAGCTAAAATGAAAGAGTCGGTTATTCGCAAGCTGGAAGGCTTGCTTGAACGTAATGAAGAAGTGTTGGCATTACTCAGTGATGCAGAAGTTATTGCGGATCAAGACCGCTTTCGTGCTTTATCAAAAGAATTTTCTCAATTAGAAGATATCGTTAAAAGCTTCACTGCATTCCAAGAGGCGCAAGAGAATCTTGAGTCAGCTAATGAAATGTTAGCTGAGGACGATGCAGAAATGCGCGAAATGGCGCAAGAAGAAATCAAAGAAGCAAAATCAGAAATTGCACGTCTTGAAGATGAATTGCAAATTTTACTGCTGCCTAAAGATCCTAACGATGATCGTAACGCCTTTATTGAAATCCGTGCAGGTGCCGGTGGCGATGAGGCCGCGATTTTTGCTGGCGATTTATTCCGTATGTACTCTCGTTACTGCGAATCTAATAAATGGCAAATGGAAATCATGAACGCTAACGAAGGCGAACATGGTGGATTTAAAGAATTAATCGTACAAGTTACTGGTGAAGGCGTTTACGGTAAGCTTAAATTTGAATCAGGCGGACACCGTGTTCAACGTGTACCTGAAACTGAATCACAAGGCCGTGTTCATACCTCTGCTGTTACTGTTGTGGTACTGCCAGAAATTCCAGAAGCTGAACAAATTTCGATTAACCCTGCTGATTTAAAAGTGGACACGTTCCGTGCATCAGGTGCGGGTGGTCAGCACGTTAACAAAACCGATTCTGCAATTCGTATTACTCACGTTCCTTCAGGGATTGTGGTTGAATGTCAGGATCAGCGCTCGCAACATAAAAACCGTGCACAAGCGATGAGCGTACTTTCTGCTCGCTTACAAGCGGTTGAAGATGAAAAGCGTCGCAGCGAAGAAGAATCTACTCGTCGTAACTTAGTGGCCAGTGGTGATCGTTCTGAACGTATTCGTACTTATAACTTCCCACAGGGGCGTATGAGTGAGCATCGCATTAATTTAACCTTATATCGTTTAAATGAAATTATGGAAGGTGATTTGAATTCAATCATCGAGCCATTGATGCAAGAAGAACAAGCTGATTTGCTTGCTGCGTTAGCAGACGACTAATTCCAATGATTGATTCCATTGAATAAGGAGTGACGTTGTCACATTCTTCTTTTTCTACCATTGCGGAATCTTTGCAATGGGCCTATAGCCAATTAGTCGACTCGTCAGAGTCGGCTCATATCGATGCAGAAGCTTTGCTTCTGCATTGTCTTAATAAACAACGTAGTTATCTTTACACTTGGCCAGAAAAAGTGCTGACTGCGGATCAATTTAAAGCTTACCAAACGATGATTGAAAAGCGTCAACAAGGGGTTCCTGTTGCGCATATCATTGGTGAACGTGAGTTTTGGTCATTGCCGTTTATTGTTAATGCCACAACGTTAATCCCAAGACCGGATACCGAGATCTTAGTTGAAACGGCATTAAACTTACCTTTAGCTGACAATGCTAAAGTGCTTGATTTAGGGACAGGCACTGGAGCAATTGCTTTATCGTTAGCATCAGAGCGCCCACAGTGGCACATGACTGCAATCGATAAAATTGAGGATGCGGTAGCGCTTGCAAAAGCCAATCGTGACAACCTTAATTTACCGCATGTTGAGATATTACAATCGGATTGGTTTAGTGCTGTTGAGCATCAAGACTTTAATTTGATTGTGTCTAATCCTCCTTATATTGATGAAACCGATGTGCATCTTGATTTAGGCGATGTGCGTTTTGAACCATCGAGTGCGCTAACTGCGGCAGAACAGGGCTTTGCTGATTTATTTCATATCGCCCAGCACGCGACGAAACACTTATCTAACGGTGGATATCTATTGTTAGAACATGGTTTTGAACAAGCACTCACGGTTAGACAAAAGCTGATTGATTTAGGTTATGTCAACGTTGCTACAGTACGTGACTTTGGTAGCAATGACCGTTGCACCCTTGGTCAGTGGCGCGGGGAATAAACCTCAGTAAGCTCTGCGCTTCGAATATATAAGCTATTAGTACGCTAATACGATTAGCGTACTGTCATAGGCTGTTTTTCCTAACATTGCTATCAGGCTGCTTGATGAAGTAAACTAGCGGCCATTTTATCTGTAGAGCAAAGAGAAAAACAATAATGGAAACCTTTTACAGTTTATATCCTGCTGTTAAGCATACGCACTTAACGTTCATCTTTTTAAGTGTGGTATTCTTTATTACTCGCTTTGTACTGCACATGCGTCAATCGCCTGTTATGGACAAGAAGTTTGTCAAAGTTGCACCACATGTAATTGATACCTTCTTATTATTGTCAGGACTGACATTATGCTTCATGATCAAGCAGTATCCATTTGTAGATGAATGGATGACAGAGAAGTTAATTGCCGTACTTGCCTACATTGGTCTAGGTGTAATGGCATTAAAAGGTAACCGCAATAAATTCTTTAAAATCTTTGCCTTTTTAGGCGCTATTGGATGGCTCGTATTGGCTGCCAGGCTGGCTCATTTTAAACAAGTTGTATTAATGGGTTAATAGAGTTTCATGGCTAAACATCAAATGAATGATGCAGTTAAGATCCCCGAAACTGCATTCGAAATAACGCAACATCTCGGTTTCTCACAAGAAAAAAAAGCACTCTGGGCTTGGTATGAAATTGCAGGTTCAGTGATGAGTTTGCATGTGGAAGATCCGCAGCAACGTTTTGACGGTTTATTACGCTGGTTTTATAACGATCTTGGCTTTTGTGCCCGTGAAGATTATTTCAGTGTCGAAGCGGCAGATTTAGGCAGTTGTATTATGAGCCGTCAAGGTAATAGTACGACTCTGGCAACTGTTTTAGTGTTACTGGCTAAGCAGTTGGACATCACCTTAGATGCTGTTTTGTTGCCGGGGCAAACTGTTGTTCGTTCTCGTATCAACGACGAAATGAAGTACTTTGACCCGCTAACGGGTGAGGCATTAACTCGTAACCAACTGCATTTATTAGTGCGTGGTGAGTTAGGTAATGCTGCCCAGATGAAGCCTAAGTACCTTAAAACGGCAACACTTAAGCGTCTGATTTCTCGCATGATACATGAGCTTAAAGCAGGCTGTATTGTGACGCATCAATTTGAGCAAGCGATGGAGTGCTGTAATTTATTATTACAATGGCACCCAGATGATGTGAACTTGAATCGTGAAAGAGCCTTCATTGCACAGCAACTCGGTTGTATTAAAGTGGCAATGTCAGATCTACAGCACTTTGTAGACAGTAGCCCGCACGATCCTGTGACTGAAATTGTTAAAATGCAATTAAAAGAGCTCAGTCAACAGCCGCAAACTTACCATTAACCGACTGACTGCACATCGATATTCAGGCTCATTTTATGAGCCTGAATTTTTTTGTTTCAAATGAGAACCTTGTTAACTAGGACGTGATCAATGTTATCGAGTGAGGTAGTTCAAGCAAACACCATGTAACTGCTGCTCAAAACAAGATTATCGATTACAGTACCAAGCTCATTAGCGATAAAGGCTAATGTAGCAGATATAACAATAATACGATTGATAAAAATAAGTACGATTAAACGTATATAACAATAAAAATATTTCACTATGACATGCATTCGCAAGGGAGATTGTTCATGACAACCAGTCCTATGGTTACTAATGACGCAACAGCATTAGGCCTGTTAGCCGTTATTCTCGGCTTTGTTTTTTATACCAGCTCATCATCAAGTCCATTCTGGCAAAAGTTTTATAAATTCATTCCAGCCTTATTACTGTGTTACTTCTTGCCTTCATTATTAAATACGTTTGGCATTGTCGATGGTGATACCTCAAAGCTTTACTATGTCGCATCCCGTTATTTATTGCCTGCTTGTTTAGTGTTACTGATTTTAAGTGTCGATTTAAAAGCAATTCTCAGTTTAGGCCCTAAAGCCATTGTGATGTTTTTAACAGGCACAGTAGGCATTGTTATCGGTGGCCCCATTGCACTATTAATCATTTCAGCGATAAACCCTGACGTATTAGGTGGTAACGGTCCAGATGCGGTTTGGCGCGGTATGACGACGCTTGCGGGCAGCTGGATTGGTGGTGGTGCAAACCAAGCATCGATGAAAGAGATATATGAAGCGGGTGGTAATATCTTTTCGGTGATGGTCACGGTTGATGTGATTGTGGCTAATATTTGGATGGCTGTTTTATTACTCATGGCCTCAAGAGCTAAACAGATTGATGCTAGAACGGGGGCTGACACCACAGCACTTGAAGCATTAAAAGAAAAAGTAGAAAAGTATCATGCTGAAAATGCCCGTATACCGTCATTACGTGATTTAATGCTGATAGTGGCAATAGGCTTTGGGGTAACAGGGTTAGCTCATTTTGCCGCAGACTTTTTAGGGCCATTTTTTGAAACCAACTATCCTTGGACTCGAGATTACAGCTTAACCTCGAAGTTCTTCTGGTTAGTGGTATTAGTGACATCAATTGGTTTGGCTTTATCATTTAGCCCAGTTAAGCATTTAGAAGCCGCTGGCGCATCTAAAGTCGCGTCGGCGTTTTTATATATTTTGGTGGCGACCATTGGTTTGCACATGGATGTATCAAAACTCGCAGACGAGCAAAACTTGTGGTATTTCGCCATCGGAATTATATGGATGATTGTGCATGCTAGTTTTATGTTACTAGTGGCCAAATTAATCAAAGCCCCATTGTTTTATATGGCAGTGGGAAGTCAGGCAAACGTTGGCGGCGCAGCATCAGCGCCAGTGGTTGCCGCCGCCTTCCATCCAGCTTTAGCGCCTGTGGGCGTATTGTTAGCGGTATTGGGCTATGCTGTAGGAACGTATATGGCATGGTTATGCGGACAGCTATTACAAATTATTGCTGTTTAGCCTTATTATATGGCGCTGGATAACCAGCGCATTGAATGTTGAAAAAGAGAAGTGACTATGGAACAAAAAATCATTGGTTTGAATGAACTTGAAATCGCAAATGACAAACCGTTTGTATTATTTGGCGGCATGAACGTGCTTGAGTCTCGTGATCTTGCTATGTCGATTGCTGAGCATTATGTAGAAGTAACACAAAAGCTAGGCATTCCGTATGTATTTAAAGCCTCTTTTGATAAAGCAAACCGTTCATCGGTCAATTCATACCGTGGTCCAGGTATGGAAGAAGGGTTAAAGATTTTCGAAGAAATTAAATCAACCTTTAACGTACCTATCATCACAGATGTGCATGAAATTCATCAGTGTCAGCCTGTTGCAGATGTGGTTGATATTATTCAATTGCCAGCGTTTTTAGCCCGTCAAACAGACTTAGTGGTTGCAATGGCTAACACTGGTTCAATCATTAATGTGAAAAAGCCACAGTTTTTAGCGCCACATGAAATGCGTCATATTATTAAGAAGTTTAACGAAGCGGGTAATGACAACATTATCTTATGTGAGCGTGGCTCAAGCTTTGGTTACAACAACTTAGTTGTGGATATGCTAGGCATGGATGAAATGAAGCAATCAGGTTACCCAGTGATTTTTGATGCGACTCATGCATTGCAGCGTCCTGGTGGACGAGAAGATAGCGCTGGCGGACGCCGTGCTCAAGCAACAGAGCTTGCTCGTAGTGGAATGGCGTTAGGTTTAGCGGGTCTGTTTATTGAAGCGCATCCAGATCCCGATAATGCCAAATGTGATGGCCCATGTGCATTACCATTGCATCAGCTTGAAAACTACTTGACCCAAATGAAAGCGGTTGATGATTTGGTTAAGTCGTTTGAGCCGATTGATACCAGTAAATAGATAAGAGATGTTTAAAAAGCCCTGAACTTTTTGCTAAGTTCAGGGCTTTTTTGTGGCTAAATATTTAAATTTTATTACTTTAAGTTAATGGCTTTTATTCTGAGTAATTGATGATTTATTAGTGTTTTAGTTTGAAATAAGATCAAGGTGGTGGCGCCCCGCCGACACCAGAGCAAGAAGGGTGAAACTGCTCACCCCTCTTGCTTTTCGCTAAGAGCTTCGCCCTGCAGCTCAGGCGAAATTTAAACAGCAAAATTTCCGACGAAGAATCATCTAGCTTTAAACTTCGTTTGTAGTTCTTACGCGTTTTTGCTTCAAACCTTGTTTACTATTATGAAAACTCTACGTCATGGTACTTAGTTAATATCAGTTTTAGTCATATGGATTTAACACAGGAATTCCAAATGAAGGTTGGAAATAAAAGGTGAGCTAGCAAGAGAAACTCATGTGGCAAAGAGCGCAAATATCTCCTTATATTTCTAAAATATTGTGCACTATATCTGACCTTAAAGTGCTAGATAGATATACAGTTATAATTTTACACGAATGATTCTTGAGTAAAGTGAGCAAAAGTCGGATTATTTTCGCTCGATAAACTGCTAGTTATTTGATAAGTTGTTGAATCTAAATTTATTGGTAAAAGGTTGTAGAGACCTCTAGATCAAAGCGCTCACTTTTGCGGGCTTGATATTTCAAAAACGGATCTTAAATTTTCAATTTATCAATATTAAACAGTCGGTTGGCTTAGCATGGTTGCTACTAAGCTGAATTTTAGCCGGAAGATTATCGAGCAGCTATATAATAAGCTGTTATAAGCCTTGTTGAAATATTACACACACTTCTAAATATTATGACTAAACAAACAAAATTAAAAATTAGATTTCTTAGTTGGATTGCAGCTCTGACTATTATGCATTTAATGGTTGAAAAGGTGTTTTTTGAAATCCCAAAGCCAATGATGGACAAAGATATTGAGTTTTATCAACCAAAAAGTGAGGCAGAGTCAAGTTTACGTGAGATGAACTTGTATATTCATGATAAGAATTTAATAACAGAGCTTACTATAGAGACAGGCAAAAAAAAGGTCGACGACGATTATATGGTGGTTTTACGTGAATATCATAACCAGATGTTGGAGCTGTATAGGATTATAAGCTCTAAAACCCTAGCGATGTCTATCAATAAGATGAGTGAAAATATAGACATATCGAGAAAGTATACTGGTTCAGACCAGTGTTTAATTATCGATGGGACCCAAGATGTTTACAATAAATTAATAGTTGAATACCCACCTTTGATTAATAAAATTAACGAAAGGCCACAAGCAATACTGAATATTCATAAACGTATATTCAACATTGCACCAGAAGAAGATGCAAATGGCGAATTTAATGTTGATGGGGCTATTGAACGAATTGATATTATTCGAGAGTTAATGGATGACCCATATTTATCAGTAAGAAAAAACAATACAGCTGCATTGTTGGAAATTAACCAATTTATGCTGGGTTTTGATAGTCTCCATTCTTTATATACACAGTGTGCTCAAAGTTATAACCAAAAGGTCAGTAAATTAAGTGGTTACAGAGATGCGACAAGCTTTATTATATTTCTTATCCTTACGATAGTGATCTATCGTAAAGAAATGCTTAATTTGTAAGTTGTTGACGGCTTATAACAAATCGTTCAAAAGGACAAAAAACAGTTGGCTTTTGCTCCTTCGTCGCTAATTTTAGCCAACAATTTTTTGCCTCTTAACGAGGCGTTATATTTTACGGAGAGTTCGGTGGATAAAAAGGATCAAAAAGCACTCGATGACATTGAAGAGTTCGGCTGTCATGTCATTAATGTCATGGAAGGCGAAGAAGAACCGCCATTCACTTATTCAATAGGCATTAATCAGAAACAAGGCAAAGCAGATCTAATCGTTGTAGGTTTAAAATCTGAATTGGCTCACTCAATTGTAAATAATTACAAAGATAGGATGCTTGCAGGTGAATCATTTGAATCTGGTAAGTTTTATTCAGACTTCTTAGGCGGTTTCGATGTTTGTTTTATTGAAGTAGATAAATCTCACTACAAGGAATACCTTGGTTGGGGCCTATGGTTAAACAATGGAGATAATTTTAAGATGCTTCAATTAGTTTGGCCTACTACAGATGGTATTTGGCCTTGGGACGAAGATAAATCAGAGTATTACAATTGGGCTCAACCAATTCTTAATAAAAATGGTGTGTTAAGTAAAATATAACAAGCTGTTTAACAAGGACAAAATACAGTTGGCTTTTGCTCCTTCGTCGCTTAATTTTAGCCAACTTTATTTTGCCCATTAGCAGGGCTACATGGACTCCCCTTTGTCAAGCAATAGTAATCCGACAACAACAGTGGATCTGACAGCAGCTCTACATTCGGCGTTTGATTAGC
>NZ_LKTL01000042.1:0-17998 GCF_001401775.1 Shewanella sp. P1-14-1 | reverse complement strand
ATAGGGATTTGAACCCTAGATGGGCTACAAACCCATGCCGGTTTTCAAGACCGGTGCATTCGACCACTCTGCCATCTCTCCGAACGAGCGAGATAATAGCTATCTCCCTCACGTGTGTAAAGTAGAAATTGAAATAAATCGTTCATTTGGCTATTTGAGCAGCAATTTGCGCTTAAACGTCGAAAAATAGCGCTACTTCTCCATTTTAACGGGCGTTAATCCTTTAGCACGATCATCAATTGCATCATCCAGTTTAAAGCCTGCTTGCTTCCATGTTTGTGCTTCTTCAGGGTTAAACTTCTCTTTTGACCACTCTGATGCAGACTCAACATCAAAACTTGCTTTGCTCCACTGCTGAGATTGTTCAGCATTAAAACCACTCTTACTCCAAGTTTGAGCTTTAGCAGCATCAAAGCCAATCGCTTTCCAATCAGCAATTTCTCGCTCGGACATACCTTTCCATGACGGTGCAGATGCGCAGCTAAACAATAAACCAGCAAGTGCTACAACAAGTAACTTTTTCATTTAATACTCCTTCAACAGTAAACTTATGTAACTGATTAAAAAAACATCAAATAAACTATAGTTAGCGATATGCTCAGTTTCAAGAAAGCGGCAAGTAAATCTGAGTAACCCTAACTAGCATTCACAATGACATGCAATGAAGTAATAAAAAAGGCCACCTTAGGTGACCTTTCTGATTCGTGAGTTTAGTTGACTTGCATCACGTTGAATAATGATGCTTAACTACGTTGACGAGTCGATTTAGGACGCGCAGCAGTTGTTTTGTGCTTTCGTACTGCTCGGCGAATTTTCGCGCCTTTAACTTTAGCACGTGCAACACTGTGCTTATCAGTGCCTAATAAAGTACGTGTTTCTGGCTCTAATCCCGCAAGCTGGCGTAAGTAGTTAACCTGTTCCATATCCAGCTCTGTCCAACCACCACGTGGTAAGGCTTTTGGTAACTCAACCATGCCATAACGAACACGAATAAGTCGGCTTACCTGAACCTCTTGAGATTCCCATAAACGACGGACTTCACGGTTGCGCCCCTCTTTAAGAGTCACATGCCACCATTTATTGAGTCCTTCACCACCAGCAGGTTTGATACTATCAAAGTTTGCTGGCCCATCTTCAAGAGTCACCCCTTTACGAAGACGCTGCACAGCGGCTTCTGGCACATCGCCAAAGGTACGCACTGCATATTCACGGTCGACTTCATTTGAAGGGTGCATTAGACGGTTAGCTAATTCACCATCAGATGTGAATAATAATAGACCTGAGGTATTGATATCCAAACGCCCTACCGCAACCCAACGTGAATCACGTATTTTAGGTAAACGATCAAAGACGGTTGGTCTACCTTCTGGATCTTTTCGACTACAAATCTCGCCTTCTGGCTTATGGTAAGCCAACACGCGACAAATAATATCATCTTCAGTTTTGATAACGATGGCACGGCCATCAATGCGTATTTTAGCATCTGCTTCAACGCGATCACCTAAACTGGCAATTTCTCCGTCTACACTAATACGGCCTGCAGCAATCCATGCCTCCATCTCACGACGGGAGCCATGGCCTGCACGGGCCAAGACTTTCTGCAATTTTTCGCTCATCTAGTTCGACTCTTCTGTTTGTTGTGGCGCTAATGAAACCTTTTCAAACAACGCCTGCAATGACTCATCATCCGTTAGCGACGGTAAGTCTGCTAAGGTTTTTAAGCCAAAATAAGATAAAAACTCTGTCGTGGTTGCATATAATGCAGGTCGCCCTGGCACTTCTTTATGGCCAACGGTTTTTACCCAATGTCTATCAGCTAAACTCTTTATTATGTGGCTGCTGACGGCCACACCTCTTACATGTTCAATATCACCGCGCGTTACTGGCTGCTTATAAGCAATCACCGCTAGGGTTTCTAACGTCGCACGTGAGTATTTAGGGGATTTCTCTTGCCACAAAGGTTGTAAGAATTCACTCAACAACTCTTGGGTTTGAAAGCGATAACCACTGGCAACTTCAACCAGTTGTACCCCACGCTCTTGATAATCTTGCTGTAACTCATCAAGACAGCTTTTAATTCTGACTCGTGATACATCAAATTTGACTAAAACGGTTTCTTTAATCGCTTTAATACTTAACGGTTTACCCATCACAAACAAACTGGCTTCGATTAATTGTTTTAATTGAATGTCATTTATTTGCATGATGTCCTTTCTCATATCAACACTTGGTTGTTAAAACGCTTTAACGTAAATCGGTGCTAACGGTTCGTTTTGCACTAAATCAACCAACAACTCTTTGACTAATTCCATTAACGCTAAAAAACTCACTACCACACCAGCCTTTCCTTCACTGACATCAAATAAATCAGTAAATGGCACAAAATGTTCTGTTGAAAGTTTAGCTAATATTTGGCTCATTCTCTCGCGTGTCGATAATGCTTCACGCTTAACATGATGATGCTCGTTCGCATCAATGCGTTTTAACACTTCAGAAAACGCTTGAGCAATGTCAACTAGCGATACTTCTGGCGGCATGATGACTGGCTTGATATTCGGTGCTGTTTTAGCTTGTGCTAAAAACACATCTCGTTCCAATCGCGGCAAACCGTCTAAGTCAGCAGCTGCCTGCTTTATCACTTCATAAGCTTTAAGTTGGCGGATAAGTACCACGCGAGGATCTTCTTCATCTTCCTCTGTGGTCGCGACTTTAGGTAACAGGAGTCGAGACTTAATTTCTGCCAAGGTTGCTGCCATAACTAAATAATCAGCTGCGAGCTCTATGCGTGCTTCAGTCAAAATATCAATATAAACTAAATATTGAGTCGTAATTTTTTCAATTGGCAGGTCAACAACATCCAGTTTTTGCTTGCGAATTAAGTACAATAATAAATCGAGAGGACCTTCAAAGGTCTCCAAAAACACTTCCAGTGCTTCTGGCGGAATAAACAAATCGGTCGGCATTGCATCTATTGCTTCGCCGCGTACAATCGCAAGAGGTAAACTTTTTTGTATCCCCTGCATTGAACAATTCCTTTATTAATATTCTCAATGTAATAAGTTTCAGCGAGTTACATAAAAACAGCTAAGCGATTTAAAAGTAAACTTGCCGCTGCGACTCTTACTACTAGCGCATATTGTTGAAGCTAGAAATTACCAAACGCGCGATTATACGCACTATTGGCTAGGGTTGAAACAACTATCCATTAATCTTGTGGCTAAAATCTAACACTTGTCGGTGGCATTACACCAAGCATCAAGCGCAGGCATCTATCAACACCTGCAACAAAGACTTACTCAAATAAACTCGTATCACCCGCACCTTCACGGATAATATCAATGTCACCTTCTGACATATCAATCACGGTGGTTTGGTTTTCAGCTAAATAACCACCATGAATAATTGCGTCTACGCTGTGTTCTAATATATCTCGGATATGTTCAGGATCTGACTCTGCAAACTCTTCATCAGGCATCACTAAACTGGTCGACATAATTGGTGCTTCAAGCGCCTCTAATAAAGCCAAGGCAATTAAGTTATTTGGCACACGAATACCAATGGTTTTCTTTTTATCGCACTGTAAACGGCGCGGCACTTCCTTACTCGCTTTGAAGATAAAGGTATATGGACCTGGCGTGCAGCTTTTCAGTAATCGGTAAGCTTGATTGTCCACACGAGCAAAATTAGCCAATTCAGATAAATCTCGGCACATTAGTGAGAAGTTATTATCATTTTCAATTTTACGAATACGCACCATACGGGTCATGGCATCTTTTTCGCCAATCATACAACCCAGTGCATAACCTGAATCTGTCGGGTAAACAATTACCCCACCTTGCTTTAAAATGTTCACCGCTTGGCTAATTAATCTTGCTTGCGGGTTTTCGTCATGTATATAAAAAAATTGGCTCATGTTCGCTCCGTCCAAGATTCTGTTTGCCACACCCACTGCACACCAGCAGGTTGGAATAAATTTTTGCCTAACTCAATCCAATTGCTTGGGAAATGAAAATCACTGCCAATTGAACCCGCTAGGTTGTTCAAATGACTTAAAGCGACTAAGTTAGCGCGATCATCAATGCTCTGTTGGCCTAATACCACTTCCATGGCATCGCCACCAGCCTCTTTATACTCTCGTACTAAGCGCTTTAACCATTTAGCTGAAAGCTTGTAACCACTGGGGTGTGCCAATACCGCTACGCCACCAGTTTGATGAATAATGTCAATCGCATTGGCCATGTCAGCCCAATTATTGGGGACATAACCTGTTTTACCTCGCGCTAAATAGCGCTTAAAAACACTCGGCATATCTTTAGCATAGCCGTTTTCTGCTAACCAACGAGCATAATGACCGCGACTAATAGCTGCGCCTGCGGCAAACTTTTTAGCGCCATCATAGGCACCTTCAATTCCGGCTTTGGCTAAACGGTTACCAATTTCTTGGGCTCGTTCTTCACGTAATTCACGTTGACGAGTTAAAAAGTTCAGTAAAATTGAGTTTTCTTTATCCATATTTAAGCCAACAATATGAATATCGAAGTTGTTCCATCGAGTAGAAATTTCAACACCATCAATTAATTGTAGTGGTGTTTCATGTTGTTGGTTAAATTGATGCGCTTCAGCAAGTCCTGCCACAGTATCGTGATCTGTGATGGCGAGCATTTGAACGCCCTTTTCGATGGCACGTTCAACGAGTTCAGAAGGAGTAAGTACGCCGTCAGATGCGGTCGTATGGCTATGAAGATCGGCCAAGAGTGTGTCTGTTATCATAACGTTATTGTACTTTAATCTTTGTTGAAAAGCTTAACCCTATCGTGATTATTTGCTACATATTCAGCAAATTGATGGCCCTTTGACCTCAATGAATAAAAAAAAGCTAAATTTGAGAAATATTCAATTGACATTAAACGCCAGCTAAGGTCTTCTATAAGGCATACGTTAGCCAAACGCATTTTGCTAACTTTTTAGATAACGACTACATTCAAGAGAATTAATTTACATGACCAACTTTAACGCACGTAACATCAATTGGTGGTGGCACTTCCCAAATTAACGGGTGGTGTGAAGCGTTGTGGTTATTTAAATAACACAAGATTTTACTAGAAAGCCCGCAGAGATGTGGGCTTTCTTGCTATTTACGGCTTGCACTCTGAAATAAAACTAACGCAAACCAAGCACGAAATTGCTTTAAAAAGAGTATCGAGTATGAAGAATCAATATCAGAGAGAGGCGCAATAAGCATTATGGAACATCAGTTTGCCCATGTCGTCACACAAAAACAATCGTTAGCATATCATGCTGATCCGCTTAGTCTTTATCAACATGTTACTGCCAATGCGCCGCACACCATGTTGCTTGAGTCTGCTGAAATCGACAGTAAAGATCACTTAAAAAGTATCGTGCTCACTCACGCCGCGATGATGGTTAGATGTGACGGCTATAAACTTACATTCAGCGCGTTAACCGATAATGGTGCTAGCTTACTTTCTCCTATCAGTGCCTTTTTCAAATCAAGTGAGCAGCAACAGCAAGACAAGGTACTCACCGTACATCTTGCCAAGGCTCAAGAGCGACAGGATGAAGACGCACGATTAAAGTCTACCTCGCCGCTTGATGGGTTAAGAATGTTTATTCAGCACATTCAGACCGACAAAAAAGATGCTTTTGAAGATTTATTTTTAGGTGGAGTCTTAGCTTACGATTTAATCGATACCGTTGAACCTTTGCCTGAAGTCCCCAATGCTGATAACGATTGTCCTGATTACTTATTTTATCTCGCAGAAACCTTGATATTGGTTGATCATCAGCAACAAGATGCAGAAATCATTACTCACCAATTTTCAACCGATACTCAATTCGCTAAAACTCTTGCTCAGCGGGCAATCGATGTTAAACAGCAGTGCCAAACGCTTGCCCCCGTTCAACCATTAGTTGCCATCGACGCTGAAACTCGCGTCAATATCAGTGACGATACTTTCAAGCAAACGGTTGTAGATTTAAAAGAGCACATTGTTGCAGGCGATATTTTTCAAGTTGTTCCCTCAAGAAGCTTTAGTTTACCTTGCCCGAATACTTTAGGGGCATACCGAGCGCTGCGTTTAACCAACCCTAGTCCATATATGTTTTATTTCCGTGGACCTGATTTCACTTTATTTGGCGCTTCGCCTGAAAGCGCACTTAAATATGATGCCGCCAGTAATCAAGTTGAAGTTTATCCTATTGCAGGTACCCGTAAGCGCGGTAAAACTGTCGATGGCCAAATTGACTATGATCTAGACAGTCGTATTGAACTTGAATTGCGTCTTGATAAAAAAGAGCTCTCAGAGCATTTAATGTTGGTTGATTTAGCCCGAAACGACATTGCACGGATCAGCCAAAGCGGCAGCCGTAAAGTGGCAGAATTGCTCAAAGTTGACCGCTACTCACATGTTATGCATTTAGTTAGCCGTGTGACTGGGCAATTACGAGAAGATTTAGATGCTCTGCATGCTTATCAAGCTTGTATGAACATGGGCACCTTAGTGGGCGCCCCTAAAGTGCGTGCATCCCAACTTGTGCGAGAAGCAGAGCAAGCTCGCCGCGGCAGTTATGGTGGCGCTGTAGGATACATTAACGGCCTAGGTGATATGGATACCTGTATCGTCATTCGCTCTGCTTTCGTTAAAAATGATGTGGCCTTTATTCAAGCTGGTGCTGGTGTGGTATTTGATTCTGACCCACAAGCCGAAGCTGACGAAACCCGCCAAAAAGCACAAGCCGTGATTTCAGCGATAAAAATGGGCGGTGGACTATGAGCACTCAACAAGCAAGCGCTAATAAGATGAACACGAATAATATGAGCATTAGCAATATGAAGCTGTATCTATTAGATAACTTTGACTCATTCACCTACAACTTAGTGGATCAATTTCGTAGCTTAGGATTTGAAGTACTTATTTACCGTAATGATGTCAGTGCCGATTATTTAGCTGAAAAACTGATAGCAGAGCAAGGCCAAGCAGCATTAGTATTATCACCTGGCCCTGGCGCACCACATGAAGCTGGCTGCATGATGGAGTTAATTGCAAAAGT
This sequence comes from Shewanella sp. P1-14-1, assembly GCF_001401775.1. NCBI lineage: Bacteria > Pseudomonadati > Pseudomonadota > Gammaproteobacteria > Alteromonadales > Shewanellaceae > Shewanella > Shewanella sp. P1-14-1. Next base: position 10,927 of record NZ_LKTL01000042.1, on the reverse strand, counting down.
TGCTGGCAAAGTGCCTATGTTAGGCATTTGTTTAGGGCATCAAGCAATGGTCGAATATTACGGCGGTAAAGTTGAACGTGCACCATTTGTCGTTCACGGTAAAGCCAGCCCTACAATTCATAATGGCGAAGGTGTATTTGCAAACTTGCCTTCTCCACTGCCAGTGGCTCGTTACCACAGCCTAGTCGCTACCCAAGTCCCCGATTGTTTGTCTGTCATTGCGACCACTGAAGACATGCCAATGGCTGTGATTCACCCACAAGATAAAGCGGTTGGTTTTCAGTTTCATCCTGAATCAATTTTAACCACGCTTGGCAGTACGCTACTGACGCAAACCCTGACTTACCTCACCCACACAATTGAAAGCAACAATAGCCCTAAAGGAGCCTTATAATGTCTCAGCTTCAACCACTATTAGACTCTCTTTATCAAGGTAACGCCCTTACCCGTGAACAAAGTGCACAATTATTCAGTGCTATTGTCGAAGGTGAAATGGATCCTGTTGCCATGGCTGGTATGCTTGTTGCCCTTAAAATGCGCGGCGAAACGATTGAAGAAATTACAGGCGCTGCAGATGCCCTTCGTCAAGCTGCAAAACCATTTCCTCGTAGCGCGAAGTCGCTCGCTACTGGGGTGGTTGATATTGTTGGTACGGGTGGTGACGGTCATAACACCATTAATATCTCAACAACGGCCTCTTTCGTCGCAGCTGCAGCTGGCGCCAAAGTCGCTAAGCATGGTAATCGTGGCGTATCCAGTAAATCTGGCGCATCGGATGTGTTGTCACATTGCGGCATCGGCTTAACCATGACACCAGAAGCCGCTAGTCGATGTATCGAAGATTTTGGTCTATGTTTTTTATTCGCGCCACACTACCATGCAGGCGTACGTCATGCTGTACCAGTAAGACAAGCTCTGAAAACCCGTACTATCTTTAATATCCTTGGCCCGTTAATCAATCCAGCCAAGCCAGAGTCAATGCTGCTGGGCGTATACTCACCTAAATTAATCGCTCCGATCGTGAACGTGCTTAATGCACTCGGTGTTAAACGTGCCATGGTGGTTTATGGCAGCGGACTGGATGAGGTCGCCTTACATGGCGAAACCCAAGTTGCAGAGCTTAATGATGGGCAAATTCGTTTTTACAAACTTAACCCACACGATTTAGGCGTAGAACCTGCACCGATATCGGCACTAGAAGGGGGAGAGCCAAGTGATAATGCGCTGATTACACAAGCGATATTGAAAGGTGAAGGTCAACCAGCCCACCGAGATGCCGTTGCCATCAATGCAGGTTGTGCCTTGTATGTCAGTGGTGTGTGCGACTCTGTGCAGCAAGGGACTCAACTTGCCCTTGAAACCATCAATAGCGGCAAAGCTTACGCCGTATTAACGCAACTTGCTGAAGCAAGCCAGCAAGAGGAATCTTAATCATGCCTGAAGTTGTTAATCGCACAGCGACAGAATCCAATGTATTAACCAAAATTGTTGATACTAAAGTCGCGCATATTGCTTCATTAAAGCAGCGTTACCCAGAAGCTACTCTGCAACCTAAAATATCAGACCGCAGTCTATTTGACGCTCTTAAAGCCCCTAATGCGGGATACATTTTTGAATGCAAAAAAGCCAGTCCTTCAAAAGGTCTTATTCGCCCAGATTTTGATGTCGAAGCCATCGCTGATATTTATGGTAAGTACGCCGCTGGGATTTCAGTGTTAACTGACGAGCAGTTCTTCCAAGGCGATATTGATTACATTCCACTTGTGCGGGCTCGAGTCTCTCAGCCTATCTTGTGTAAAGACTTCTTTGTCGACCCATATCAAATCAAACTGGCAGCCCATCAAGGCGCCGATGCTGTATTGTTGATGCTGTCTGTCCTTGATGATGAGCAATACAAATTACTGTCTGCAGAAGCGGATAAATACAATTTAGATGCCTTAACCGAAGTCAGTAACCAAGAAGAACTGGAACGCGCCATTGATCTTAATGCGCGTATTGTGGGTATTAACAACCGCAACTTACGTGACTTAAGTACCGATTTAGCCACCACTGAAGCTTTAGCGCCGCAAATTCCAACTGACAGAGTCATTATCAGTGAGTCAGGCATTTATAATAATCAGCAGGTTAAGCGCTTAAACCCGTTAGTAGATGGCTACCTTGTGGGCAGCTCTATCATGGCGCAAGACGATATCGGCCTTGCTTGTCGTCAACTGATTTTTGGCAATAACAAAGTTTGCGGCTTAACGCGTATCGAAGACATCGAAGCGGTAGCAAATTCAGGTGCTGTATTCGGCGGTTTAATTTTCCATCCAGCATCGCCACGCAGTGTCAATGTTGAGCAAGCTGCAGAGTTAGTTAAACAAAGTCAGCAAGCACAAGTCGGCTTACATTTTGTCGGTGTCTTTGTTAACGCAGCTAATTCAGACATTGTGGCTACAGTAAAGGCGGTAGGATTATCAGTGGTGCAGTTACACGGTAACGAGTCAACCACTGAAATCAATGAGCTGAAACAGTTACTTAACGATGCGCAACTGGACTGTCAAATTTGGAAAGCCGTGAGTGTAGACAGTAAAACCAATACCCTTGGCGACAAACCACAAGGGGGCGATCGTTACTTATTCGATAGCAAAAATATCACTGGATTTGGCGGCACTGGCGAAACCTTTAACTGGCAATCGTTACTCGACACTTCTGCTATGACTTCTTCAGAACGAGAAAACAGCATGCTTGCAGGTGGCCTAACACCTGAAAACGCATTTGATGCTAACCAGCAAGGTTTTTACGGATTAGATCTCAACTCTGGTGTTGAGTCAGCACCAGGCATTAAAGATGCGCAAAAAATTGCTTTGGCATTTGCCGCAATCAGAAAAAATTAATCACCATGGCTCAGAGTAGCCCTGGCATCAAACAGTTAACAATATTACGAAATAGCCAATATGGATATTTCACCTAAATTTGATAAGGAAGACCCAATGACAAAGCTTAAGCTTGACCCTTATTTTGGCGAATATGGCGGCATGTATGTCCCGCAAATTTTAGTTCCAGCGTTAAAGCAGCTAGAAACCGCATTTGTTGACGCCCAAGAAGATCCTGAGTTTCAAAAAGAATTTACTGAGTTACTGAAAAACTATGCCGGTCGCCCTACCGCATTAACCTTAACCCGTAACTTAAGCCCTAACCCTATGGTTAAAATCTATCTAAAACGTGAAGATTTACTCCATGGTGGCGCGCACAAAACTAACCAAGTGTTAGGTCAAGCATTGCTGGCTAAGCGTATGGGCAAAAAAGAAATCATTGCAGAAACAGGCGCTGGACAGCACGGCGTTGCAACGGCACTTGCCTGTGCACTGCTAGATCTTAAATGTAAGGTTTACATGGGCGCTAAAGATGTAGAGCGTCAATCACCAAACGTATTCAGAATGAAATTGATGGGCGCTGAAGTGATCCCTGTTACATCTGGTTCTGCAACCCTTAAAGATGCGTGTAATGAAGCTATGCGTGACTGGTCAGCAAGTTATGACAAAGCGCATTACTTACTTGGCACTGCAGCTGGGCCGCATCCATTTCCGACAATCGTGCGTGAATTTCAACGCATGATTGGTGAAGAAACCAAAAAGCAAATTATTGAAAAAGAGGGTCGTTTACCTGACGCTGTCATTGCTTGTGTTGGTGGGGGCTCAAATGCAATTGGTATGTTTGCAGACTTTATTGAAGAAACAGACGTTGAGTTAATCGGTGTCGAACCCGCAGGTAAAGGCATTGATACCCCACAACATGGTGCACCATTAAAACACGGTAAAACCGGTATTTTCTTTGGTATGAAAGCGCCGCTGATGCAAGATACTGACGGTCAAATTGAAGAATCATACTCAGTTTCTGCAGGTTTGGACTTTCCATCAGTGGGGCCGCAGCACGCTTATTTGAATGCCACTGGTCGCGCACGTTATGAATCAGCAACCGATGATGAAGCCTTAGAGTGCTTCCAACTGCTTGCTCGCTCAGAAGGGATTATTCCTGCGCTTGAATCTGCCCATGCCATTGCTTATGCAGTGAAAATGGCAAAGGAAGCCACTAAAGAAACAATTCTGGTGGTTAACTTATCAGGGCGTGGCGATAAAGATATCTTTACCGTCTCTGACATCTTAGAACAAAAAGCCTCAGCTGAAGCGGCGAAATAAGGACTTATTATGACTACTCGTTATCAAGCCGCTTTTGACCAATTAGCGCAAAAACAACAAGGTGCATTTGTACCATTTGTCACCTTAGGCGACCCGAGTGTTGGCCTATCTTTAAAGATCATTAAAACCCTAGTGGATAATGGCGCAGATGCCCTTGAACTTGGCTTCCCATTTTCAGATCCACTAGCAGATGGCCCTGTTATTCAAGGTGCTAACTTACGTGCGCTAGAGTCAGGCACAACGGTTGCTGATTGTTTCTCACTTCTGTCGCAAGTCCGAGAGTTATATCCAGAAATGCCGATTGGTTTGCTGTTATATGCCAACTTAGTCTTTGCTAATGGCATCGACGAATTCTACGCAAAAGCAAAACAAGCTGGTGTCGATTCAGTATTGATTGCCGACGTGCCAGTTGAAGAATCTGCGCCATTTAGCGAAGCAGCGCACAAACATGGGGTTGCCCCAATCTTCATTGCGCCGCCGAATGCGGACAGCGACACCTTAAAAATGGTGAGTGAGCATGGCCAAGGTTATACCTACTTGTTGTCACGTGCAGGTGTAACAGGTACGGAGTCAAAAGCAGGTCAGCCAATTAATGAAATCCTTGCCAAGCTTGCCGAGTTTGATGCGCCGCCTCCGTTATTAGGTTTTGGTATCGCCGAACCACAACAAGTAAGCGAAGCCATTAATGCAGGCGCTGCTGGTGCGATATCTGGCTCAGCAGTTGTCAAAATCATTGAGCGAAATAAAGACGATGAAAAAGCTTTATTAAGTGAACTCGGCGAATTTACTCGCAATATGAAAGCGGCAACACACAAGTCATAAATAATGGTTTTACTGCGGAAAAGTTAAGCTTAAATTAAGACTAAAGATGCCACTCAACCGAGTGGCATTTTGTTTTGATGTTTATGAACTTTTATTAACCCACAATCAAGGTAAAACCGCCAAACACAGACTTGAAGCCCTTCATATCAACCTAGCAGCCATGCTAGACTCTGAGCTTACTATTTTCACTATGATTAATATAAAACCCTGTTCTATCAGTGGGGAGCAATATTAGTTTGTAAATTGACTTATTTAGGCCTTAGCATCATATGAAACAATTGCTTGATTTTCTTCCGTTGGTCATCTTTTTTGCCATCTATAAATTTTATGACATTTATACAGCAACAGGCGCACTTATCGCTGCGACAGCTGTGCAACTTATTGTCAGCTATATCCTATACAAGCAAGTTGAAAAAATGCATCTAATCACCTTTGCAATGGTGACCTTTTTTGGCACCTTGACGTTAATTTTCCATGATGATGCCTTCATCAAATGGAAAGTCACCATTGTTTATGCCTTCTTTGCTATAGCGTTATTAGTTAGCCAGCTCATCGGCAAACCTATTTTAAAAAGTATGCTCGGCAAAGAAATGAAATGCCCCGACAAAATTTGGGCAAATGTAACCTGGTACTGGGTAGCATTTTTCGTCGCTTGTGGTCTAGGTAACATCTACATTGCCTTTAGCTTGCCCCTAGAAACCTGGGTAAACTTTAAAGTATTTGGCTTAACGGCCCTGACATTAGTTAATACCGTGGTTACTGTGATGTATTTATACAAGCACATGGAACACGATGAATCGGAACAAATAAAATAATTCAAGGAACTTATCTATGTGGTACATGATTTCGTCACAAGATGTAGAAAACAGTCTAGAAAAACGCATGAGTGCACGCCCTGCTCACCTTGCAAGGTTAGAAGCATTAGCCGCTGAAGGGCGTCTATTAGTTGCTGGACCACATCCTGCAATTGACAGTGAAGAGCCAGCAGAAGCGGGATTTACAGGGTCGCTTGTGGTAGCAGAATTTGACTCATTAGCAACAGCAAAAGCATGGGCAGACCAAGACCCATACATCGAAGCGGGTGTGTATGCGAACGTTATTGTTAAACCTTTTAAGCGAGTACTTGTGTAATGAAAATTGTCTCATTTAACATCAATGGTATTCGTGCGCGCTTACATCAACTGCAAGCATTAATTGATAGCCACCAGCCAGACGTTATCGGTTTGCAAGAAACCAAAGTACATGATGAAGCTTTCCCCGTCGCTGACGTTGAAGCCATGGGTTATCACGTACATTACCATGGCGGTAAAGCCCATTACGGTGTTGCTATGCTATCAAAGGCCGAGCCAATCGAAGTCATTAAAGGCTTTAAAGATGACGGTGAAGATGCCCAGCGCCGAATGATAATGGGTAAATTCAAACAGGCTAATGGCCGCATTATTACCGTAATGAATGGTTATTTCCCACAAGGTGAAAACATCAGTCACGAAACCAAATACCCAGCTAAGCGCAAGTTCTACCAAGACTTAATGCAGCACCTTGCTGACAACCACACCCCAGATGAAGACATTGCCATTATTGGTGATATCAACATCTCACCAGTGGATTTAGATATCGGTATTGGTGACGTTAACGCTAAACGCTGGCTTAAAACCGGTAAATGTAGTTTCCAACCAGAAGAACGTGAATGGCTGCAACGTTTAAAAGACTGGGGCTTAGTCGATAGCTTCCGAGAGTTACACCCTGAGCGCACTGAACGTTACTCGTGGTTTGATTACCGCAGTAAAGGTTTTGACGATAACCGAGGTCTACGTATTGATGTAGTCATGGTGACCAAGTCATTGTTACCACGCTTAACCGAATCTGATGTTGATTACGATTTACGTGGCATCGAAAAGCCATCAGATCACGCGCCTATTTGGAGCACCTTTTCTGACGAGTAAAGCGTGACTAGTTAAAAGTGTTTAGTTAAGAGTAATTGCTCGACATGACCCCTCCTCCAAAAGCCTAACGTTAATGCGTTAGGCTTTTTTGATCTTGTCCCCCTACAAATGTGTAATAGATAGGATTTAATGCGATTGTGAGGCATTCAATTAAATCCTGTTATTAAAGATACCTATCAACTATTAGTAGATGCAGGGAACCCCAAATAGTAGATACCGGGCCCCAAAAGTAGCCATTATTGTTTGAATAAGAAAGAGGATCATCACAGTAAATGCGATGCTAAAGGATGGTGTGATGTGGGAAGCGCCAAAGTATGAAATTAGCTATTGATTCCGTAGTCTCTTGTTAAGTTTGCCTTTACTACGGGCCTTTCTGAGCCAATTGACAAGAGTCACGATCAAATGAGTGGCTGAAGCTATAAGTACAACATAAATGAAAGTCGGAATAAACCAGCTCTCAGCAGTATCATAAACAAACCTCCAATTTATTCCATTTTCCACGCGAAATATCCCTCCGGGATTTTCTAGTAACTCCCAAATCACAATGACTAAAGTCACTGATAGAGATACAACTAAACCTGAAAAAAGGCCAAAGAGCCAGAAGTACTTTTTTATATACCCCATCTTAAATTATTCCACTCCATGTGCAAAAGTCTAGAAAGACATAGACAACTTAACGCCCTGTTAATTAATGATATATGTGCTGGCGTGCGATTTGCCCAGCAAATGGCATGATAGCCTTGGGAAGTCTTCATTTAGATGCTTGTTAGATGATTACCCTATACCAACACTAAGGATGGAAAAAAATAAATCACTGGAAAAGTAGTTAAGAACAACTGCCATCAGCATTAAAGTCGGGAACAAATACAATGTATTAACTTGCCACCCTTTAACTTTAGTAGTGAAGTTGTGCACTAACAAACATGAAGCTGCTATTACTGCAATTGCAGTAACTGGTAAATTTCTAGAATACGAAATCACACTAGAAAACCCTAGAACAAACAAGATTACTTGTAATAAAGCTAGGTATCCTAGTCGGCTTAAAGAATGATTACGCTCTCTAAAAACACCAAATATTGGAGTGATAATCCCTATTAAAACTATTACTAAAGTAAATTCCAACCAGATGCCATAAATAGAATCAATCATAGTCACCTAGACATAATGACTCCCCACTAAAGATACTGATCTCCAATTAATCGTGGGTTAGCTGAAAGCCAGAGCCATAATAGTTTTGTTAAAGAAACTAAATCGGAGATCAGCATGACTAAACATAACATACTTTTTATTGGCCTAGATACTCATAAAGAATTTGTTGAAGTGGCCTACATTGAAGAACAACGTGGTGCCCAAGCTATTCATTTTGGACGAGTTTCAAGCGCTAAAGCCTCTATAACCAAACTTGCTAGGCAGTTCCAAATCCAAGTATCCAACGGCCACTCTGCATTTCGTTTATGAGGCTGGCCCATGTGGCTATTGGATTTATCGACTGCTCACGAGTTTGGGTCATTGCTGCTATGTCATTGCGCCTTCGCTAATACCCCAAAAGCCTGGTGAGAAGGTTAAAACAGACAAACGTGATGCGCTTAAATTAGCCAAGCTACTGAAATCTGAAGACCTCACCGCTATCTATGTCCCAGAGCCTGAAGATGAAGCCATTAGGGACTTATCTCGGGCACGAGAAACGGCGATGAAGGACTTAAAAGATGCCAAATACCAACTAAAAGCACTGCAACTCAGAAACAACATCAACTACAGAGGCACTGCCAATTGGTCGCTGAAACATTTGCGTTGGCTCACTGAGCTTATCTTGCCGCATCCTAGTCAACAGATTGTCTTGCAAGAATACTTACAAACCATTATTGAGCGTATGGCTGCCCAATTGTCTTGTACCTATACCTATCGATTAATATTGTATATATTCGCCTCTGTAAAGCACTCGAAACATACATAAAGGGATTTATATGAAATACATCTATATATTATCAATTGCTTGCCTTACGTTTTTGTCAGCCTGCACATCAACCTCTGACCCCAGCGATGAAAAAAGTTCCTTCCATATAAACTCTGCTAGCATAAAAATTATTTCAGAAGATAAAGCTGAAGGGGAAAAACCAGCATTTATAGCTATTATAAATAATATAAGAGATAAGAATATGGAGGATTACAAGAAAAAATATAATAACTTAAGGCCTGGTTTTTACAGCGTAAACTTTACTTACCTCATAGCCACAAAAGATCAATATTTATTAGAAAACAATGATAAAGAGGGTTACACCTCTTTATCTTTCTATGCCCAGAAAGGTCGTCTTTACATGATAAAACCTATAGTTACGTCTTCAGGAATGGTCATTTGGAGTGTAGAGGATAATTTTAGCGAAATTCAAAGCTCAATAGTCCCAAGTATTAAGTTAAACCATGACTTTAACCCCCTAATAATGATAAAACCCAAGTACCCATCATTTGCAATAAAGGAAAACATTACGAGTAAGTGCACACTTTCATTCGACCTAAAGGATACTGAATCTGGTGCTAAACCAACTAATATCCAAGTTAAATCATGCCCCAACAAGGAGCTATTCTTAGCAGGTAGCATAGAAAACCTACAACGATGGTTATACTCTAATGTTAAAAAAATTGCACAGAAAAAAGGCAGTTCAACAACAGGGCTAGAGGTAACGTTCAACTATAGTTTTTAGATATAAAACATAAGCCAGCCATTATTTATCAATGCGACTAGAGCAATGACAATAAGCAGTGTCTTGTATGATCAGACCATTACACCTTAAATGAGCCTGAAACTAACTGTGCACAAAGCACCTCTGACTTGAATAGTGCCATCTTAGGGTTAACCGATAAATGTCTAGTGCCCCTGATATTTCAAAGGATTGAAAAGCGTCAGGCAGCGATAAGATCGCACTAAGAGAGCCTCTATATGTGTTTGCTGTAAACGATGATTTGACAGCTAAATGACAGACGAAGTAGATGAATTTGTTGATTGATTTTAATTTGACTGCAAAAGCAGTCAAATAAGTTAGGCTCGCCTATTGACTGGCGGAAGGCTCATATGTGTTATGTTTAAGTTTTTACCAAGTCCATTGCTACAGCCATTTGTATTTGATGTTTTTTACTTAAACTGTGCAAATAGTCATTAAGCTCAACACGTTCAAAAGCTGGTTCTACTTGAGAATCAAATTTATCAACTTCTACGTGTAATACATATGAGCCAGAAATTAGTAAAACATATATATCTTCACATTGCTCAGGAATGTAATTTAACACGTAACTATTTGATACATCGTAACCAGCATTTTTCAGTATGTAATTTAAACGCTTACCATCAGTATTTAAGGAAACGTTTGAGTTTATTAGTTCTTCTCTAAACTCTCGCTCTGCTTTACTGCCGATTAATTTCACCTAAACTAGCCCTTAAACATAACGCCCTAATAATGGGCAAAAAATTGTTTGCTAAAATGTTGAAGTACGAAAACAGCAAACTGTTTTTTGTCCTTGTTTATTAGCTTGTTATAAGTCACTTTACACTAACCAGTTCAGCATCATCAAACCCAACTGTAACATTAGGAACATGATTTAAAATAGTTGACGAATTAGACGAAAGTAATCCCTTTATTATATTCACTACATCAGGCTGTAAACTTTCCCAGTTAACATTCTGAGAGCATGATAAGTCGATGTACTTTGTAGTTGGAACGAAGTCCTCGTTACAAGCCCAATCGTCATCTTCAGGATCATATTCGTTTGAGCCTATAAGGTAAGCTTGAAAGCCTTTTTCAGATTGGAATAAACCGATGTTTATAGCTACTACATCAGGGCGTTCTTGTATTTGCTTAATCCATGCTTCAATTTCAGATTTCACAACGATTCCTTCGTGACTTATAACGAATGATATGGACTCCCCTTACCAAATGGCCACTATGTGCCATATTGAAAGTGCAAACATTCAATCAAGGAGAGTCCATATGT
>NZ_LKTL01000041.1:0-19052 GCF_001401775.1 Shewanella sp. P1-14-1 | reverse complement strand
ACCGAATTAGTTTAAGACTGTTTCATTGTTCATCATCATCCCCCTTATTTGGGAACCTGTTAATCCGCTAGCGTATGATTAACTTATGTTCCACAAGAAATACTTCTGGCAACCCATTGGGTTGCCATTTTTTTATTCGTTATTTAGCTAAGGAGTATTGAGGTAACTTGAGTTTTATGAAGTAAGCATAACATCCAGTTGTACTTGTAATGATGGGTGATAGTTTGCTCTTGTTTGCTGATAAATATCCGACACAAAATCCACATAGCCAGCAATAAGCAATTCACTGTAGAGTGGTTTTACAAATTTTGCTCGTCCAATACTTCCTAAGAATTCAGCGACGGTTGGCAGCACTATCTCATAATGGTTTCGAATGGCGACTCTAAGCCAGTCACATGCAAGCTCTGCATTTTTGCTCTGAGTAAAACCAAAGGCCATATCCAAATCTTTCAACTGAACCTGCGTTAGTTGAAATGGCAATTGGTTGATAAAATACTGCCAATGGTGCACTCGCCAGCCTGATACATTCAATTGCTTTGCATGCCCTCCTGCGCAAAATTGTGTTAATGCCGAGGTCACTTTGTCTAAGCTACTTGATGTTGGGCCCTCGAACCACTCAGGTAGGCCCTCACCATAAACCCAAGTGAGTAATTCACCCTCTGATATTTTATCGCCATGCTGGCGCAATAAGGTTTGTTTGGCATACTTTACAAACGTCTCTGTTGTAATAGCCTCAAACTTAAACTGCTGAACATAATTAAATAAGAACACATCAAAATCAGCGCGTCCTAGCCTCGATTCAAGCTCATGTACAAACATAGAGGCTTTATCATAAGTAAATCGATTAAATGAGTCGTTAGCATCTTGAAACTGGACATTAGCTGGCAAAGTTTGTGCACTTAGTGGCATTGATAGCATTTCTTCTTTTAAGCGACCATATTCAATCACCCACTCAAGTTCCGCTTGTTCTTGGCCATATATTTTTTCAACCAAACGATTGGTGAAATATGTGGTAAAACCTTCATTTAGCCATAAGTCACGCCAGGTTGCATTACTGACTAAATTGCCTGTCCAAGAGTGGGCTAATTCATGCGCCACGGTTGACACTAAGCTTTTATCACCTGCAATCAATGTTGGAGTAATAAATGCTAAACGTGGGTTCTCCATTCCACCAAAAGGGAAACTGGGTGGCAGCACTATCATGTCATAACGATCCCAAGGATAAGGCCCTAATAAAGATTCTGCAGCCACAATCATTGATTCGGTATCTTCAAACTCCTTGAGCGCCTTATCAAGCATGCCAGGTTCTGTATAAATAGCGCATCGATGGCTAATCTCACCATAAGCTAAATCGCCAACTGCAAGCGCAAGCAAATGAGTTGGAATGGGTTTTTCCATTTCAAAATAGAATTGACCATCTTGAGGTATAGCAGAAGAATTAGCGGCGCTCATTACGGCACGAAGACCGTTATTAACTTTGACACTCGCATTGAAAGTGATTCTGGCCTTCGGACTGTCTTGCAGCGGGATCCAGCTTCGGGCATTAACAGGCTGAGATTGACTAAATAGATAAGGGTGTTGTTTACCTAAGGTTTGCTCAGGAGTTAACCACTGTAATCCTTGGGCGCTAGGCGAAGTATGATAATGAATAACCACTTCGCTAATCTCTGTACCGATATCAACAGTGATATGCCCGCCTTGAAATTCGCTTAAGCTTTCATGTGAATAGTGACACTGGTTTCCATGGATATCTGTCACGGCATCAATCAACAAATCACGGCTATCTAGCACCAAATGCACAGCGGATGTCTGCCGTTTAAATTGCAAATTAACCTGTCCATGAAGTTGCTGTTTGTCAAAATCAACATCAAGGAAAAGCGTCATATGATGCACGATAATGTCATCAGTGTTAGCAACAGAATGGTAGTCACGAGTGAAATCTAATTGTTCAGCCACATCAAACCCTTATTGGAATTATTATCGGGTTATATTAACTCACTTAGATCTTTTCATCGAGTCTATTAAACGGACACAAAAAAGCCTCACGAATGAGGCTTTTAGTGTCAAAAGTGGGATTGTATTACAGCTTAATTCCAGCTTTTTCTAGGTCTTTTGCAACAACACTACGAGGTAGTGGTACGTAACCGTCTTTTTCTACGATTTGCTGACCTTGCTTAGATAACACGTAACGGATGAATTCACGATCCATTGGTGATAAATCTTTGTTAGGGTGCTTGTTGATGTAAACATATAGGTAGCGAGATAATGGGTAAGTACCATTTGCAGCGTTACCTGCTGTTGCATCAATGTATTTAGTGCCTTTCTTAGAGATTGCTACAGCTTTAACGCCTGCAGTCTTGTAACCGATACCTGAGTAACCGATTGCATTAAGGCCTTGAGAAACGGATTGAACTACAGAAGCTGAACCCGGTTGCTCGTTTACGTTTGCTTTGAAATCACCTTTACAAAGTGCTTTCTTTTTGAAGTAACCGTAAGTACCTGATACTGAGTTACGACCGTACAACTGAATGTCTTTCTTAGACCAGTTGCCGTCTAAACCAACATCACCCCAACGATTTACGTCGTTGCCGCCACATTTCTTAGTTGACGAGAAGATAGAATCGATTTGCTCGATGCTTAAACCTTCAATTGGGTTATCTTTATGTACGAAAACTGCTAATGCATCGATTGCTACACGAATTGCCGTTGGTTGGTAACCGTAATGCTTTTCAAATGCTTCAACTTCGTTAGGCTTCATTTGACGGCTCATTGGACCGAATTGTGAAGTACCTTCAGTTAATGCTGGTGGTGCAGTAGAAGAACCAGCAGCTTGAATTTGGATATTTACGTTAGGGTAAATATGTTTGAACTCTTCAGCCCATAACGTCATCATGTTAGCAAGTGTATCTGAACCCACTGATGATAAATTACCTGAAACACCACTTGTTTTTTCGTACACAGGTAATGTTTTATCAATTGCTGCCATCGATGTTGCTGAAAATACACCAGCTGCAGTAAAGGCAATAGCGCCAACTAGCTGTTTAAGTTTCATTGTAATGCTCCGGTATTATAAGCGTTGTTATTTAAGACACGCTCAGTATCAATTGCTACGATGACAAGTCTATGACCAATATATGACAGTTGTATGACAATCAACATTTTTGACATTCTTGTTACACCTGCAGCAACCCCGCAAATACTAACTTAAAATACTATTTAAACAGTGACTTATAGAGGATTACTTTATCCTCCCCCTAAATACACACTCATTTTTTATTGACGTTATATGACAATCTTTGTTGATTTCAATTAAAAACGGCGCCCAAAACCGATAATTAAATGCTGCCAATTTAAAAAGCCATACTCAGCATATAAATTCCATTCATTTTTCGGCCCGAAGTCATAGTTCATACTCAATGACATATTTTTAGTTTCTTCTTTGGCCAAATCGATATCAAATTTCACCTCTTCCATTAAAGGCTCAAGCTCTGTGCCAACAAAGGAGTAATCACCGGTGACATTCTGATCAACACTTTGATGGCTGAATGCTAAAAACCAAGCTAACTTGTCGGTGCCTACATCAAATCGTTGCCCTACTCTTACTGAAGCAATTTTAGTTTTAATGACACTATCAGTTGTATTTGTGTTGGCGTTCACTATTGCCCCCACGGCCATCACAATTACAGGAGTATCACCAATAATGGGATCTATTTGTCCCGCAAGCACAGTACCGATACCGTAATTTTTAGCGGTATAATTAATAGGAATTGGCAGTACCACGCCATTACAGGCCTCATCACAAGGCAAACCTTCAACATTATCTAACTTAGCCAAGATATCTTTGTGGCCTTCGGTATACCCCAACAAAGCATAGACATTCCAAAACGGTAATATCCACGCATCAATTTTAAGCTGCACACTTCTATCAGAACCTGTAATACTGACATCTTCAGCAGGCACGACGTAATCATTGGGGCCACGAAACCCTAATAAACCACCATCTACTTGAACCTCAAAGTCATTAACAGCGATGTAGTCGGCATCAATGTTGTTATAAAAAAGGCTCACGCCTACGGGGATAGGTAACTCATAGCCTCGCTCAGTCGCTTTATCAGACAATAAGGGTAAACCACTCCAGTGAGAAGGCTTAGTCTGTTGTTGTACCACAGTGTTAACATCGTTGTTGGCATTAGCAGTAAAACTAACACCTGAAAGTAAAACACTGGCCAATAACACCGATTGAGATTTAACTGAGTAATTAAACATAATTCCGAAACAAAAGTAATTAAATGAGGTTCAGCCAAAACAGCTGAGCGAAAGCGTCACAGAGAAAGTGCCTTGATACATATTGTAGAGCATGTTAATGAATTGCGTGATACTTTACGACTTACTCTGAGCGGGGATGTTAACTGCATCACAAGCAGCCTAATCACAGGCAGTTAAAACGATTAGCCTATAAATTAAAAAGCCAACTCGCATTGACATGAGTTGGCTTTATTAAATGAAGTAATACTAGCAATTAATTACTTGTGTTGTTTTTTACAACCAAGTTTATGGGGATAATAAAACTAAAACAGCTGCCTTTATCAGGCTCACTAGTAATGGTTAACTCACTGTAATGATGGCTTAAAGCATGCTTTACAATAGCTAGGCCTAGCCCACTACCGCCCGTCTTACTTGAACGTGCATTATCCACACGATAAAAGCGTTCGGTTAAACGATTAATATGCTGTGGAGCAATACCAAGACCTGTATCAGTCACACTAAATTGGGCGCCTGCTGGTACCATTTCCCAGCGCACAGTCACCTTACCACCAGGCTCGGTATAACGAATCGCATTAGAGATTAAATTTGTGCACGCGCTACGTAATTGTAACTCGTTACCGTGGCAATCTAAGCCGTCTTCGCAATAAAAAGATAAATCATATTGATCAAGGGCTAGCGCTGAGGCTTCATCTTTTAAGATATCTAACATCGCTCTCATATTGATGGTTTTTTCCAAATCAATATCGGCACCATCTTCGATACGAGACAAAGCTAACAATTGCTCGACCATTGATTGCATACGTCTTGTTTGTTGTTGCATCAGGTTCAATGGTTTATGGTTCATGCTGTCTGGCTCTTCCATGCTTTGCATGATTTCTAAATAGCCTTGAAGCACTGTTAGCGGTGTTTTAAGTTCATGGGATACATTCGCTACAAACTCTTTTCGCATCCCTTCTAATTGATTAATTCGTGTGACATCGCGAGCGATTAATAATAATTGCCTATCACCGTAACTCATTAAGCGGATTTCTAATAAACGCTGCTCTGACACTGGAGATGCCAATTCAAGCGGTTCATTAAATTCACCTTTTTTAAGGTATTCAGAAAAATCAGGGTGACGGATTAAATTATCGATTCTTTGACCATTATCTTGCGGCCAAACAAACCCTAAAATCAGTTGAGCAAGCTTGTTACACCATAGAATATTCAACTCGGAATCTAGTACAACTGCAGCATCAGGCAGTGCTTCTGCACCTTGTCTGAAGCGGCTCAATAACGAAGCGAGTTGGCCGACTCTACGACGGTTTTTACCTTGTAAGCGATAGATACCATTGAAAATACCTTCCCAGCTACCCGTCCCTTGAGGAGGCGTTAATTTTCTGTCTTTCCAAAGCCAAAAATTAAGACGACTAATTTGTCGGTAATGCCATCCTAATAAAAGAATACTGCCGATAATAAGGGTGAGTGCGACTTGATTTATCAATAAGCCGATAAGGGCGAATACAAGCTCAATTCCGAAGAGCCGTAATAGCAAGCGAGATCCTGAATAAGATCGAAACATAAGTAGCCTAAAATTAATGTAAATAATCCAGTTTGCGGATTATTACCTAATTGTTGGTAGGTAAATATTGGCTCACAAGATAGCGTAAAATGAAACCTCTGACCACGACTAATTGTTAAAAAACCACTGAGAGATTGTAAAATACAACAACATACTCCTTATGTCGTTACTCAATGCAATCTACTGCAGTAGTTTTTTATCTGCGGCTTTAAATATTACATTCTGGTCGAAAAACGGTAACCAGCACCACGTACGGTTTGAATTAACTTATCATGCCCAGAGTCTTCAACGGCTTTACGTAAACGACGAATATGTACATCAACAGTTCTGTCTTCTACATAAACATTCGTGCCCCACACATTATCTAATAACTGTTCACGGCTATAGACACGCTCTGGGTGAGTCATAAAGAAGTGCAGCAATCTAAACTCGGTTGGCCCCATGTCTAGAACCGACTCGCCTACCGAAACGCGATGACTGACAGGATCCAGTAACAACCCTTGCACATCAATGGTTTCTTCTAGACGCGTAGGTGCACTACGACGTAAAACGGCTTTAATACGTGCCACAAGCTCTTTAGGAGAGAAAGGTTTAGTGATGTAATCATCAGCTCCCACTTCTAAGCCTTTTACCTTATCTTCTTCTTCACCGCGAGCAGTGAGCATGATGATAGGAATTTGACGTGTAAATTCATCTTGCTTTAAGCGTTTAGCCAATTGTATGCCACTGCCGCCAGGGAACATCCAATCCAACAGGATGAGGTCCGGGTAAGGCTCTTGCAATAGCTCAACGGCTGAATCAAAGTCTTCAGCAGCAGATGTGGTAAAACCATGTTGTTCCATAACAAAGGTCAGCATCTCACGAATGGCTGACTCATCTTCTACAATTAAAATCTTAGCTGTCATAATCTTTTCTGTGTTTAGTAAGCCGCTTGAGTATTATTGGTCAGTTTTATTACAGAAATATGATCTTAGCACTCAAAAAAGCTATAAAATCATATTTTTGTCATAAATCTATCATTCTTTTCAATCTAACTTGTTAACAGTGCAACGTATAGAGAGCTAACTCACTATTGCTGCAATAAAAAATAAAGGAGACTAACGCCTCCTTTATTATCAAGAATCTAGCTGAAGCATTGATTAAATGCTTAATTTAGAACTTGTGTTCAATACCTACAGCGAAGTAGCTTTCATCGATAGAGATATCGATGATGTCACCATTGTCTTCTTCTACTGTGCCCATTGAAGTACGGTCAGTGTAGAAAGCGAATAGTTTTGTAGGCTTACCTAACGAGTAATCTGCACCAATTGACCATGAATCACCTTTGTCTTCCATGTCTTGGTATTGTGCTTTTAACGTTACTTCTTGAATTTTGTAAGCTGCACTTAATAAGTAACCATCGATGCTTGAACCGCTATCAACTTTTTCTTCTTGCTGGTACATACCGCCTAATACAAAACCAGCGATTTTACCTTGAACAGTACCACGAACGATGTCGTAACCGGCAACTTCAGAGTCGTAAGCAATTGCAGCATAAACTGGGCTTTTCTTTAGACCAGAATCACCGTACATAGCCGCAATACTGAAACCATCACTTTCTTCTTGCTTGCTATCACCTTCAGCAGCGTAAGTTACACCAACTTGAAAATCACCAAACTTTGGCGTTAAGTAAGTTGCAGTTTGCGCTAGACGGTTTTCACCTTTGAAAAGTGCTTTTAAATCGCCTGAGTAATCGTTAAATAGGTCAACTTTACCTTGTGACTTTTTCAGCATAGTGTCGTTACGACCCACAGCGAAAGAACCAAAGTTACCTTTTAAACCAACAAACTGGTTACGAGCAGTGAAGTTATCTGAACTAGCATTGCCAGTATCAACTTGGTATTCGATAGTGTAAAACGCTTCTAAAGACTCACTTAATTCAAATCCGCCTTTTACACCGAAACGTGATGCATTACTTTGAATTTCAGTTACTGAACCGTCACCTTCGTCATTCGACTGAACTGACACATTCAACTTACCATATACTTCTAGAGGTTCTGCTGCATGGGCAGTTGAAAGCGTAGCAGTGGCAATAGCAGAAGCAACTAACGTTTTATAAAAAGCATTCATCATTTCATCCTTTAGACATATTTTTTGGTGTTTTACACCATTTTTTGTGCTGCTATCAGGTTGGAACAAGCAGATATTTGCTGCCTAATAGCTTGGGAACGATGCGAATAGTGCACTCCTTTTGTTGCAGAAATATTTCAAAAAGCCGAGTTTATTAAGCTAAAGCTAATTCAGCAAAAGCAAAGAACAAACAAGCTGCTGATTTTTAATGGATTTAATTTAAAATTATGAAATATTACAGTTTAATGAATTCTGAATATGGAACAATCAAGCTGCAGTATTTTGATGGTTTACCCCAGCGCATGGATCCCGTAAACTGCATTTTTAATTTTTGATGAGTGTCTTTTTATGTGGTTTAAAAATCTCACCCTTTATCGTTTCAATAAACCTTTCACTACCGATACCGAGGCACTAGAAACAGCATTAGCTGATTTCACTTTCTCGCCATGTTCTAGCCAAGACATCAGTAAATTTGGATTTTCAAAAGCGTTAGGTAAACAAGGCCATGCATTGGTGCACAGTGCTGAAAATCGCCACCTCATTTGTGTGACCAAAGAAGAAAAGATTCTACCAGGTCAGGTGATTAAAGAAGCTTTAGATGAAAAAGTGGCATTAATAGAAGATCAAGAAAGTCGCAAAGTCACCAAGAAAGAAAAAGATGCGATGAAAGAAGAGATCACTATGACGCTTCTGCCTCGGGCATTTTCTCGTCGCAGTCAAACTCACGCGTTAATCATGCCAGAACTTGAGATGATTCTAGTTGATAGCTCAAGTGCAGCAAAAGCAGAAGAGTTACTCGCATTATTACGTAAAGCGCTCGGTAGCTTGCCAGTTATACCACTTCACTTTACTACGCCAATTGAAACCACATTAACTGAATGGTTACGCAATGGTTCGTCGCCACAGCCATTTGAAATGCAAGATGAAGCAGAACTTAAGTCAGATTCAGATGAAGGTGGTATCGTGCGCTTTAAACAGCAGGTACTGCAAGAAGATGAAGTGCTAGCACACCTTGCTACAGGTAAGCAGGTGCACAAGTTAGCGCTACATTTTGGCCAATCTATCGCATTTTTATTGCAATCAGACGCCAGCGTGAAGCGTCTTAAATTCTCAGAAGAATTCAGAGCGGCAACTGATGATGTTGGCACGGAAGATCCTTTAGCCAAATTAGATGCTGACTTCGCACTAATGGGCGGAGAGCTTGTTGCCTTTATCAATGCATTACAACAAGCATTAGGCCCAATAGAAGAGAATATCTAAATGGCTTCCCCTGCTTGGATAATAAGCAGCGGTTAAGATTATTGATACATAAAAAAGCCCTAACGCATTCGCATTGAGGGCTTTTTAACAATTAATAACTAGATGAATTTACCTGCATCATCAAATGGCCAATCAATACCAAGCCAAGCTTTTAAGAATGCTTTTTGCGCATTAGTCGGATTAGACACACCTTCAATCGCTAAGTCACCTTTAGGTTGCTCTTCTAGTGTCAGTGAAACTTGAGTTAACTTATCATTATTAAAAATAGTCAGTTCAATTTCGTCACCTGCGTTAAAGTCTTCTAAACGCTTTTTGAACCCAGCTGCAGTCACTTTTAATCCATTAACCGCAATAACTTCATTGCCCGCCACAATACCCGCCAGCCATGCAGGGCTGTTACGTGTCACATGAGCAAGCGTGAGATCGTTATGCTGACCAGTTAATGTAAGACCGCTGTAAACGGTCGCTTTTTCACTGTCGCCATAAGATAAGACCAATCCAGCTTGAGCCAGTAATGAGTCAAACTCTAAACTAAATGGTGATGTAATATGTGACTGCCACCAAGGTTGATAATCTTTACCAGAAAGCGATGCTAATATGTTTTTCACATCATCAACGTTATACCCTTTAGGTAACTTGAAGTCTTGATATAACTTACGATGAACATCACGATAAGAATGAGCAAGCTCAGTGTCTGCTAACAGGTTAAAATCTAAAGATAAAGAAGCTAAATAACCTTCAGAATAAATATTAACACCATGGTTAATGGCATAATCGCCACCTGTATTAGTCCATTCATTCAAGCTAGCTTCAGCAACAGATTGAATTTCCCGCCCAGGTTTGTTGAGATTTCTATCAATACGTTTTGCTAAATCAGCAAAAAACTCTTTTGGCGTAATAACGTCAGCACGAAGCAATAATTGATTTTGGAAATAACTGGTTGAGCCTTCGGCCATCCACAATAACTCAGTCATGCTTGCCTTTTGATAGTCGTAAGGTACTAACCCTTCAGGACGGTAGGCTTTCACATTCCATGTATGGATAAACTCATGTGATGCTGTACTAATGAAGCGTAAGTAATCCTTTCGCTCACGAAAGTTAAACCTTGGCAGTTGAATAATGGTCGAATTTAAGTGCTCAGTTGCACCACGTGCGCCACTGGTAGCGTGGATCATGTAGACGTAACGTTCAAAAGGATAATCATCCCATATGACTTCCGCTGTGCTACTGATTTTTGTTAGGTCTGTAACGATCTGTTCAGCGTCATAGTTACCTTCCCCCCAAAAAACCACTTCATAATCACGTCCATCAGCTTCAAAGCTGTAGTGTGTGTTTACTCCAGTTTCGATTGGAGAATCGATCAATACATCATAATTATCAGCAACAAAAGAGTGCTTACTGCGTCCTGATTCCATTCCTGAATAACTTTGCCAGTCTTTAGGCACCATCATCGAAACTTTCACCTTATCTTGGCGAAACTCGGGGCTATACATAAATACGCCACTGGCATCTAAATAAGCATGGGATTCATCAATATGGCGAACACGAGTTCCTAAATCATTAGCGTAAAGCTGATAACTCACATTGACCTCTGTCGGCTCTTGTAGCTCAATCGTCCACTCACCTGTTGCAGTTCTCTGCCAATTTAGTGCATTACCATCGTCATCTGTCGCCTTAAACAAACGCACACCATCTGCAAGTGGAAGCACTGCATATTTACCAGTACGCCAAACCGGTAAATTTACTGTAAGCGTATCTGCAGATGACTCTGGAAAGGTCACATTCACTTTTGCAAGGTGATGTTGTGGTTGAGTGAGATCAATCTGATATTGCACTTCAGCCAGGGTAGAAGCTGAAAAAAATATCCCTGCGGTAAAAATAGCCAGTTTTGAGACTTTCACTATCGATTCCTTCTGTTATTATTCTTGTTATATTTTTACACGCTGTAGTTAAGCGTTTTCAACATCATATAGATTTGTTGTAATAAATATTACATTAAATGAGGTGGCATTATAACAAGAGCTTATTGTAGGCTCACCCACTTCCAACAAAAGCTTACAAAATAATAAGGTCACTGTTCTTACATGCGAAAATTGATACCAAACTGCTTGGCCTTTATTTTATTAATAATTTCAATTCCGGCATTAGCAATCGATCCACAAGAACGTGAAATTGAATTCAATGAAACACCGCAAGCGCTATTTGACCAACTATTAGTTCGAACACAATTTCCGCTTTCATTCAATAACCGCCAAGAATTTGAGTTAATAGCAAAAGAACTCAAATATACGCCAGATGAATTACAAGCAGACCTCGAAACTTTGGCTCGTCTGTATATGGAAACGGTTGTCAGAACACCAAATAAAACTGAAAACTCTCGTTTATTGACTCAACAATTAGAATCAATTGCAGTAACCCCAATGCAAGAAGCGATGATATTGCTACTTGAAGCAAGGTTTCGCGGTATTGAAGATCAACAGTACAAACAATCCATTATTTTATTTAAAGAAGCTTTGAAGAAAATTGCTTCAATACGTGATGAGCACAGCCTCACCTTACAATTTGTTTTACATGGCGGTTTAAGCAGCCTTCACGCCATATTAAAGCAAGATACCCAAGCCCTATATCATTATAAAAGTTATCGAGAAATTGCTTACCAGCTGCGAAATGACTATTTTATTGCCCAATCTGAAACCGCTATTGGTAAATATTACACTGGTAAAAACCAGCTAGCGAAAGCGCTGCAACATCATAGCGAAGCCTATCGAATTTCCAATCGATTGAATTACCCAGTAATTCAAGCTCACGCTCAATTTCAGCTTTCAAGGGCTTATCGAGATTTAGGCCAATGGGATGAAGCATTAAAAAATGCAAATGAAGCTGCCATTAGCTTTCAGGAATTAGGACATGAAGCCTTACAGTCTAATGCCATGACAGTCATCGCCATGGTCTACGGCAACCAAAAACAATGGAATAAAGCCATTGATTATTATTTAAATGCACAACAGCTCGATAAAAAAAATAATCAGGTTATTAGCCAAGGGCTAAATTTCCATAATATTGGCGAAGCGTACATGTATCTAGACAACTACCCGTCTTCTGTCAGTTATTTGAAAATGGCTAACGAGATTTTTAAAAGCCGTAGAGTCATGCATTATTTGGTATACAACGAGTTGCTGTTTGCTGAAGTGATGTCAAAACAAGCATTATGGGAAGAAACGATTACTCATGCCAAGGCCGCGCTAGTCATTGCAGAAGAGAAGCAACTTATTGATGCGCAAAAAGAGGCCCTTTCTTTTCTTTCCAAAGCTTACCGTGGGATAAAAGATGATTCCTCAGCGCTTGAAATGATGGATAAGCTTGTAGCGATAGATAACGAACAGCAAGAAAATATTGTGGATGAAGCGGTAAACTCTAACCTGAATGAAGAAAAGCTCAAATTTGAAATAAACGTTTATCAAAACAAGTTAAATGGCTATATCAAGAGCAGTAAAGATCAGCAAATGGCGATTATCATTCTACTTGCCGCTATCTTTATTTTGTCGTTTGTGTGGTTATATAGCTTAAAAAGAATTAATACATTAAAACAAAAACAACAGTCATTAACCGCCAAAGTCATTCAAGACCCACTCACCGAAGTAAAGGGCTACAGAGGGATGCTTGACTGCATGTCTACTGGCACATCGCCTAAAACCATTGCCTTAGTTAATATCAAAGCACTTACCGATTTAGATATTGACTTTGGGCTATCGGAATCAAAATTAATTACAGAAAGCTTAATCCAGCAATTTGAGAAAGACCTTCCAGCATGTGTTTATGTCATTAAGCCAGGCGAATTTGCTTTTTGCTTCAAAGAAACATTCACAGCTAATGAAACACTCAAAAAGATTGAGGCAAGCTTGGCTTCGCAAGATTTAGCAATCAATGCCAATATTCCTAATTACTCTGTAGTAAAACATGACCCCCTCGAATGCATCATGGGTCATATTAATCTCCCTTTATTGGCAAACCCTGATTTACGCCTTACCAACGACCTTCAATTTGAAACGGTACAATATGCCCTTGCAGCAGCAAAAACCATTGATAAAGGTAGTACTTACGTCAGTATACGCACACTAAACTTTGCTCCAGCGGCCATCTTTTTCAAACCTTTATATTTAAACCTTACTCATGCATTGCAAAGAGGCATTATCAGAGCTGAAAGTAATAGGCCTATCGCTGAGATAAAATGGCCTACAAATTAACCAATAAACACAAACATCATTAATCTTTCGTCCACAGCGGCCGATATAGGTATATAGTTATTAATATTATTTCTATAAAAATACCAAATACAGTATTATAAACGTCACTAATCAATCAAATAGGTGATTGATGTTGTTAGTTATTTGATTGATTTAGGAAGCTCATAAGCATGAAAGATTCTTCGACGGCAGTGTCACAAGTTTCACTTTTGAAACAGAAACTAAACTCTGCCAAGTTGGCGCTTGAAGAAATCCATGAGGATCGTAATGAAAAATTACGCACCCTAATTCAATTTTTAGGTCATTTAAGCCTTGCCTGTAAAGGTCAAAATCTAGAACTTGATAATCGATTAGCCAAGCTAAGACATCATTTACAAGGTTATGATCAAATTGATGAAGCCTTGCCTGAACTCGTTGAAATTGAGCGTCTATTAAAAGGCCAATACAATCATACAATGACTCAACTTGAAGAAAGCCGTACCAGCCTTTCTCGAGTTATCAGCCAAATTCAACGTGTAGACTCCGCCCCAGAAGAAATTAAAAAAGAAATAAATTACTTCAAAAAAGATCTCAATAAACCGATTCATACCATTTGGGAGTACATCCCTAAAGTTGAACAAGTCATCGGCTTTTACGAGCATATTTTACAAAAGCAATTTGCAGGTACTGATGAACACGTTATTTTGCCTCAGCACCTTATTTTAGCTAAAGAGCTAGCCCAAAAAATTTCTGAGATAGAATTTAGAAAAGAACAGCGTGATCAAATTTTGGTCATGAAAGAAGTATTAATGGGTGATATTAAACTCAATACCCTGCTTGAGTCGTATCAAACAATATTAAGCCTTTTACTCAATAACATCGCACGTGAAAAAACAGCGTCCCAAGACTTTTTATATGCTTTAAATGATGCCATTAGTGTCGTTAGAGATGTGGTAAGTAACACGGCTAATAACAATGAACGTTCACAGCAAATAAAAAGCCAGCTTAACAAAGAGATTAACTTACGTGTCGACAATGCCGATGGCATTTTAATTGAGTCAGATGATTTAAACGCATTAAAGACAGCGCTGACAATTCAATTATCTTCGCTTAAAGATGCGCTAAGCCGTAAAGAAGCATTGGAAAACAGAGAGCAAACACTGCTCAGAAAATCCATAGAGTCAATGCGAAAAGAATTAACCAGTATTACCAAAGAGGCAAATAGTTATAAAGAAAAACTATTTGAACATCAAAAACTTAATTTACTTGATCCATTAACACAATTGCCTAACAGAACCGCACTTGAGGATAGAATGGAGCAAGAATATCGCAACCATAAGCGTTTTAATGCACCGCTTTGGGTTGCTGTTACTGACATAGATTACTTTAAATCAGTCAATGATAACTTTGGTCACAGCACTGGTGATAAAACATTGCAAGTCATTGCTATGGCGCTAAAAAATTCATTGCGAGAAAGCGAGTTTGTCGCACGATACGGCGGTGAAGAATTTGTTTTATTACTTCCAGAAGTCAATGAAGACAATATTGGTTTATTATTAAATCGTGTCAGAGAGAAAATTAAGAACATTCCATTTAAATTTAAAAATCAGCGAATTACAGTTACATTATCAATAGGTGCTGCGCAAGTAATGGAAAATGAACGTATCGAAGAAACCTTTGAACGTGCCGATGCAGCCCTATACAAAGCCAAACACAATGGCAGAGATAGAGTCGTAATCGATATCTAACCTTCGATGCAACTCATCTCAAGAGGAGTTGCATATGATAGTAAAAATAAGCCCTCGCGGAAGTTTAGATCAACTTTCACAAATGGAAGTTAATCGACTCAAACAAAGCGCTAAGAGTGATTTATACCAACTACTTCGAAACTGCGCCCTTGCAGTGCTTGCCTCAGGATTACAAAGTGATAATTCTGAGGCCCTATTTGATAAATACACCAATTTTGACATCAATGTTCTCCAGCGTGAACGAGGCTTATTAATTGAATTGATTAATCCGCCAGAGCAAGCCTTTGTTGATGGCGAGATTATCGCTGGAATTCAAGAGCATCTTTTCGCCGTTCTTCGAGACATCGTCTATATCGACAATAAATACGACAACCTCAAACACATCAATCTTACTAATGCGAGCCATATCACCAATGTTGTGTTCGATATTTTACGCAACGCAAGAGTCATCTCACCGATGAAAGATCCTAATGTCGTCGTTTGTTGGGGAGGCCATAGTATCAATCCTATTGAATATCAATATACCCGTGAAGTGGGCTATGAACTTGGGCTGCGTGGACTCGACATTTGTACAGGTTGCGGCCCTGGAGCAATGGAAGGACCAATGAAGGGAGCAGCCATTGGTCATGCTAAGCAAAGGGTTAATAACGCTCGTTATATTGGCTTAACTGAGCCAAGTATCATCGCCGCAGAGCCGCCAAATCAAATTGTTAATGAGTTAGTGATTTTACCCGACATCGAAAAACGCTTAGAGGCCTTTGTGAGACTAGGCCATGGTATTGTTATCTTCCCTGGTGGTGCAGGTACAGCCGAAGAACTGCTTTATATTTTAGGTATCTTACTTAACAATGCTAACCAATCCTTACCCTTCCCTTTGATACTCACAGGTCCTATTGAGAGTGCCGATTACTTTACCGAGATCGATGCGTTTATTGGGGCCACTTTAGGACCTGACGCTCAAGCTAAATACCAAATCATTATCGATGATCCCGTCAAAGTAGGACAAATCATGAAACAAGGTATGCAAGCCGTTAAAAATAGCCGTAAAGAATTGGGCGATGCATATCAATATCAATGGTCTTTAAAAATAGAGCCCGAGTTTCAGCTACCATTCGATCCGACCCATGAAGTGATGCAAAACCTGCATTTATATTTCCAGCCTAATAAGGCCGAGCTAGCAGCGACCCTTCGACGTGCTTTTTCAGGGATAGTCGCTGGCAATGTGAAAGGAGACACCATAAAGCTCATTGAAGAGCGAGGTCCCTTTGAGATCCGCGGTGACAAGCAATTAATGATGATGATGGATAAACTACTCAATGCATTTGTTAGCCAGCAACGAATGAAATTACCAGGCAGTACATACGTGCCTTGCTATCGCATAATGAATAAAACGGAAAATGAAACGGAATCCCAATAGGGTTCCGTCAATATCTGTCGCTTTAATGGTGGTGATTGTTTAACAAAACGTTAAATAGCTATATGATTAGTCATCATAAATTAAAACTGAATTTAATCACCTAGTATGGTGAGCTAAAACTATTCAATCTAACGTGGGCTCACTTGAGCCTTACCACCAGCGACGAAAATAAACATGAACAAACTGTTGATCATTGATGGTCTGAACCTTGTTAGACGTATTCATGCAGTACTACCAGATGAAAATGATATTGCCAGCGTCAAAGAGCGTACGCTAGCCGCAGCCAAAAAACTGTTAGTTCACCATGAGCCGACCCATGCGATTGTCGTCTGGGATGGTGATGAAGAATCTTGGCGAAAACAGTTATACCCTGATTATAAAAAAGGACGTAAGCCGATGCCTACGCCTTTAAAATCAGGATTAGCCGATATTAAAAAGGCGCTTTCTGAAGCACATATACATTCTCATGACGCCGCCTCAGAAGCAGATGATGTCATCGCTACCCTAGCGACTAAAATCACTGAAAATAAAGGTAAAGCAATTATCGTTTCTACTGATAAAGGTTTCAGCCAAATCATTGATGACAATATCGTCATATGGGATCACTTCAAACAGCAATATTTCGATTTAACTGAATACGAAAAAAAGCTTGCTGTACAACAAAGTCAGATACTTGATTTTATCGCGCTAGCTGGAGACAGCGGCAATAAAGTACCAGGGATAGCAGGTATTGGGCCTAAGTCAGCAGCCGATTTATTAAATAAGTTCAGAAGCTTAGCAAACCTATACAAGTCCATTGATAACTTAGGTGCAAAACAAGCGCAAAAGCTCATTGATGGTAAAGACATGGCGAGAGTGAGTTACAAGTTAGCCCAACTACAATGTCATATGCCCCTCAATATCAATCTCAAACAATTCAGAGTCATTAGCAATAGCGAAAGGAATACCTAAGCAAATGAATTCAAAAATGTCCTTTATCATCGCCTCCATGTTCATTGCCTACATCGTCTTCGCAATTGCCGTTGTGATGGTTTATGAACCGAAACCAGAAGATAGAAGTTGGCAAGAAAGACAAGAGTTTAATCACAATATGCTCAGTGAAATCAATATAGGCCAGCCTATTGAGAACATTAGAAAATTAATGGGTCGAGCGGACTTTACCGAAGCAAAAGCAACTGACAACGCTAACTTTCAGATCATGTTTTATCGAACCCATCATGTTAAATCTGACGGCATCACTACTAAAGATGAGTGCACGCCATTGTTATTTAAAGATGGAAAATTGATTGCGTGGGGACAAGAGACTTACGATCAGTTTTTACAAATTCCCATTTTAAATAATGTCATCCCAGCTTCTCCCCCTGCAGTCGCCGAAACAGATTCTGATGACCATAAGACCCCTTTATCAGAAGGTGAAAAGTAAACTGATAATTGCCCCTAACATCTCAGTTTTAAAACGAGAATTCGACTCTCAGCCTATTGAGCCACAATCGTGTGCAAGGTTACTTTAGCCATAAAAAATGCCACATAATGTGGCATTTTTATTAATCACAATTAAGTCTATTTAACTGTTATTGATACTCTTTATAAGCCTCACCTTTCTCTAACCATTCAGGGGCTTTAGCACCTTTAAGATAATGGTCAAAGTACTGCTTCATTCTGATTGTATAGTCGAGTTTATTCGGATATTTCTTCAAATGATGCGGCTCGTCTTCATATTGTAAAAACACCACATCCTTACCAGTGCGTCGCATTGCAAGGTATAACTCAACGCCTTGCTCCCATGGCACCGCATCATCTTTATCACCAAACATGATCATCATTGGTGTCTGAATACGTTCAGCATAAAATACTGGTGAATTCTCAATATATTTTTGTGGGGAGTTAAATAAACTTTCTCCAATTCGACTTTGGCCTGTTTCATACTGGAACTGTCGAGCTAAACCAGAACCATGACGAATACCACTATATGCACTCGTCATATTAGACACAGGGGCCCCCGTTACAGCTGCTTTAAAGATATTGGTTTGGGTAACCGCAAATGCAGTTTGATAACCACCCCATGAGTGTCCTTGAATACCGACAGCATCAGGATCTGCAATACCCATATCAATTAACTTTTGCACACCAGAAGTTAACCCTTTAACCGCTGATGCACCTGGGTAACCAACTTCAAACCGAATGTCCGGTAAGAAAATCGCATAACCATTGTCAGCGTACCAAGCGAAGTTAGGACGATGATTAATAGCCATATGCGGGAATGAATGTAATCGGTCGCTCATAAAGCGATAGAAATACACCATAACAGGATACTGTTTACCTTCTTGATAATTAGTCGGCTTGATCAATACACCGTCAGTTAATCGGCCATCTGCATCACGCCATTGCACTAGCTCGGCACTGGCCCAATTAAAATCATCTCGCTGTTTATCTAACGCCGTTTGCTTAACACCATCTTGCGGTGCTGC
>NZ_LKTL01000040.1:0-22550 GCF_001401775.1 Shewanella sp. P1-14-1 | reverse complement strand
AACGGTTTGTTTCTATGGCGATAGTGATGACAAAAATTGCTATTCAGCTCGACAGGTTTCTCTCTGATAAATGTTGTTGCTTAACTATTGCCTCAATCGTGTCGAATAGCCACTGAAACAACGGTTTGTTTCTATGGCGATAGTGATGACAAAAATAGCTATTCAGCTCGACAGGTTTGTTATTGATATGAATAATTTTACTACACACTTTATCAGTATTAATGCCGTGGTATTGCGCACCTGCTGCATGAATTAAATGAGTTTGCGAAACCACACTTAATACTGAATCAGGATGCGGACTTCGATAAGCTATCTTCGGTGTTAATCCAGCATTTCTAAGATACTTTTCAACATAGGTTGTATTTTCGTTCCACCCTGTAACATGTAAAACAGCTAGTGGATAATCGGCAAATGATTGTTCGTTAATGACATGCCTCGCCAAAGGATGTTGCTTGTTTAAATAAGCTTTGGCAAATAACTTTGGTAATGTCCTAACTGTCATTTCTTTGGAAAAATCAGGTTCAACCATTGTGACGGCGATATCTTGCTTACCTGATAGTAACTCTTGCTCTGTGTTACTACTCCACACCGAAACCACTAATTCAATTTTTGGTGCTAATTGATGCAAGGCTAAAAATAATTGGTCACTAATTAACCCTATGAGAGCAGGGTGCAGAGTGACATTAATTTTACCCGTGAGCGCCTTAAGCTCAAACTCTTCCATGTGGTTAATAATATCGGTCAGCTCTTGCCAAGTATTAGGCAACTTTTGCGCTAAATAATGGGCTTTATCGGTTGCAGTTAAGCCGTGTCTGGTTTTAACAAATATGGGGTCGTTAAAAGCATCACGTAATTTCTGTAATGCTCTACTCACAGCAGGTTGGCTAATGTGGAGCCTTTCGGCTGCTTTATGGGTGTTTAGCTCTTCATATAAAATGAAAAAAACATTGATCAAATTAAGATCGAGAGCTTCAAATGGCGTTTTATTCATTAAATTTAATAGCAATGCCGAAACAAGGTGTATTAAGTGTATTGCCATTGAGCTTAAATGTCGAAAGTGAGTATCTTATTGGGTTGATACTTCAAAGACTGCTAAATATTTATAAAGGCGACTGACTTTAATCCGCTTCAATGAAATTAAAGTCGGTCTCCTTTATGTTGGTGACTATTTCTCTAAGCTGACTTTGCCACTCACAGTGCTTGCGTTAAAGCTGCCATCACCTTGTTGAGTTTTGAATTGAATTGACTCTCTTGAGGTGTATTTTGTTTTCATTGGTTTATCACTTGTTAGGCGGTTATCAATTCTCCCACCAGGGCCGCCATCAATTTCAAACGATAAGTTTGGCATCGCTGAAAACTTCACATCGATATCACCACTCACGGTATCGAATACGACTTTACTAACAACGTCACTGAGTTTGACTTCAATATCACCACTCACAGTAACAATTTTGACTTTTTGCGCTGAGGTAAAGCTACCTTCAATATCGCCAGAGACTTGGTCAATTGCTAAATCTGTTACACGGTTATTTTCAGATTCAAGCTCGCCACTGACTAAGCGATACTGCACTTTGCCTTGGATATTTTTATCTTTAATGTCACCTGATACTGTTTCTAGTTCAATTTTACCGTTGAGCTCGTCTGCTTTAATGTCGCCAGAGACAGTATTTAGTTTGATTTCACCTTCAGTTTCTTCAACTTCCATGCTGCCGCTGACCAAAGATAACTGAATTTTTCCGCTGAGCTTTTCTACTTCGTAATCAGCAGATACACCCTCTGCTTCAAGCTTTAGATTGGTTGGAATTCGAATAACAAGATTTGAACCTTGTTTATTATTACCTCGATAACTGCTTGGTAGTTTATCTTCAATGACAATCTCATTACCTTTCTGCTCGAAGATAAAACCTTGTGACAGTTCATCTAAATGGCCCTTAACACTGATGATATCTTTATCCCAGCCCACAATTTCGACTTTGCCACGTTGCACTTTTAGCTCAACTTGAGGATTCGCTGACACGGTCATTTCACGGTCAATTTGCTCAATTGCTTGGGCCATCAACGGAGTGAGCAGCACACTGCAACCGATTACAATACGGCTAAATAGGTGATTAAGTTTGGTGTTCATATTACATTTCCTTGCGTTGATGGAGTCGAATTCGTTGGTGTGCGTTGCTGTTGTTGCAACAATTCAATTTCTCTTTTCATTACCCATAACCATAAGTCCCAGACTTGTTTGTTATTGGGATCATTTTTTAATGCTTGCTGGATTTCTTTTGATGCACGTTGAAGCTCAGTAAACCCTTTATTAAATGGGTTAATTTGATTATCAAGCTGCATACCAACAGTGAATTTATTGTCTTCAAATGAGGCCAATTGTTGCTGATGAGTCGTTGCAATTTGATCTACCAAGGCAATTAAGTCTTCAGTTGATTGGTTTGATAAAGCGTTATCAACCGTGATTGTTTCTTGTTCAGAAGTCATATTTGGCGCAGATAACTGCCAACCTAGTACCATCACAAAAGCGAGGCTTGCAGCGATAGCAAGTGTTTTCCATTGCTGCTGATCCGAGGAAGATTTATGAGTTGTTTTGCCACTGATTTGATCATCAATGCCTTGCCAAAGATCTATGCGTGGATTGATCTCAGTCGGTAGGCTTGTGAGCAACTCATCAAGTTGTTTTTCTGCTTCGGTTTGTTGTGGAGATAAATTCTTCATACCAGCATATCCTGTAACATTTGCTTTGCTCTGTGGTACTGCGCTTTGCTGGTTCCCACGGCAATATTCAACATCTCTGCTATTTCCTGGTGTTGATACCCTTCAATTGCGGATAACACAAACACCACTCTGGTTCGTTCAGGTAAGGTCAGTATTAATTTGTCTAACCTATGGTATTCATAATGGGTGCTGGTTTGCTGTTCAGCATGTTCAGTTAAGTTGCTTTCGGGTAAAAAACGATGCCAAAAACGTTGCTTAGCTTTCATGCTGTTAATGGCTTGATGCACACATAATTTATGTAACCAAGTGCTGAATTGGCTTTCACCATTAAACTGTCCTAATTTTTGCCACAGTCTGACAAAACAATCCTGACAAATTTCATCTGCATGATCGTGACTGCCACTCAAACGAAAACAAATCGCATACACTCGTCCTTGATGACGTTGATAAAGTTGCTTAAAAGCAATTTTATTCCCATCCAATGCCTGCGCCACTAACTGTTCGTCGGGTGTATTCCCGTCGATAGCAGCATTCACTTCACTCGCATTTGTTTGAAGCGTTGGTGCAATGTCAGTGATGTTATTGGTATTCAAGTTCACCGTTTTATCCGTTTGGGTGTGAGTTACTAGATTAGACATTAGCAAGTTAGCAAAAGGTTTACTGCACAATAAAATAAATTAAGTTCGTGCTATTTGAGCCGATAAATATTTATAGCGATGTTAGCTAATGTAGTTATCGCTTAATTTGATTGGGAAAATTTAGTTTGTGCAAACATTGTCTAAAGAGCAAATGTACATCTATATTTTTAATGTACCTTAAGGTTATTAGGGATTTATATGTTAATTCGTACCAAGTTAATATTGAGCGTAGTGGTGTCTTTAGTGGCTTTTACCGCAATGTTTGGCTTACAACTTTATACTAGCGAAGTGAAGTCTCGATTAGCCAGCGCAGCTAATCATGTGACCGAAATTGAGCGAGAAGTATTAAACCTGAGAGTGATTGAAAAAGATTTTTTTGCCCGTTTAGATACTAAATACATTCAAGATCACGATGATATCTACAACGACATCAATAACATCATTGCCGAACTTGAGCAGACTTTAATTGAACGTGGCTTACCTACCCAAAGCCTGTCTAGTTTTAATCAGAGTTTACGAACATATAAAGGGTTGTTTGCTGAATTGGTGACGTTACAAACTGAGATAGGCTTAACACCAAAAACTGGTTTGTATGGTGACTTAAGACAATCTGTCCATAATGTTGAAACCATATTAAAGCAGCAAAATCAAAACCTATTGTCGGTCACTATGCTGCAGCTTCGCCGAAATGAAAAAGACTTTATGCTCAGACGCACTCAAAGTTATTTAGATAGGTTTGATAAAAATATTAGCTTGTTTAAAACGCAATTAAACGCATCCACATTAGATTATCAAACAAAAAAGCAAATTACTGAATTGGTGAATGCTTATCAACGCAGTTTTGTACAACTGACAGATAAAGAAAAAGAGTTTGGCTTAAGTGCTTACGATGGCGACATGTTGATATTGCGAGAAGCGATTAAGAAAACCGCGATTGATTTATCTACGCTTCAACAGCAAACTCACCAAGAAATTAGCCAAGCTGAAAATAATGCACTCATATTAGGCGCCACTATTTTTGTGTTAATCACCCTCATTTTATGCGTATTTGCCTACCTGATTTTACGCAGTATTGTGGTGCCGATTAATGACATTAATAAAGTGATATCCGAGGTTGAGAAAAATAAAGATCTTACTTTGCGTTGTGATGAAACCAGAAATGATGAACTCGCCAGAATTGCAAAACACTTTAACGCCATGGTGCTCAGTTTTCAGACCTTAATTGAACAAGTTAATGAGTCTGTCGAAGCAATGAATATTTCCTGTGAAGAGCTGACTCAAAATGCCGTGGTGGCTTCTGATGGCGTATCAAGGCAACTCAGCGAAACCGATATGGTTGCTACAGCGATTACTGAGATGGGCGCAACGATTGAAGAAATTGCCAGCAATACTGAACAAGCAGCGCTAAAGGCTAACGAAACCAATGAACATGCACAACAAGGGTTAGTGAGTGTTGAGCAAACCATTGAAAAAATTCAAACCTTGGCAAGTCAACTTAGTGACTCGTCTGAAGTGGTTGGTGAATTAGAGCGAGACAGTGAAACGATTGGTAGTGTGCTAGATGTGATCAGAGGGATTGCAGAACAAACTAACTTACTGGCATTGAACGCAGCCATTGAAGCTGCAAGGGCAGGGGAACAAGGGCGAGGCTTTGCTGTTGTAGCTGATGAAGTCCGAAGTTTAGCCATGCGTACGCAAGAGTCCACCGAGGAAATTTCAAAAATTATTACCACACTACAATCCCGTACACATTCGATTGTGCAGTTAATGGACGCTAGTCAGCAAAAAGGAACAGACAGTGTTGAGCAAGCGGGTGGTGCTGGGCAGTTATTGCATTCTATTACTCAAGATGTGCAAACTATTTCAGATATGAGTACACAAATTGCTACCGCCATTGAAGAGCAAAGTATGGTGGCTGCAGAGGTGAATAAGAATGTGGTGATTATCCGTGATATTGCCGATGAAACAGCCAATGCAACCGAAGAAAACTCTGCAGCAACTCAAGATGTCAGGCAACGAGCAGAGGCGCTACATGAGGCGGTTAGTCTATTTAAAGTGGGCTAGGTTTGTTACTTAAAGCATGTACTATAAAACAGCTAACTCAATAACCTAAGAAGTCATTTAAGCGAGATTAATGTCTTAGCGAGATTAATATCCAAGCCTAGCTTTACTCTAGTGTTGCTAGATCAATATATTGATCAATTCGCTTTGGCGTAAACTGCTTGCTTTC
This sequence comes from Shewanella sp. P1-14-1, assembly GCF_001401775.1. Classification (NCBI taxonomy): domain Bacteria; kingdom Pseudomonadati; phylum Pseudomonadota; class Gammaproteobacteria; order Alteromonadales; family Shewanellaceae; genus Shewanella; species Shewanella sp. P1-14-1. Next base: position 16,967 of record NZ_LKTL01000040.1, on the reverse strand, counting down.
ACCATTTGACCAACGGATCGTCACCATATCAACGCTTTTACAATCACCTAGGCCAAATAATAAGTCACTGTTATAGGTCGCAGCATAAGCTGATGCTGTGTCACCGACAGTGCGGGTTTGAATTCGTCCACATGCCGATACAATGGCTTTAGCCCCAAAGATATCAGCCTGCTTTGAAGGTGATGTAGTGACTTTTATGCCTAAAAAGTGATTATTAGTTTGGCTATTGGTATGGTTTTCAAATAGGTGCCATTTGCCACGTTCGTTGGCAATAATTAAATCTGCATCGCCATCTCGGTCATAATCTATGACTTCCGCTCCAGCGCCTGTGGCACCAATATCTGTTGAAATGACGCCGTGGTTACTCGCTAAACTGAACGATTTTCCTTGATTATTTAAGTATAAATACTGGGTGATTTCTTTTGCCATATTACCGTAACGCATGAAAAATAAATCAGTCCAGCCATCATTATTAAAGTCGGCTGCTAAAGTACTGGTGGTTTGCTCATTGATATTAATCCTCATTGATTGAGTGACATCAACAAAGCGTCCATTACGATTTTCCAATAATTTAGCCGGTAAAGGAGGATTTAACGTTGGACTTGGCGTTGAAGTCACATTGTTAATAACCCCAGCGGTTGCTGATTGTGTTTGACTACAAACCCGCCATTTATTATCACCGACATAGCCAATATAAAGCCCTGGTTTTGAACCTTCGGGTAAGGACTTCATTTTAGCCCCTTTGACACAGAGTCCTTCTGGCCAGCCTTGAGATGCTTCTTGGGTTAATTCAATGCGGTTATTACCGCTTCTATTCCAGCTTTGACCAGTTTTTACTGCTTGAGCTTTGACGTCCAGTAATCGCTTGTCTTTACCTACAAATACATCATAGTGTGGGTAGGCCATTTGTAAATTTTCAAGTTTAAATGGCCCAGCTATCGTGAGGTCTTCTAGCTGAGAAGGTTGAAAGCGTGCAAAAAATGCGAATCTTTTGGTTTCAGGATCATAATAGGTTTCATGTTGAAACTGATGTTCTGATCGACTAATAACCCAGTCATAATCGCCATCACCATCAAAGTCTATTTGTGATATTGAACTGGCATGGCTTATCTTTTGTAATTCACCTAACGCTTCGTCTGTGGCATCTGTAAAGCTATAACCTTCACCCCCTTTGGCAAGCACAATATTTTTTCCGCCATATACAACAATATCTGATTCTCCATCTTGGTTGAAATCGGTTATTGACGATCGGTAACTTAAACGGTCACCAAAAGGAAGGTGGGCGTTAAAGGTAAATTGACCTGCACCCTTGTTGCTATAAAAATGGTTAGCGCCCGTTTTAAATTGTTCTGGCGTTGCAAATCCGGTTAAAAATAAATCTAAATTACCGTCGTTATTTGCATCTAATACTTTTACTGAGCGGCCACGGCCTTTTTCAAAGTGACTAAGCTGCTCGCCACCAGTAATTTCACGATCTCGGGTAATTTCATAATGTCTTGGTTTTCTCGGATTGCTGCCATTTCCTCCCCCTTGAGCGATAATCACTTCCACTAAACCGTCTTTATCAAAGTCAGCAATTGCAGTACCGTGCATATCTCCCTGAACTAACTCAGTAGGCGGGGAAAAATATCCACCTTCATTCCAATAGATGAAAACCTTATAGGCATGTTCAGTTAACAGAAGGTCTTGAAAACCGTTGCCATCTAAATCTCCCACAATAGCACCATCCCATTTACGTCTAGCACGTTCCTCTGCGGGTAGAACACCATGAGTTTCGCTAAATAAGGTATCGACTTTATTGTCTTTTGAAGGGGTTGAATTTTCGCTTGCACATGCTGTTAATTGACTTGCAGTGAGCAGTAGGATTAGCTGAGCGAGATTGATTGGCTTAGTGAAAGAGGGCATTATCATTACCATTAATAATCATCATATGTTTATTAATGTAACATGTTTTGTGGCGATTAACATATCAGTAACGTTTAAAGTTAACTTTAAAACCGAATGTAAAAGCGAGTAGAAACAGCAGTCAGTTTTTATTGTTATAGCGGTGTAGGTTTGATTTGAACTTGTTATAGGTTAGGGCGTTATTGCTATGACAGGTAAGTGAGTGGGTTTGTTTTTCCTTTAGATTATTGAATTATAAGTATTAAAAAGCCCAATACGGTATTGGGCTTTAGACTTTTAAAACGCTTGATACGAGATAAGCGTATTTTTAGTTTAGCTACTCAGCGGCTACAGTTTTAACACCATCTGGTGAACCAACAAGTAATACGTCAGCGCCACGGTTTGCGAACAAGCCATTAGTCACCACACCTACAATGGCGTTTAGTTGAGTTTCAAGCGCTTTAGGGTCAAGAATTTTGTAGTTATACATATCTAAAATAACGTTGCCGTTATCCGTTACTACACCTTCACGGTACACAGGGTCGCCGCCCAATTTTACTAATTCACGTGCCACATAAGAACGTGCCATAGGGATCACTTCAATTGGAAGTGGAAACTCGCCTAATACGTCAACTTGCTTAGTGTTATCGACAATACAGACAAATTTCTTTGCAACTGCCGCAACAATTTTTTCGCGTGTTAATGCTGCGCCGCCGCCTTTGATCATGTCCATGTGGGCGTTAATTTCATCAGCACCATCAACGTACACTGATAAATCAGACACGCTATTCAAATCAAATACTTCAATGCCTAATTGCTTTAGCTTTTGAGTTGACGCTTCAGAGCTAGAAACCGCACCTTGAATGTCGTGTTTCATTGTCGCTAATGCATCAATAAAGTGATTAACCGTTGAGCCAGTACCTACACCAACAATACTGTTTTCTTCAACGTACTCTAGTGCTGCCCAACCGGCGGCTTTTTTCATTTCATCTTGAGTCATATCAACATCCTAAGCTGGCTATTTTTGCAATGATAAGTAGTAAAATTGGCAAGAGTATAGCAAATGCCAAGCTGTTCAAGATATGGCAGAGATTTAATTAATGGCCTCTGCGGTCTCAGAAGTTGACATAGGATAGAATTTTTCCTGCTTAAAGGCGTTGATGACGCGCAAATTAATGTCGCTGGCAAACTTACGTTCTAAGCGAATATCCATGACATAGGCTTTGACGGTTAGCTCAATAAGGTGCTCGCCAAACTCATAGCGAGTGGCAATATTCACCGTAATAGGCTTGTCTAAAAAAGTATAAGGTGAGCATTGTGTCGCTTCTTTTGCTAATCGAGTCGCTTGTTGATGATCAACCTGTATCGGTAAAGTGAATTTAACGACAACCATTTCATCTAATGCGCCGCTATTGGCATTTGATACGGCAGTTTTAAGCGCCTCAGCGTTAGGCACCATCACAGTATTATCATCAAAAGTTCTAAGCCAAGTGACGCTCCAGTCGAGTTGAATCACTTCGCCGTAATGGCCTGATAACGTCACCATATCCCCAACACGATAGGGTGGGGTTATCATGATTATCAGCCCAGCAATCATGTTTTTAGCTGGTTCTTGGGTTGCTAAACCGAGCACAATACCAATGGAGCCAATCACTGCGAGTACCAGGTTTTCGTGCGGGTTAATGATTTCGGCAATAGTGTAGATAATGACTGTAGCCCAAATAAATAGCCTTACAAATGGGTATAAGCGGCTCCACAGTAAGCGGTATTTGGGTAATTTTACGGTTAAATGAGTCAGCAAAGTTTGCACAACCACGAGCAATAACCAAGCAAAGAAACACACCAAGGCAAAGGCGAATAACTTATCGAATGAAATAATATCTAATATGGCTTGCAGGGCTTTACGTGAGTCTTCCATGATACTAACTCCTACAGGTAGAGCTTATTGTGATTGACTAAGTGGCTGGCAATCAGTCGTGTTAAAGTGGGAGTGATAACATAATAATGTTGGGCAAAATCTTGTTTTGAATAATGCGCTTTTATCAATCCTTGGCGACATAAATACTCAAGCTTAAGTGCACTTTGCTCGATACTACAGGCAAAAATTTCAGCATGCTGAAAAATCCGTAACCCACCGTGAACGTATAATTCTGCAAGGCTAAACAGATCGTCGTCGCTGCATTGTTTTAAGCTGGTTAAATCTGGCAGGCAAAGCGGGGCTATTGTTAGCGGGTGGTTGTCGTCTTGAATCAATGCATGAAATATCAATACACAAGCCAATTTACTATGGCCTCCAGTGGCTTGGTGCAATTGTTTTGTGAGTTGCTCAAATGCTAACTTTTCAGCGTCATCATCTTGATTATCAGTAATGTGCAGTCCGATTTGTGCAATCCTGCTTTGTATTACATCGCGAAATTCTGACAGGCCAAAATAGTCGAGCTTAATGACGAACTTTACAAAATTGGTAATCGCGTACTGTGATGATAGGCGGTGCCAAACATAGGTTTCGCAACCCAGAACCCAGCAATGACGTTGTCGGGTTTCCATTAATATGGTGGCAAACGTGACTAAGGCTTGATAGTTACCCATCATTCTGAGCATTAGCTTATGCAGATCATCAATAATGATCACATGTGCAGGCTGTTTGTTTATTAAGGCTATCGCTGCGGTAATCGATGCTGGAGCATCGTTAATATTGAAACAGTAACAAAGGTTAGCAATGGTTTCTTTTGTGGTTAATGCTGCATGGTAAAAACTAAGATAAGTGATATGTACCGCTTCTGTTTGGCGAGTTGCTTGCTGGGTTAAAAACCAATGATGAAACTGATTGAGAAAAGAGCTAACACCTGAACCAGCAGGGCCTGTAACAGCAGTTAACTCGCCTTTATTTTGCTGCCAACGAGTAACTGAGTCGGTTAATTGAATAAATTGATGTTCGCGACCAATAAAGCGAGTGTGCTCGGATAATGGCGATATATCGACTTGTTGTTTTATCTTATGTTTAGCATTTTTTGCTTCAGGTAGCGCCGCTACGTCTTTATCGGCTGCATGAGAATCTTTAGCTAGATCAGCTTTTATAGGGTTATACAGTAAGGTTTTTTCCACTGTCGCCTTTGGATGGTGGTGGGGGTAAATTCTAGCGATATCCTTCAGTGACAACTTTCCTTCAGCACTTTCTGCATCAGCAATAATAGCAGGCTGACCCATTAACAGGGCTTTCAGTTTGGTCCAAGCCTGGGTGATTTGTGGTAGTTGCACATCCATTTTACGTTTTACCTCGTCACGCTTAATAAAAGCGAGTTATTCCATTTATTTAGTCCCTAAATACTTCTTAACTCTAGCATAGTTGTTTCATTAAAGTGGCTAATATGCTGAAAGCAAAATGCACAATGATGTTGTTTTTCGTTGAGCTATGCTGGTGGAGTTAACGCTGGAAAACCGTCTTTAACAAGCTTGATTGGGGCGGAAATTGGAAAGGCTGGGCGTATTTGCGCTGTAAGTTAGAAGATAATTGTCATAACTGGGGCTAAATGAGTCGCTTTTTTGATATAAATTAGTGTGATCTCATTCCATTCTAATCGAGATTTTAAGCCTAATTAGCAATGCTAATCAATTTAGTTGTTAACCTACCTTATTTGCTAAAAATAACAGTGATTTAAGTCTCGTTTTTATTATCCAAATCTGCGATAGACTCAATCGGATTTTGTCATTTTATCTCTTAAAAAAGCGAGGATAAGATAGCTGCAATTAAACCACATACTTTAAAAGGTTATTCGTTATGTTCAAGCTAACCTCTGTTGCTTTTATTATTGCTTCAATTTGTTCAATTTCTACAGCTCAAGCAAGTGAGCCAATTGAGGTGATTAAACCTGCTGTTATCACCGAACCTGAAAAAGTAGAATTAGGTAAAATGTTGTTCTTTGAACCACGTTTATCTATGTCTGGTTTTATTTCTTGTAACTCTTGCCATAACTTATCGTTAGGTGGTGTGGATGCATTGCCAACGTCTATCGGTCATGAGTGGCAAGAAGGTCCAATTAACTCGCCTACAGTATTAAATGCTGACTACATGCTAGCGCAGTTTTGGGATGGTCGTGCTGCTAACTTAAAAGAGCAAGCTGCGGGTCCTATCGATAACCCTAAAGAAATGGGTTATACCCATGAACTCGCTGTTGGTACTATTGCTTCAATGCCTGGCTATGTTGAACGTTTTAAAGCAATTTATGGTTCTGAAGAAGTTAACATCGACAGAATTACAGACGCCATTGCGGTATTTGAAAAGACGTTAGTAACACCAAACAGCCCATTTGATAAGTATTTAGAAGGCGATAAGAAAGCCATTACAGCCGACGCTCAAGCGGGTTATCAATTATTTAAAGATAAAGGCTGTGTAGCTTGTCATAACGGTCCTGCTGTTGGCGGTACTATGTACATGAAAATGGGCTTAGTTAAACCATTCCATACCGATAACCCAGCCGTTGGCCGTAAAGGCGTAACAGGTAAAGAAGCGGATAAGTTTGTCTTTAAAGTACCAACACTACGTAATATTGAGCTGACCTATCCATACTTCCACGATGGCAGTGTTTGGACACTTGAAGAAGCGGTTAACACCATGGCTGATATACAATTAGGTCAGGAAATGAGTGAAAAAGAAACCAAGCAAATGGTTGATTTCTTGAAGAGCTTAACCGGTGAACAGCCACAAATTATGTTACCGATTTTACCGCCTTCAAATGAAAATACGCCACGCCCAGTGCCGTTTAAGTAAGGAATTTTCAACTAGTTTAATCGCCTAATTGAATATTGTTGCACTCCCCCAGCAAAGCCTGTTCAACTTATTGAGCAGGCTTTTTATTTTTTATCTTATTAATCAATAAATAGTACCAAAAAGTACCTAGTGTACGGTTTTGTGCCCACTAGGTTTTATTGGCTAATCCCCCTATGATAACCCTAGAGATACAATACAAGGTTTAATAGGTTATACATGAACACTATCAATATGGATTTTAGCCAACGCGTCGTGGTAAATACTCATGAGCTGAATTGGGATAAAAGCCCAGCTAAAGGCGTTTGGCGTAAACGTTTGGCTCGCGAGGAAGCCGAGCGAGGTCATGCTACCAGTGTGGTTAAGTATGATGCTGGCGCAAGTTTTAAATCTCACCCACACCCATTAGGTGAAGAAATCTTTGTATTGTCAGGGGTATTTTCAGATGAAACTGGTGACTATCCTGCTGGCACGTATATTCGCAACCCTGAAGGTTTTAGTCATGCCCCTTTTAGCGAGCAAGGTTGTGAGTTATTAGTAAAGTTACATCAATTTTTACCAAGTGATAAAGAGCAAGTCAGAGTTGATACTCGTAATACTGATTGGCTACCTGGCCAAGGCGAATTACAGGTCATGCCGTTGCATCAACATTTAACTGAATCTACCGCTTTAGTCTTTTGGCCAGCGGGATGTCAATTTCAGCCCCACCGTCATTTTGGCGGAGAAGAAATATACGTGATTAGCGGTGAATTTATCGATGAGCATGGACGGTATCCTGCTGGAAGTTGGATTAGAAGCCCGCATTTAAGCCAGCATAATCCGTATGTTGAACAAGACACTGTTATTCTGGTTAAAGTTGGTCATTTAAACGCTGATGAATAAGAAAATGTTTCAGTTGACCTTGTTATAGCCTCCTTTTAAGCTGCAGTTAATTCAATGATGAATACAATGAAGTTAACCTACTTTATAAGGAAGCGTTAATGCATCAAGCAGAGTTAGTCCGTTTTATTAGCGGTATTGATCGCCAAGAAGAGCGCCGTTTTGAAGATACAATGGCGATCATCGACATGTATTATAAGTTTACTCCGACTGCATTTACTAATGGTCAGCAGCAAAACAGTGCAGAACAAAACTTAGGATCTTGCAAAGTGTTTTCATTTGCAATGCGACATAAATTGTCGGAATCGCAAACGCTTAAGCTTTTTGGCCAATACTACCAAGATGTGTTAGCCACGCCTCAAGGTGCGGAACATCAGAATATTCGCCAGTTTATGCAACATGGATGGGCTGGTATTCGTTTTACTGGAACGCCGCTGCTTTTGAAAAGCTAATCATAGAAAAGCTATTTACTGAAAAACTTGTTAGTTTAAAAACTAATTTTGTTGACTCATAATAGGCTTTGACTATTTAAGACTTTAACTATTTAAGGCTTTAACTATTTAAGGCTTTAACTATTTAAGAGTTTGAAAGTTATAGCCTTAATAGATTAACGTTAAAGTAACGCAAGATAATGCCAGTTATTTTATATAAGTCATTTTGACTGCTCAGCCTAGTTAAAAGCCTTCCACTCCAGCCATGTCAGGCAGATGGTGCGCAATCCCTTTATGACAATCAATACAGGTCTGCTCACCACTTTCTAAGTAGGTTGAATGCATTTTTGCTGCCCGCTCAGATTGTCGGGTGAAATCCATATAATCAAATTCATGACAATTTCTGCATTCTAATGAATTATTTGCTTTTAAACGGCGCCACTCATGTTCGGCAAGTTCACGTCGTTTAGCTTCAAACTTCTCCGGTGTATTAATCGAGCCGACAAGGTGCGCCCAAATCTCTTTAGATGCTTGCATTTTACGGGCAATTTTATCGGTCCATTTATGGGGGACATGGCAATCATGACAAGTGGCTCGCACGCCGCTACGATTGGTGTAATGAATCGTGGGCTTCATTTCTTCATAAACATTTTGATGACAGCTACTACAAAATTCCTCAGTGCTCGACATTTCAAGGGCAGTGTTAAAGGCTCCCCAGAATATGACCCCTGCAATAAATCCACCGATAACTAAAAAACCTAAACTGAAATGCACACTGGGCTTTTTAATTGTCTGCCAGACGGTGTTAAGTAACATCTTGAGTTTTTGCATGGTTTCACCCTGTTGATAATGACGGTGTCACTATATAGCTGAACGTTGAATCACGATTGAGTATAAAAGTGACTGAGATACCAACTGGTTAATACCAGTGCATGTTTACTGCTTGATGTTGTAAAGATAGCAGTAAAGTGAAAATTAACTAGGTGACATGAATGTTTTACCTAATTGATTAATCTTCATACGTTGTGAAGCTCAAAATAGATCGAGCAGTATGTTGCTAAAGTTGACCGTTTTTTGAACTTGTGACTATTATTATCTTTAATTAGTGATTGCTGAATTTGGTTGTTAGACGAGTGCTGCAGAGGCCAAAGTCTACAAATAGATGCAGAACTGACTTCGACATTTTGGTTAATTATTGAAAAGGATATTCTATGAACAACAGGTTAATTGTCACACTCGCAGCGAGTGGTTTATTGCTACATACATGTGGGGTGACAGCGGCAGTATCAGATCAGGTTATTAGCGAGCAAAGAGCAAAACTTGCAAGTCAAACTCAAGGGCAGGGATTTGGTCCGCAATCGCCAAGAGATCTCAATCAAGTCAAAGGCAATAACCCCATTCACTTTAGCGCAGCCCCAAGTTATAGCCAGATGAATCTGTGTAATATTCATTTTCATAAAAATGCAGAGCATTCAGGTGGCGAGTTTACGACTTATGCGGGTAATGGAGATGGCAAAGGGTATCAGTCAGGTTATAAATATAATGGTGTTTTAACTGACAAAGAAATGATGCAAACACGTATGGCTGTATGTCCAAGTAAAAATGGTGGGTTAAACGCAGGTGATACTATCGAGCTACATTATGTTCATTCAACTGCACAGGTCACTCCAGGTGAAAGTTTGGCTGCTTGCATGAATGAAGCCATTGCTAACCCGCAGTTGAGAGTTGAAACCCAAGTCTTTGTGCTTGTTGGGGGCGGTCAAGGTTTAGACTTTAATCAGTTGACGAAAGTTGAACAAGCACAAGGCAAATACCAAGCGATTAATATGCTCAACAATATGGGCGAACCAATTGAATATAGTGGTTCGACAACAGGGCCGGGTTATAACGAAAAAGGATCGCCATTGCAGGTTTCTTGGCGTGTTAGGCCAAAGGTGGCTAAGGTCAATATCGACTCTGTGGGCCAATGGTGTCGTGGGAATGAGTTTAAAGAAGACCATGCTCATGGCGTGAGGAATTTAGTTATTAATCCTGCTTTGTTATCAAATATTAACTAAGTTTCTGATAAAAAAATAAAATATAGCGTATTCACGCCATATGGTTAATGCGTGTGAACTGATTTTTAGCAATAATTAAGGCGCCATATGGCGCCTTAATTATTGCTAAAAATCAAAACTTGTGTTGGCTAATCAGCCATTAATGCAGATAAACGAATTTGATATAAATTGCCTTTACCGTTCTCAATACGAGTAAAAAATAAGTAGTTACCATCGGGAGAAATAATCGGCGTAAACTCATGATCTGCTGTGTTAACTTTATCGCCTAAGCTTTTAGCGACTGTCCACTCATTGCCCACGAGGTGTGATATATAAAGATCGCCTTTTCCTAAACTGTCTTGACGATCTTTTATACTGAATACGATGGTTTTTCCATCGCGTGAGACTGCTGAGTCACCAATATTACCGTTCACGCCATAAATATGGCTTGGTAAAGGTTCTGGTGTCGTAAATCCATTGCCCTTAGGCTGAGCAACAAACATATGTCGACCATTGTCCCTAAATGAAGGAAAGTAAAGCTCGCCTTTGTCTGTCAGTGATGGATATAGATCGGCGGCATCTGAATTGATATCGAGATACTCAGGTTGCTGCCATTGATCATTTTTCCACGTTGAGCGCCATATATTGACTTCTTTTGCTTCCTCTTTCTCACCCTTTAATGGCCTTTTAGACACAAAGTATAGCTGTGAGTAATCAGCACTGTAATAAGGATCGGCATCTAAGTATTCGCCTGATATCGCTAGTGGTGTAGGGGATTGCCAGTTACCTGAATCAAATGAAGACTGCATCATAGTGCAATGGCTAAAATCATCATTGCAACGGGCAAAAATGACATTATCGCCAGATTGATTAAACACGGTATTAATTTCAAAGTGCTCAGTTGTTGAAATCACCCCTGGAGCGAACTCCACGGCTTTATTGGCTGCAGCTTCATTATGATAGGCTGGATTGGCAAATACTGAGGTGGACACTATGGTTATACAAGTTGTGATTATTATTGGTTTTATCATGACTCGCCTTTGTTATTCATTTTATATAAGCAAATGTGTAGCTGAATTAGCTATTATTTTTGAGTAAGCGGATTACTTTTGGGCAAAGAGAATACAAGGCTTTGGTTTATTAATCTACATTTTTGTGAATTAAGATTCACTTTTGTTGTTGCTTTGTCGATTGTAGATGTCAGAGCATCTATTCATATTTGGGGTTGTGCCACAAAACTTGATTAGATTTTTCAGTTCTAAATAGCTGGTTTTTATAGGGGGCGCTTCATTGAACCTTGTTGTCGACTTGAGTCTACTTGAAATCAATTTAACCGACTTGCTCTAATTGAATTCGCTAAATCACTCTACTGAGTTGTCGATTAACTGGCATTGATCAAAAAGCGCTAGTAGCCAGAACTTCTAGCGCTTTTAATATTCATGAGCTTGGGGGATCACCTAAGCATCTGCTTACTGTGATTAAAAGGGCGCATAACGATCAAAGTTTGCTGTTGGCGTAGTCCAACGCTGTTTTGCATCGTGTTGGGTATTATTGATACCTTGCATTGGAATTTGGCCATTGTCACCGTATAACCACAATACCATATTAGTTCGTTCACCACTGATGATAGGCTGCGCTGCATGAGGTACATGACCTCGATGGATCAACGCTACGCCAGACTCGAATACTTGTTCAACTATTTTACCTGTATTGGCATCGTAAAAATTCACGCCAGATCCAGTAAAATGCTCCTCAGGCAAGTTGAGGTTGATATTCAGTGTGACGGAAGATGCATCCGAATGCATACGCAACGAGGTATCTTTATTGGGCTGATACTGAATTGAAAACCCAAATGTTTGCGTGTCGTAGCCAGTGACTTCTGGAAATAACAAGCGTGCAATAGGGCGCATGTAGTTATCTAACAGACTGCGATAAAAGTGCTGAAATTCTGGCGCTGCGAGATACCCTTCAGAGCGAGGATCTAACATTGCTCCTCCGCGGTTGAGCACTATGCCATATGGAGGTCGTAATGGGATCTCAGCATCGGCCGCTTTAGTTAAAAAATCGCGCAATATGGCAAGTTTTTCAGGCGCAAACAGCTGGAAGCTAAACACACCTGGCGCTACTTCATGCAGGAGTTCACGAACGGCTTTTTCCTTGCTGGGATCTTGCCATGCTTGAGTAACAGCCTCGCGCAGTCTGCTATCGAGCAAAGCATCATTGAGCGGTAACAGATTAGTCTGTTCGCTCGCTTCCCATTCATGCCAAGCCTCACTGAACAATTCGGTATTGTCATCCCAAAACTGCTGTACAGAAGGCGAGCGTTGAAGCATGTCTTCTCGAGAAGGTAGGCTTGTGGCGCGAGCGCGCTGTAATTGATTAGGTCGCATAATATTCATTCCTTGGGTGAATCTTTCATGAGTCCAAATCTAGTACAGTTGGTTTTTGAGATAAATATCATCAGCAATGAAACAGAATCAAGGATTTGTATATAGTTGAAAGCTGTCTTATTTAGAACTAAACGAGCCAGAAGGGAAGGAATTGTTCATGGCTAGGGTTACTCATTGAGATAATTGCTTCAATAAAACAATAAAACGTGCCCTAGGCGTTATCTATTCCTTAATTATCTGTAAACAAACTGTCATAATAGTTACCACTGTTTTTTTATGGGGATAATAATATCTGCATCGTTTTTTATCTTATGAAGAAACAGCGACGTTGATAATTAATAACAATGATACCTACAAGGACTGAATATGAAACGCTTGCTCGCCCTGATACTGCTTTGTCAGGCTCCTGTTGTTGCAGCAAATGATATGACTTCAAATGATATAGTGCATTGGCAAGATAATAGCCTGTCTTACCTTTATGGCGATAACTTTAAAGTTAACCCACAAATTCAGCAAACTATTACTTATGAGCACGCAAGAGGTTGGAATGTTGGTGACTTATTTATGTTTGTCGACTTCACTAAATATAACGGTGAAGAAGATTTCCTAAACGGTAAAAACACCTATTACGGCGAGTTTAGTCCGCGTTTTAGCTTCAGTAAAATGCTAGATAAACCCGTAGAAGCTGGCATGATTAAAGATGTCTTACTGGCAACAACTATAGAGTTTGGTGAAGGTGATGTTGAGTCATTTTTAATTGGTGCGGGGATAGATTTAGCCATTCCAGGGTTCGATTTTTTCCAACTCAATATGTACAAACGTTTGCCCGATGGGCGCGATGGTGACACTTGGCAAATTACCCCAGTTTGGAAGATGAGTTGGCCAGTTGGCGAGTCGACGATTGTGTTTGATGGCTTTATTGATTGGGTGGTTGATTCTGATGGCAGTTACGAAAAAAATGTCCATTTTAACCCGCAGCTTAAATATGATTTAGGTAAACAAATCGGCATGCGAGATAGCGCGTTATTCGTGGGTATTGAGTATGACTATTGGAAGAATAAATACGGCATTAAAAGCAGTTCAGGATTTAATACCGATCAAAGCGTGACTAATTTATTGGTGAAGTATCACTTCTAATGCTTTAATTGAACGTAATATAAGCAACTTTTCTGCTTGTAGATATGAACAATTAACAAGTGAATATATGGCTTTATTCGTTTGATAAGGAGACGTGATGAAATACTCAATGAGCGATCTCATCTACCAAGGTGAGAAAGCAGGCGTACATAACTGGAATACGGTTTCGGGTAATTCTTTTTATTGGCATCCTGATTGGTTGCATATTGCTGAAGATATGACAGGCCATAAGGCGACAGCTAAAATTGAAACCACTGCAAAAGTCGCGACTCAGCAACAAGCACAAGACACCATAGTCAAGCACCTTAATAAGTAAACAAGCCTTCATTTAAACCAAAAGCAGCCAAACTGTAGTCAGGCTGCTTTTTTATAAAACAACAAAAGTGACTTTGTTATTAAGTCGTTTGTCGCTTGCTAACGATTGAAATATTAACCACTTTGCTTCTATTTGTTTGCGGCTTTTATTTTGCTGCAATAAGTGTGGTTTTACGGTAATCAAACTGCTGATTTACTTGTTGAACTTCGCTGGCAGTAAGCTGAGCCTGATTGATTTTCTTGTCGTCAGATATAACAAACTTATTCAGTTTATAGTTAACAAAGTCTGCGACGAATACCACACCATTATCGTAGCCTGCTACAGCATTAACTTTTTGCATGGCAGTGCAGTCATTACATTCAATAACGCTATTTTCAGCTAATACGCTTCCACTGAACACACACATCACTGTGACAAGTGCCTTTAAAGGTAACTTATTCATAGACATCTCCTTTTCATTATCATGACTGATATCACTTATATATAAAATGTGATCTAAATCACATTTAGGTTATGAGAGTTACCAGGTGATGTCTAGTCTGTTGAAATAAAAAGTTAACAATAGGTTTGCTAAACTTAGCCGAAAAGAGAGATCGAATATAAACAGGTTGAGTCGTTTACTCGATAATATTGAATAGGGTTAGTCTTTATGAAAAATAGATAAACGTGGCAGAGCAGCCACGTTTATTAGAGTGATTTAAGCCAGCGCCGACAGTCGTGTAATGACTTAGATGTTAAATGTAGCTGTGATTTGGTTTACGACTGTATCGTTGCTGGAAATTAAACGGGCTCATTTTTAAGGTACGTATAGCGTCCACCCAGCCAACGACCATTGGCACCAATGTCCAACAGAATAAAAGATATACACTTCCTTTTAGGTGCTGCCCCAAGTAAAACTTATGCAGGCCAAATCCACCTAGTACAAAACCAAAGAGTATTGCGAGTTTTTGATTTTTAATACGAATATCAGGGTCTACTCCACTAAGCGCATCTAATCCTTGAGCAGCTTGGCAATGTGGACAAGTGATAATGTTCAGGTCAATATTGTTACTGCATTGAGGGCAGGTTACGTCTTGCATCACTAACTCCAATAGTCAAAATTGCTGTTGGCTTATTATGGGTACAAGTGTTCGCTGAAAGTAGGTGCATAGTTCACAGAATTAAAATAAAAGCTAAAAATACATAAAATGATACAAATATCGCCAATGGATGCATAAGGATGATGCTTTAACCGAGAGACATCACAACTCTAATGTAAAACTGTGCAAAGTTGTCCCGTGGCTATTTGAATTAAATAGTGAACTATTTAAAATCAATTACGTAACAATTCGACAAAATAATAAATGAAAATGGACTTCCCATTAATGAAAAGACGTTTTACCAAGGTCGCTGTGGCAACTTCGATAGTCATTTTATCTGCTTGCAGCTCTTCCTCATATCTGGACGAACCTTTGGTGACGCCGCAACTTCCAGCGTCTTGGCACACTGATGCTGAATCGTTAAAAGATAATCAAAGCTGGGTGACGCCGATTGCAACAGATCAATTACTCGAATTTATCAGTATTGGCCTAAATACCAACCAAGAATTGATTCAGTTAGCACTTGAAGTTGAGGTCAAAAAGCAGCAACTCAATGTCAGTGACTCCAGCTTTTGGCCAGAACTTGATTTGTCCGCTAATAGTGGTCGTAGTGGTGACAGTGATGACTCAACCAGTTTCAATAACCTGAGCTTAGACCTAAGTTATGAGTTGGATATTTGGGGCAAATTATCTGACAATGCTAGAGCCTCTAAACTCAATTTACTTACAGCGGAAGCCAATTACCAACAAGCAAGAGATGCCTTGGTAGCTGACGTCGTTATTGCATACTACAAGGTGGTAACCTCAGCTGAGTTAGTGAAGTTATTTGAACGCCGAACTGAAAATGCCAAGTTAAACTTTGAGATTATTGAGTCAGGATATTTACAGGGATTGAACGAATCTCTTGATGTCTACCTGACGCAAAATGAATATCACAGTGAAAAATCCAATCTGTTATCCCAACGAAGCCAGCATAACCAAGATATCCGAACCCTAGAAAGGTTACTGGGCGGATATCCTGCGGGTAAATTGCTCATTGATGAAAAGCTGCCATTACTGCCTCAAGGGATCAAGATTGGTGTGCCAAGTGAGTTAGTTAAACGCAAGCCAGAATTACAAGCAGCGTGGTACCAACTGTTATCTCAAGACGCCTTAGTAGCATATACCCAAAAACAACGTTATCCAGCCCTTCGATTAGGTGCTGATATTGGCACGTCCAGCAGCGATATTGCTAACTTATTGAGCGGTGATTACAGCTCGTGGTCAGTCTTTGGTGGCATTACCGCGCCGATATTTAATGCCGGTCGATTAGCGTCGCAAACTGAACAACAAAAACTGAAATTGAAGCAACAAGAGCAACAGTATCTAAGTACCTTATTTAACGCCTTCGAAGTGGTTGAAAATAACTTAGATTTAGATGCAAGTTTACAGCAACAATATCGCTCAACGTTAAAGGCTCAGGAGAATGCGCTACAAGCCGAAACTTTGTCTTTTGAGCAATATCAAAGCGGACTTGTGAGCTACACGACAGTGTTAGACGCTCAGAACCGTGCTTTTGTCGCGCAAAGCTCAGTCATCAGTTTAAAAAATCAAATCATTGCCAACCGTATTGGATTGCACCTTGCTTTAGGTGGCGATCTGGATGCGAGTGTTACAGAAGAAGAATAATATGATGAACAAGAAATACCTTATCCCTGTTGGCATAATTGCTGTAGCTGTGATTGCTATTGCGACGATTACATTTAACCCGCCTTCAACCAAACGTGGCAAGCCGATGGCAATAGCACCGATGTCGGTTGAAACATTAACGTTAACACCACAAGATTATCAAATTCAGGTGAGCAGTTTTGGTGTGGTTAAACCTAGAACCCAAAGCTCTTTGGTTACTCAAGCATCAGGGCAAATCCTGACCATTAGCCCTAATTTCCGTGAGGGTGGTTTTTTTGAAAAAGATGAAGTGCTGGTGCAACTTGATGATCGAGATTACCAAGCAGAAGTGAAAATTGCCGAAGCAGGGTTATTACTTGCAAGGCAGCAATTGCTGGAAGAG
>NZ_LKTL01000039.1:0-23345 GCF_001401775.1 Shewanella sp. P1-14-1 | reverse complement strand
GCAAGAAGAGGCATTAGCTGAGATCTCGGGTCATTTTGAAACGGGTGAACCTTTGCCTAAAGCCTTATTAGACAAGATGCTAGCGGCTAAGAATTTCCAGTCAGGCATGATGATGCTTCGTCAGTTAGAGTTTTCGTTGTTTGATTTTAGAATGCATCATGAGTTTGATGCTGAGAAAGGCGCTGATATTCAAGGTATCTTAGATGAAGTTCGTAGCCAAGTTGCTGTGAATGTACCGCCTGCTTTTAACCGTTTCCAACATGGTTTTGCACACATTTTTGCTGGTGGCTATGCAGCTGGTTACTACAGCTATAAATGGGCAGAAGTGTTATCAGCAGATGCATTTTCTCGTTTCGAAGATGAAGGGATCTTTAACCCAGAAACAGGCAAAAGCTTCCTTAACAACATCCTTGAAATGGGGGGCAGTGAAGAGCCTATGACCTTATTTGTGCGCTTTATGGGGCGTGAGCCAAATACTGATGCGCTATTACGTCATTCAGGCATTAATGCGTAACCTTGTGAGAAATAAACAAGCATACTGTTATAAGTGATTGTTTAGGCACTGCAAAAATTAAATGATAAAAGGCACCTCAAGGGTGCCTTTTTTGTCTTTATGCTACTTAGGTCAATTAATTTTGCTGATGAACTTATTAATTCAGTAAAGTTACATTACTATGTTATCGATAGCATAAATTGAACGGACTCGTACTTTGACAGAGCAAGCATCTCCAGAAGAGCCAGTATTCTTCACCTTAACTCCGGGCAGAACCGTAGATTTACAAATTGATTTCCCAGTCAAATTCAGAATTAAAGCTACTTTGGTAGGCTATGAAATGGGTAAATATATCATTTTAAAACATCCTGCTCCGCAGCAAATGAACAATTATAAAGATGTGTTCGTTGAAGGTAATGGTGTGGTTGTTCGTTACTTGCTAGAAGGTCAGCAAGGCGAATGTTATGCATTTAAATCGATTATTCGCAATATCACTAAAATTCCAGAAAAGTTTATTTTTCTGTCGTATCCTAAGCAGATAGAAAATCGTCAGTTACGCACCCATCAACGTTATACCACCCATTTGCCAGCAATGATTCAAGCCAAAGGTGAAAACGACACCGCTCATGGTTCTCAGCTAAGAGGTATTATTTCTGATATTTCTATAAAAGGTTGCGGTTTCGTCTTTAAAGCTGACAACCCTAAAGTGAAAGTGAGCCAAAAAGACATCACAGTCACCATTCGTAATACCAATAACGAAGATATTTATATTTCTGCCAAGGTATGCAATAGCCGGTTTGAGCATGGCAAAGTGAATGTTGGTATTCAGTTTGAAAATGATGATGAGCAAGTCAAAACATTACTTACTCAGCTATATATTGATTTGTAATGCAGGGGTGAACTCAGATTTAGATTATAAAAAAGCGACTGATAACAGTCGCTTTTTTGTCGATATACTATTGATATAAACTTACGCCAGTTTCAACTCATATTGCTGACGATACATCACCATATCTTCAATCGTCAGTACTGGCATATTATGCTTAAGGCCGAAGGCGACTATTTCAGGGGCTTTTGCCATAGTGCCATCTTCGTTAGTGACTTCGCATAGCACACCAGCTGGTTGTAGCCCTGCCATTTGCATTAAATCTACCGTACCTTCTGTGTGACCGCGACGTGACATAACGCCGCCAGCACGTGCGCGAAGTGGGAACACATGTCCTGGGCGAGCCAAATCAGATGCTTTAGCGTCAGCTGCCGTGGCAGTTTTAACTGTTGTCACGCGGTCTTGGGCTGAAACGCCCGTGGTCACGCCTTCTTTAGCTTCAATGGATACGGTAAAAGCCGTTTGATTAGCGCTATTGTTATCCGCCACCATTGGCGGCAGTTCTAGCTTGTTGGCTTGCTCATCAG
Source organism: Shewanella sp. P1-14-1 (assembly GCF_001401775.1). Taxonomy (NCBI): domain Bacteria; kingdom Pseudomonadati; phylum Pseudomonadota; class Gammaproteobacteria; order Alteromonadales; family Shewanellaceae; genus Shewanella; species Shewanella sp. P1-14-1. The sequence goes on along the minus strand of NZ_LKTL01000039.1, from coordinate 21,439 downwards.
TTAAACATAAACACACAATGCCGCTGCATTCACGGATCATTAATGCCATTTGTTGACTGGTGAGGTGCTCTGCTGAATAAATAATATCGCCTTCATTTTCGCGATCTTCATCATCTAGCAATAATACGCCGTTACCTTCTCGTAAAGCAGATAAGGCTTTTTCGACACGTTCGATAGGATCGCCAAATGGCGAAAGTAATGATAGCTGATTCATGGTTAACTCCTAAAAAATACCAGAACCAGGGCTTTAAAGAGGGTTTTTACGCCAACCGAAATACACCAGCAAGCACAATGCTCACTAGCGTATTTCTATTCTCTCTCATCCGGACTATAACCGTCGGCTCTGGAATCGTAGACATTACATCTACATCACCAAATCTGCTGACCTCGACGAATCGAGCGCTCGCGGGCTTAGTTAAGTTTACATTAGGGTAAGTTAACATCACCGCCGGTGGGGAATTTCGCCCCGCCCTGAGAATTAAAATAATCTGCTTAACACCCTATGTGCTAAACAGCGCCGTCATGCTAAGCCAAAAGTTTGGATTTAAAAAGTGATAAGGCACTCAGAGTTCATAAATATTTTTATCATCAAGGTGGCTGAACTTTGGCGGAGACATTTTCGTATAAGTTGTTCTATTTAATGATTTGTTAATTTAGTGAGTGGACTTGATAGCTGGTATGACCTCTGTTAGCCTGATGCGTTCATAAGGAGTAAGCAGTATATGAATTTATATTTTCGTCTCATTTGGTTGATGTTGTGGCGTAATCGCCAAGCTAAAAAAATTGGTTTTTTAGATACCAGCCGTATTAGTTACCGTGCATTGCCGCTAGATTGCGACATCAATATGCATTTAACCAACTCTCGTTATCCTGCGTTTATGGATCTTGCTCGTACTCATATGATTGCAGAAATGGGCCTAATGCAGAAATTTCTGAAGCTGAAATGGCTGCCTATTGTGAATGCATCAGAGTTTACTTTTTTCCGTGATATCAAACCGATGGAAAAATTTGAAATCGAAACTCGCATTGTTGGATGGGATGAGAAATATTTTTATATTGAACAACGCTTTGTTACCGCAAGAGGCTTACATTGCATCATGCATGTACGTGGCGTGTTTATTTGTAAGGGTAAACAAGTTCCGATTACTGATTTAGTTGCTGCAGCGGGCTATGAAGGGCCGACACCCGCTATGCCTCCGGAGCTGGTTAAGTGGAAAGAATTTTTACAAGTTAAGAAAGACCAAAACCTTGCTCCTAAATTGAGTTTAGCTTCGTAAACGTTATTATATCCAAAGATAATAATGTATTGAGTAGGTAACCTAAGTGGCCACATTAGAGAAGTTTAGCGATATTTTTGACCGCGCAGCCGAACGTAAAGGTGGTGCTAAAGCGCTAGGCTTATTAATGCCGCAAACATTAGATGCTGATGAGATTGGGCAATTTACCGATGCCCAATTGTTATCTGCAATGAGCAAGCAAGTGTTTCAAAGTGGCTTTGTTTGGCGAGTGGTTGAGAATAAATGGCCTGCTTATGAAGAAGCCTTCTTTAACTTTGAACCTTTTAAAGTGTTAATGTTGTCTCCTGATCAAATTCAAGAGCGTGCCACAGATGCCACGCTTATTCGTCATCAAAAGAAAACCCAATCCATTGTTGATAATGCTTATATGGTGCAACAATTGGCAGCAGAGCATGGCAGCTTTGCTGAGTTTATTGCTAACTGGCCAGAAGATGACATTACTGGACTTTGGCAAGTGCTGAAGAAAAAAGGCAGTCGCTTAGGGGGGAATACTGGGCCTTATTTTTTGCGCACGGTTGGTAAAGATACCTTTTTATTGACCAACGATGTGCAATCTTATTTAAAAGCCAACAAGGTCGTTGATGCAGGATTTACCTCTCAAACTGCGCTAAGACAGGCGCAAGCTGCGTTTAACCATTGGCAACAAGAGTCTGGCTTAAGCCAAGCTCAAATCAGCCGTATCATTTCATTAGGTGTGGGTGACAATCGCGTCTAGCGACGGGCTAAGTTGATGCGTTTTGATAGCGACACAAAAACATCTTGGCGACTTCATTGGCTATTTCTTGTTGCTCATCATGGTTAAGTCTGTCAGCAAATTGCATGACTTGAGGCCAAAAACAACTTCCTTTAATCAAGCTATGTATTTGCTGTAGCGCCAATTCCTCATTAGTGACTGAAATCTTTTTGTCGGCCATGGCTGCTCTTATCCAGCGCATTGTGGCGCTTTCTTGCTTTTTAACACGTTGAAACTCTTGGTTCATGGACTCTGGTGTATAGAAAAAATGCCCAATAGCCATACGTGTCAGCTCTATGTATTCATGGCTACTGATAAAATTGATTTCTTTAAATACCACTTCCGATAACTGCTCAAGCAAAGGTGTATTGCTTTGGTATTCTGCAACATTATGTTTGAAAGAGCGGTCCCATAGATCAGCCATTAAGTTCATAACAATCGCTTCTTTCGTGGCAAAGTGATTGTAAACCGTGCGCTTAGACACGCCGGCAACTTCGGCCAGCTTGTCCATACTGGTTGCTGCAACACCAAATTCAGTGAAGGTCACTTTGGCTGCGTTGATGATGGCAGCACGTTTTTTTTGGCTCAAAGTCATTTTTTCAGTCGGCATGGTTTTTACTCGTAATGTAAATCTCGAGACATTCTACACTGGGTAGTTTACTTTTCAATCATATTTTAATAAACTGCACCGTGCAGTTTACTTTTGGGTTTTACAATGAAATATTTTTTGATTTTGGTGGGGGTATTGGTGATGGCTTTTTCAATTAAATCATTTTTTGCAGCTGATAAAACTGACGCTGTTAAATTTGAAAATACCGATATTCAATACCAATCAGGCTTCAGTGATATTTGGAATATCGCTAAAAGCTACATGACTACCAAACGTTTACACCCTGCTCCTGTGGTTGACGTACCTGTACAACCGATAACGGCAACGAGTTTAAGCTTTAGTAATGAAGATCAGCTCTTTCGTCTAGGTCATTCAACGATACTTATTCGTCTTGATGGTGACTATATCCTGTTAGACCCCGTATTCAGTCAGCGTGCTTCGCCAGTACAGTGGGCTGGGCCTAAGCGTTTTCATCAATCGCCGATCAGTATTGAGCAATTACCGCCAATTAAAGCGGTTATCATTAGTCATGATCATTATGATCACCTTGATAAATCAGCCATTACTGAACTAAGCGACAAAGTGGAGCATTTTGTCACGCCCGAAAAGGTGGGCGATTATTTAATTGAATGGGGTGTTGAGCCGAGTAAAGTCAGTCAGCTTTCTTGGTGGCAAGAGCTCACTATTGGAGAGTTAACCTTAGCGGCAACACCTGCACAGCATTTTTCAGGTCGTGGATTACGTGATCGTGATACAACGCTGTGGGCAAGTTGGGTTATTAAAGGTACTAACAGTAATCTATTTTTCAGTGGTGATGGCGGATATTTTTCAGGTTTTAAAGAAATTGGAGAACGTTATGGGCCTTTTGATATCACGATGATTGAAACTGGCGCCTATAATGAAATGTGGAGTCAGATCCACATGATGCCTGAACAAAGCCTGCAGGCGCATATTGATTTAAATGGTTCTGAATTTGAAAGCAGTGTGTTGATGCCAATTCATAATGGCACCTTTGACTTGGCGCTACATGATTGGTTTGAACCTTTAGAGTGGATTAGCGACTTAGGCAAACAGGCCAATGTGTCAGTGATTACTCCCGTTTTCGGAGAGCCTGTTAATGTCGCCTCACCGCAAAAAACACAGGCTTGGTGGCGTGAGATGCTATCGAATGATGAATGGATTTTACAATCTCAATAATTTTTTGCTAAGAGATAGAAAAATATCTGGTTTCACCTACAATAAACCAAATAAAATACTATTTCATATGCATTTTTTTTAACGTTATGTTGTATATTGGAGTTTTTTTAACTCATTCAGTTGTAACGTTATAGTAACATTCAAGGCTGTTTAATTTTTGTTAGCACAGCCTTGTTAACAAGCTTGAAACAAAGCCGCAAAACTTATTATTTGTTTACAATTTATAATATTTTAAGTGGTTGTTGAGTTCACATGGGTATGCGATAACAGTGCCCATAAAGTTTAGTCAATTTAAAACGTTAGGATTATCGCTATTTAGCAATCGTTACGTAATGAAGCGTAAGGTTACTGATGATGTCATTAGGAGTAAGAACAGTCATGCATAAAGCACTGAAAATAGCCTCAGTTATCACTGCGGCTTTATGGATTACAGCATGTGGTCAAGCCCAAAAGGCTCAGGCCCCGCAAGAAGCACCACCCGTTCCAGTTGGCGTGTTGAGTGTGACTGAGCAATCTCAAGCTATTCATGTTGAGTTACCTGGTCGTAGTCGTGCATTTTTGGAAGCTGAAGTGCGTCCACAGGTCTCTGGCATTATCACGAACCGTGGTTTTGTTGAAGGTAAGGACGTTGAAGCTGGCCAATCACTATATCAAATCGATTCAGCAACATATAAAGCGGCGCTGATTAGCGCAGAAGCTGATTTAGCAAGTGCAAATGCGTCTTTAGCATCGGCTAAAGCGACAGCTGATCGTTATGCTGCATTGGTACAAACCAATGCGATTAGTAAACAAGATTTTGATGAAGCAGATGCGGCTTATAAAGAAGCGATTGCCAATGTAACGGTAGCTAAAGCGGCAATTAACACAGCAAACATTAACCTTGAATACACTGAAGTTAAAGCACCAATTTCAGGTCGTATTGGTAAATCAAGTGTAACTCCAGGCGCTTTGGTAACAGCTAACCAGTCTGACACCTTAGCTAAAATTCAGCAGCTTGATCCAATCAATGTTGATATTGCTCAATCAAGCGCGCAATTACTGCGTTTAAAGGCCAAGTTGAAAGCTGGCAAGCTACAGCAAAGCGAGAATGCTGAAGTGAAGTTGATTCTTGAAGATGGGTCGACTTATGAGCAAACAGGTACATTGCAATTCGCCGAAGTGAGTGTGGATGAAGCAACAGGCTCTGTGACACTACGAGCTGAGTTCCCGAATCCAGATGGCGTGTTATTACCTGGTATGTATGTACGTGCAATTCTTAATGCCGGGCAAGATCCAAAAGCGATTTTAGTGCCTCAAAAAGCGCTGACACGAAACACCAAAGGTCAAGCTGTGGCTATGGTAGTTGGTGCAGAAAACAAAGTAGAGACACGCATTGTGACTACTGCCGAGGTGATTAATCACCAATGGCGTGTGACTGACGGATTACAAGCGGGTGATAAACTGATTGTTGATGGCTTGCAAAAAATCCGTCCTGGCGCAGTCGTGACACCACAAGTTTTATCTGCCACTCCAGCAACTAAATAGGGTAACGTTATGGCTCGTTTCTTTATCGATCGCCCTATTTTTGCTTGGGTGATCTCAATCTTAATTATGTTGGCAGGGGTCTTAGCGATTAAAGATCTACCTGTCGCACAGTACCCGACGATTGCGCCGCCAACCGTTGAGATTACTGCGTTTTACCCTGGTGCTTCAGCAAAAACCATGGAAGACACGGTAACTCAGGTTATTGAGCAGCGTATGACAGGTATTGACCACTTACGCTATATTTCGTCTAGCAGTGACAGTTTTGGTAATGCGACTATTACCCTAACTTTCAATGCTGAAGCCGATCCAGATATTGCTCAGGTTCAGGTACAAAACAAGTTGCAAGCAGCAATGACTTTGTTACCACAAGAAGTACAGTCGCAAGGGGTTAACGTTGTTAAGTCTAGTGCTGGCTTCTTAATGGTTGCAGCGTTCGTATCTGAAGATGACTCGCTACAAAAGACCGATATTGCCGATTATGTTGCTGCTAACATTCAAGACCCGTTAAGTCGTGTTGCTGGTGTTGGTGAAATTCAGCTTTTCGGTGCGCAATATGCGATGCGAATCTGGCTTGACCCGTTAAAACTAACGCAATACAACTTAACTAGTATTGATGTTATGGCGGCAATTCAAGAGCAGAATGCGCAAATTTCTGCTGGTCAACTAGGTGGTGCGCCATCAATTGCTGGTCAAGAATTGAATGCGACAGTGACGGCGCAAAGTCGTTTGCAAACGCCTGAACAATTCCGTGAGATTATCCTTAAATCTGATTCTTCAGGTGCTAACGTTTATTTGAATGATGTGGCTCGTGTTGAGCTAGGCTCTGAAAGTTATTCGGTGGAGTCTTTCTTCAATGGTAAACCTGCTGCAGGTATCGGTATTCAATTAGCAACAGGTGCTAACGCACTTGAAACTGCTGATAACGTGCGTGAAAAATTAGCTGAATTACAAGCTTACTTTCCTGATAGCTTAGAAATTTACTACCCGTACGACACCACTCCATTTGTTGAAAAATCAATTGAAGGCGTGGTTCATACGCTGATTGAAGCGGTTGTTTTAGTGTTCTTGATTATGTATCTGTTCCTACAGAACTTCAGAGCAACACTTATCCCAACAATTGCGGTTCCAGTTGTACTGTTAGGTACGTTCGCAATTCTATCTGCTACTGGTTTCTCGATTAACACCTTAACCATGTTCGCAATGGTACTAGCCATCGGTCTACTGGTGGATGACGCCATTGTCGTGGTGGAAAACGTTGAAAGGGTGATGTCCGAAGAGGGGCTTAGTCCGCTCGAAGCGACTCGTAAGTCGATGGATCAAATTACCGGCGCCTTGATTGGTATTGGTTTAACCCTATCTGCTGTATTCGTTCCAATGGCATTTATGTCAGGTTCTACGGGTGTGATTTATCGTCAGTTCTCAATCACGATTGTGTCTGCAATGGCATTATCTGTATTAGTTGCGATGATCTTAACTCCAGCACTTTGTGCGACCATGCTTAAGCCTATTCCAAAAGGCCATACTCACATTAATACCGGTTTCTTTGGTTGGTTTAACCGAAGCTTTGACAAGCTAACATCGCGTTATGAAGCGAGTGTTGCGGCTATCTTGAAGCGCACAGTTCGTATGATGGGGGTTTATCTTGTATTGGTGATTGCAACGGCATGGATTTTCATGCGTATGCCAACCGCATTCTTGCCTGATGAAGACCAAGGTATCTTATTTACTCAAACTATTTTGCCGACTAACTCAACACAAGAAAGCACCATTAAAGTGCTGGAAGAAGTGAGTGACTATTACCTTAATGAAGAAGGTGACACGGTTAAATCTGTATTCAGTGTTGCGGGCTTCAGTTTCGCAGGTTCTGGTCAGAATATGGGTATTTCATTCGTTGGTCTAGAAGATTGGGCTGACCGTACTGAACCTGGCCAAGATGTTCAATCATTGTCAAATCGTGCAATGGGTCGCTTCATGCAAATTAAAGAAGCCTTCATATTTGCATTTGTACCGCCAGCGGTAATTGAGCTAGGTACCTCGAATGGTTTCGATATGTACCTGCAAGATCGTAGTGGTATGGGCCATGAAGCCTTGATTGATGCTCGTAATCAGTTGTTAGGTATGGCTGCACAAAACCCTAACCTAGTTGGTGTTCGTCCTAATGGACAAGAAGATGCACCAATGTACGAGATTCATGTTGACCAAGCTAAAATTCGTGCTTTAGGTGTTGATATTGATAACGTCAACAGCGTACTGGCTACCGCTTATGGTGGGTCATATGTGAATGACTTTATTGACCGTGGTCGTGTGAAGAAAGTATATGTTCAGGGTGAAGCTGAATACCGTATGCAACCAAGCGACTTAGACACGTGGTATGTACGAAATGCTGAAGGTGAAATGGTACCATTCTCTGCCTTTACAACAGGTACATGGGAATTTGGTTCACCACAGCTACAACGCTTTAATGGCTTACCTGCAATCAATATCCAAGGTGCGACAATGCCTGGCTATAGTACAGGTGATGCAATGCTAGATTTCGAAGAAATGGTGAAGCAATTACCACCAGGATTCGGTATCGAATGGAACGGTTTATCATACGAAGAAAGATTATCAGGTAACCAAGCGCCAGCGCTCTATGCCTTATCTATCTTAGTTGTATTCTTAGTACTTGCAGCGCTATATGAAAGTTGGTCTGTACCATTTGCGGTTATTCTAGTCGTACCGTTAGGTGTGATTGGTGCACTGCTTGCGATGAATGGCCGTGGTTTACCTAATGACGTATTCTTCCAAGTGGGTCTATTGACGACGGTGGGGCTTGCGACCAAGAATGCGATCTTAATTGTAGAATTCGCTAAAGAATTCTACGAAAAAGGTGCTGGCTTGATTGAAGCAACACTGCATGCGGTGCGTGTACGTTTACGTCCAATCCTAATGACTTCGTTAGCGTTTGGTTTAGGTGTTGTGCCACTTGCTATCAGTACCGGCGTAGGTTCAGGTAGTAAGAATGCACTGGGTACAGGTGTACTTGGTGGCATGATGAGCTCAACCTTTATTGGTATCTTCTTAATTCCACTATTCTTCGTTGTGGTAGAGAAAATATTCAGTAAGAAAGAGCGCAAAGGTTACAAGCCGCCAGAAGCGGAAGCACAAACTGAAACATTAGATAAGAGTTAATAAACCCTCTTAACTGGTTCATACTAAAAGCCTGCATCAAGCAGGCTTTTTTATGTCCGAACATAAAATATAGCGATACATTGAGCCGCATTGATCTTTAGCATGAGCTATAAACGTAGTTATTAACAGCGAGTCGTTAACTGATAGAAGTGGCCAATACGGGCAATTGATGCAAGTCGTCATTTTTATGAGGGTTAACTGAATAGACATCGGCATATAGGGACAGTAAAGATATGACAAACACACAGCCTGTTAAGTTAATGGTCTTTGGTTTTATGCTGATAGCTGCAATAACAGTATCGAATCAAGTTAACGCCGCGCCGTCGTTAACACACATGGTGCAAAACGAACTGGGTGAGCAAGTCAGTTTGAATGAGTTTGAAGGTAAAGTTGTTTATGTGGATTTTTGGTCTTCATGGTGCGGACCTTGCCGTAAGTCGTTTCCGTGGATGAATCAAATGCATGCTAAATATCAACAGCAAGGGTTAGCTGTAGTGGCAATTAATTTAGATGTTGAATTGTCGTTAGCACAGCAGTTTTTACAAGACTTTCCTGCTGAGTTTGCCGTTCGTTACGATCCAGATAGTGAGGTCGCAAGGCTATTTGCACTTAAAGGTATGCCAAGCAGTTTTATCTTCAATCGCCAAGGTGAGTTAGTGCAGCAGCATACAGGGTTTAACTTGGATAAACTCGAGCAATATGAACAAGAATTGGTTGAGCTTTTACAACCTAAGTAGCTTATAAAGCGATGAGCGAACATAAAAAAAACCAGTAACACGAAATATGTTACTGGTTTTTATTTGTCAGCTTAACCTATGTCATTACGGCGTGTAGTAAGTCGCTGCACCTGGGCCTACCGGGAAGCCAAGTACGAACACCCAAAGGAAGAAGAACAAGGTCCAACCGATAAAGAACACGATTGAGTATGGCAACATGGTTGCGATGAGTGTGCCGATACCTAAATCCTTCTTATAACGACTCGCTACTGCAAGGATAAGCCCGAAGTAACTCATCATTGGGGTAATCAAGTTAGTGACTGAGTCGCCGATTCGGTATGCCGCTTGAATGGTTTCTGGTGCGTAACCTACCAACATCAGCATAGGAACAAAAATCGGCGCTGTCACAGCCCATTGGGCAGAAGCACTACCTAGCATTAAGTTAATCACGCCACACAGCATAATAAACAACACAAACACTAAAGGCCCTGTTAAGCCGATACTGCTTAGTGCATCCGCGCCTGTCACGGCAAGCACAGCGCCTAAGTTCGTCCACTTAAAGAAAGCAACAAACTGCGAGGCGAAGAACACAAGAACAATATACATGCCCATGGTGCTCATACTGTGTGACATTGCATTAATCACGTCAGTATCTTTCTTCATTGTGCCGACGACTTTACCGTACACTAGGCCTGGTATTGCAAAACCAATAAAGATGAAAGCGACAATCCCTTTTAAGAAAGGTGAACCAGCAACTAAGCCAGTTTCAGGGTTACGTAAAGCCCCCCAGTCAGGCAAGATAGTGAGCGCTAATAATGCTGAGAAAACCAATACAGAAAGTCCCGCCATTTTTAACGCATATTTTTCAGTTTGAGTGACTTTATCCATCTGCTGTTCAGATAGATCATCTGCAGCCTCAGAGACATCGTATTTGCCTAACTTAGGCTCAACGATTTTTTCAGTCACGATGGCGCCTAGCCCAGTGATTAAGAAAGTCGAGACAAACATGAAGTACCAGTTCACTTCAGGGCCGACGATATAGTCAGGATCAATCATTTGCGCAGCAGCTTCAGTAATCCCTGATAGTAAAGGATCAACCGTGCCTAATAATAAGTTAGCGCTGTAACCGCCTGATACCCCAGCAAAGGCTGCTGCTAAACCAGCTAAAGGGTGACGCCCAAGCGAATGAAATATCATGGCTGCCATTGGAATTAGTACCACATATCCCAACTCTGAGGCCGTGTTAGACACGATACCGGCAAACACAATGGTTAAAGTGACAAGGCGTTTTGATGCCCCCATGACCAATAAACGCATTGCTGCAGAAAGTAGACCTGAACGTTCGGCAATACCCACACCCAGTAGTGCGACTAACACTGTGCCTAATGGGGTAAATCCGGTGAAGTTGGTTACCAAGTTTGAGACGATCATTCTCAAACCTTCAGCATTCATTAGGCTGACAACGTGAATGAGTCCGTCTTCACTTCGGCCTGAACTGCCTATTGGCCTAGGGTCTGCAACGGTGAGTTCGAAGTAACCTGCTATGCCACTGAGTGCGATTACCGCTAAACAGAACATGGCAAATAAGGTGATTGGATGCGGTAATAAATTACCTAAACGTTCAACAATATTAAGAAATTTTACGAAAGCCCCACTTGAAGCGAGATCTTGTGGCGTGTTGCTTGGTGGCGCCCCGTTGTTAGGCGGCGTGGTATTTGATGGAGTAACGGACATGATCTTCCCTTTAGCTTGGCTTATTTATTATGAGTTTGAGATTTTGCCAACTTACAGACTAGCTGATAAATTTTAAATTAAGCTTAAATTAACGATGAAACAGTTGATAAATAATACTTAACAACAGTTATTCAATCAACGCAACGTAATGACAACTCATTTTAATTGAAATTGGTATTTAAACCATGATTTTTTTGTAAGAGGGTATAAAAAACATCCACTGCTGTTTTGAGTTAGCTTTATGTTTTTAAATAATAAAAAAAACAAACGATATTTTTTGTTCATGATTTTATTGCTTAATCAGTATTTCGTCGTAGCTATTTGTAAAGCATTCATTTTGTAAGGTTTTAACCCTTATTTTTGTCAGGTTTTAGCCAAGGTTGTGAAAAAATGACTAATAAAAAAACACCTTCATTGTATTACTAAGATGAACTTTGTACTGAAATATGGCTATTATGGGGAAGTGATAGCAGTAAGCCTTACGCTTTAGTGGGGCGATTCGATATTAAAAAGTGGCAAGAAATTTACTGCTTAAACAAACTAAAATAATGTGATTTATTAGATAATTATAAGAAAATGAATAAAATTGTGTGTGTAATTTACAAGGCTGTTGTGACATATGCCATTGCTGCGTTGTGTGGTAGTGCACTGGCTGATCCTAACAGTGCATATCTTCCAGAACCTAAGGCTGTGATAAAAGCCAAAGTGTCAATGCAAGCTAACGATGCCAATGATGAAGTCATTACATTAAAACCGCAAAAAACGCTTTCGCCTTCAGTTGTGGATAACACAGATATTGTTGCTGATATCCAAGATCAAGCTATCGTCAAAACCAAAGCACAAAAACAATTACAACCATCCCTAGCTCAACATAAGCCGACTCGGGTGTCAGTGCCTCAAGTTGCATTAAGCAATCAAGATAAACCTAAGTCACGACAAGTTTTGTTAGCGCCCATTGTGGTGCTGCCAGCAGAAGATGATAATCAAGATGTTGAAAGCCGCTTACACTTAAAACCTAAAAAGCAGCAAGTGCTCCATCCTGCTGTTGTGGCACTGCCTGATGAATCACCTAAACCTATGCTAGTGCTGCAACCTAAAGTTATCACCCAACCAGCGGTGGTCGTTGCTCCATCTTCGTCCAGTAAATCTGTGAGCAAGCCTAAGTGGGTTAAGCCATCAAAAACCGCTTCTTTTTCCGATCAAAGCCTCAATACCGGTAATAAACCCAAACGTAAAATCTACCAATATGAGCAGGGTGGGATTACGACGTTCTCAAATATTGTGCCTGACTCAGCGGACTTTGAAGTCTTACTTTACGACTGTTTTGCTTGCCAAGTGAACTCACAAGTTGATTGGCATCGTATTCCCTTATTCGCTTCTAAACACAGCGACTTTGTCAGCGATGCTGCCGAGCAGTTTGACTTGGATCCTGCTTTGATACGGGCAGTGATCCATGCGGAATCTGCATTTAATGCCAAAGCGCGCTCAAAAGTGGGGGCGATAGGGTTAATGCAATTGATGCCAGCAACGGCAAAAGAGTTAGGTGTCAGTGATGCCTATGATATTAAACAAAATATTTGGGGAGGCAGTCAGTATTTAGCGTATTTACTTAAACGCTTCGATAACGATATTGATTTAGCCTGTGCTGCCTATAATGCTGGACCAACAACAGTGACGAAATACCAAGGAATACCGCCTTATCCTGAAACCCAAGCCTATGTAGAGCGAGTCAAAATACTCTTAAAACGTTACCGCACTGCACTGCAAAGTTAGAGGAAACTATGAAAAAAACATTACAATTAACCCCTATGGCCGCTGCATTGTCTGGGCTCATATCATTATTCAGTATAGGCGCGAGCGCTACGCCAGCGCCTTCGCAAGAAGACTCACGTTTATATGATATTGCTGAGGCGCCGCAGGCAAGCAGATTGCATGACGATGTCGCTAAGCTAGTCAGCTTCGGTACTCGACATACTTTATCTGAAACCGAATCTGATACTCGTGGGATTGGTGCGGCAAGGCGTTGGATTAAATCTGAGTTTGAGCGAATTTCTGCAGACTGTGGCGGTTGTCTTGAAGTCGTTATGGTAGGGGAAACCGTATCTGGAAAACGGATTCCCGAACCGACCGAAGTGGTCAATGTATTTGCCATTCAACGTGGCAAAACTGACCCTAATCGAGTCGTCATGATGAGTGGCGATATTGATTCGAGGGTAACCGATCCGATGAACTCTACCTCAGACTCTCCTGGGGCAAATGATAATGCTTCAGGCGTTGCTGGTGCATTAGAAGCAGCTCGAGTGTTATCAAAGTATCAGTTTAACGGCACCATTGTTTATGCAGCACTGTCTGGTGAAGAGCAAGGTCTATATGGCGGTGATGTGTTAATCAATTATGCCAATAAGCATGACTGGCAAATTCAGGCTGTTTTGAATAACGACATGATTGGTAATATTGCTGGTATTAACGGGGTGATAAACAATTCAACGGTAAGGGTTTTTTCGGAAGGCGTCAGAATTGCTGAAACGAAAGAAGAAGCCAAAGAGCGTTATTTTAGCGGCGGAGAGAATGATTCTGCGTCGCGCAATTTAGCTCGAAATATTAAAGCCCTGGTTGATCAATACATGACAAATTTAGATGTTATGTTGGTATACCGTCTTGACCGCTTTGGTCGCGGTGGACACCATTTACCTTTTAATAAAGCAGGCTTACCCGCTGTACGTGTAATGGAAACTAACGAACATTATGATCGCCAACATCAAGATTTACGCACCGAAAATGGCATTGAATACGGTGATGTGATTGAAGGTGTCGACTTTGATTTTAATGCCAAACTGACCGGATTGAATGCCATTAGTCTAGCCTCTATGGCATGGGCGCCAGCGCCGCCAACAAAGGTGAGTATTAAGGGGCAAGTCTCGGCGAATACGACCCTAAGCTGGGCAAGTGCGGATGATGATACCATTGCGGGATACCGTGTTTTTTGGCGCCTTACCACAGAGCCTGAATGGACTCATAGTCGCTATGTGGGAGACGTTAATGAATTTTTGTTAAAAAACATGGTCATAGATAACTACCTATACGGTGTTGCAGCTGTGGGTAAAAATGGTAATAGCAGTCCAGTCGTGTTTCCGGGGGCTGCAGGTGCCTATTTTGATTAGTGTGACATGAGCTTGTTAATGTAAATGGAGAGATAGATGCGGAAAAGGATGCTGTTTGTATGTCTACTAATGCCAATGATGGTGATGACAGGATGTTCGTCTCGTTCTGCTTCAAATGCTGGTTGTGACTTTGTCACTGGAGCATACGGGAATGCTAAAGACAGAGAGGAGAGGGAATCGCGCTCTCACCGTGTGTCTTCTAGTGATAACAACAAACAAGATGCGGCTGTCGGTCTTTTTAGTGCCATGTTTGGTGCACTGGGCCGCGCATTGAATAATGATGAATCCAGTTGTATTTAGTGCTGGTATGTAGCTTTTGTAAGTCGTTCTTTATATAGCCGCTTTTTATATAGCTGCTTAGTTTAAACTGGCTCGAAGTATTAAAGCCCATGTACTTTCTTTTACCACAAAGAGCGACATGGGCTTTTATATGAAGGCACATCAATTCACTAAATGACCTGACCTAAATGATTGTTTGCAGGCCCTGTTAATCTAGATTGTTTTAGTGCTCTATTCTGGTACTTCTAGCTTAATCACAGTCTTACCGCCGCTTTGCCCTATGCATCGCTCTAAGTAATCCAAGGTTTCTTTTGCTGCAATATCTAACTGCCAAGGCGGATTAATAATCCATAATCCAGCAGCAGTCATACCAAAAGCATCGCTGTCAGGGGTAATGGATTGCTCAATTCGCAATTGATTTTTAATGCCACTATCAGCCAATATTTTTAACATGGCCTCTGTTTGCGCTCTATCCACAACAGGATACCAAAGCATGTAAACCCCAGTGGCAAAACGTTTGTGAGCCTTAATGATTGCATTGGCGACATCTTGATAGTCTGTTTTGATTTCATAACTTGGATCAATTAGCGCAACACCACGACGTTCAAGTGGCGGTACAGCAGCTATTAAGCCTTTAAGACCATCACCTTTTACAACTCGAATATGGCGGTCATTGGCAAATTGTTCATCAAGGGAAGCGAAGTCAGTACCGTGTAGCTCATGTAATACCATGCGGTCTTTTTCGCGCATATTCATGTCAACAAATGCTGGTGAGCCTGGGTAAAAAGCCAGTTCTTCTTCACCTTGATTAAAATGTTTTACATCATCAACATATTGCTGCAAAGGCTCAGGTAAGTCGTCTTTGCCCCACAGTTTGGCGACACCGTCTAAATACTCGCCCGTTTTTTTTGAAAACTCATCGGTAAGAGCATAGCCGCCAGCACCCGCATGGCTATCAATGTAAGCCATAGGCTTATGTTTTTTGTGCATAAGTTTAAGTACTTGCAGCAACATAGTGTGCTTGAGTACATCAGCATAATTGCCAGCATGGTAACCGTGACGGTAACTTAACATGAGAATGTCCGAATATGAGTAAGCAGTAAAACTGCAAGATGGACACATTATAGGGGCTAAGTCATAGCAGGTATAGGTATTCACTGTTGCAGGCTTTTGGCATAATAGGCTTGAGTCTCATAAATACTGGAAATACTTTTGCACATACCAATGTTTTTTAATCAGCAATATCCGTCACTGGTCGATATTAGTGAACGTTGGGGATTGGAGTGGGATAAAGCAGCGCTATTTGAACTGCGCTTTGAACACAACACCTTAAGTTTGCATAAACGTGATGAGCCAAAGCTAGATGGTATTAGTGTAGATTTTGTTTCTGGTGCCGTCGCACACCGTCGTAAATTTGGTGGTGGCCGTGGGCAAACGATTGCTAAAGCTGTGGGCTTAAAGCAAGGGATTAGTCCCACAGTGGTCGATGGTACGGCGGGCTTAGGTCGTGATGCATTTGTATTAGCCAGTTTGGGCTGTAAAGTGATTATGGTAGAGCGTCACCCCGTAGTGGCTGCGTTACTTGAAGATGGTTTACGCCGAGCGTATGAAGATGCTGAAATTGGTGAATGGATGCAACAACGGATGAGCTTATTTCATGGGTCAAGTATTGAAGCTCTGGCCGATGCTGCGGCGGCATCGGGTGAAGAAATTGATGTAGTTTACCTTGACCCTATGTACCCTCATCGTGAAAAATCAGCATTGGTTAAAAAAGAGATGCGTGTGTTTCAAACCCTTGTTGGCGCAGACTTAGATGCTGATGCTCTATTAACACCTGCGCAAGCGTTGGCGACAAAAAGAGTTGTGGTTAAACGCCCTGATTATGCGGAAGACCTTGATGGAGTGAAACCCAGTATGGTGCTCGCGCAGAAGAAAAATCGCTTTGATGTTTACGTCAAAGCGGCGATGAAGGCAGGGTAACGTGCTTTCTAGCTTGCTCGATGCATTGCCTATTCACCGCTCAAGATTGACTTAATATCACAGCCTCTCTTTGTCAGTGATGGCATTGACTATCACTGATGTTAAGACTTACCCCTTATTCAGGCTACTAGCCGCCCAGCACATTATGTAATAACGATTGCCGACACAGCGAGTATGACAAATAACCCAGCGGTGATTTGGCGTATCAGTTTTAACGGCAGCTTGTCTGCTGACAGTTTACCAATGATCACCACTGGCACATTGGCAAGTAACATACCTATGGTAGTGCCTAGCACCACCATCAATAATGCATCGGCATATTGAGCGCCTAATATTGATGTCGCTATTTGTGTTTTATCACCTATTTCAGCAATAAAAAAAGCAATAAAGCTGGCTACGAATGGCCCTCTATTTGACACTTTCTCATCATCATCGAGCTTATCTGGCACTAAAATCCATCCAGCCATAGCAATAAAACTGGCAAAAAGAACCCATTTAAGCATTATTGGAGTGATGATATCGGCAATGATGACACCTAAATAGGCAGCCAAGGCATGATTTGCAATAGTGGCTAAAAATATCGCTGCAATTATAGGGATAGGTTTACGGTACCGACTGGCAAGCAGTAATGATAATAGCTGAGTCTTATCACCAATTTCGGCTAATGCGACTGTGGTAATTGATATGGCAAGTACGCTCAAGAGGCTCTCTTTTTAGAGGTGGGGAAAATTAACAACCAAGACAACACTCGCTCCCCACCTCGGGTTGCGATTGTTGTCTATGGTCTCACTCAGCTCTGTGGTGACAAAGCCTTGAACGCCATGATGATTTTGCATCAATTATGTTGACGAACAAACCAACTTATTTAAAGATTGTTTAAATGAGTGGCAAGTTACTCCCCAAAGACAGCGGCATTGTAAAGATTGTCAGCGTTCTTTTCAAGTTAGCGTTTGCTAAATAACGGCCGAAGTCGCGCCATTATTGGCTTTATCCACTCGGTAGCTTTCTTCGTTATGTTATCTATGTCATTGGTTTAAAAGGATGGTGTTGAAATAGTTTGATAATCAAGTTAAATTCTAAAGAATACTTTGATTGTCAAACTATAGGTGCCAGCGTGCGATTTACTACAGAACATCAACATGACTTTTGTGCCCAACAAAGTTCCGGTGAAAAGAGAACCCTCTACGTATTGATATTGACTGTGACGGCGATGGTGGTTGAGATCATTGCTGGCACAGTATACGGCTCTATGGCTTTGTTAGCTGACGGTTGGCATATGGGCACCCATGCCGCCGCTTTTTGCATTACATTGTTTGCTTACCGTTATGCTAGGAAACATGCCAATTCTGATAAGTTTTCATTTGGGGCTGGTAAGGTGAGTGTTTTAGGCGGGTACACCAGTGCGATTGTACTTGGTGTGGTGGCACTATTAATGATGGTGGAATCAATTAATCGTTTATTTAACCCACATGATATTCATTTTAATGAAGCTATTATGGTGGCTTTTATTGGTTTAGCGGTTAATGTGGCAAGTATTTTTTTGTTAGGTGATCATCACCATCATGATCATTCGCACGGCCATTCTCATGCCCATGACCACACATCACATTCTCATTCCCATGAGCACCATCATGAACAGCATGCACACGGTCATCATCACGCATCGGATGAAAAACACCATGACCATAATCTACGGGCGGCTTACATGCATGTGTTAGCAGATGCATTAACCTCTGTTTTAGCGATAGTGGCGCTGGTGTTCGGTAAGTTTTATGGGTGGCATTGGCTTGATGCCGTGATGGGGATGGTGGGTGCAATTGTGATTACTAAATGGACGCTAGGATTAATGAAGCAAACCAGTCCTGTGTTATTAGATGAGAGTATTGATGCTGAATATAAACAGCAAATTGAACAGGCATTAGCCCCTTATGCTGATGTCAAAGACATGCATGTTTGGAAGGTCAGTGGTCATCATTATTCGGCGGCGATAACATTAGTTGCTAAACAAACCACTTATTCTTTGCATGAATATAAGACCTTATTAAATCAGTTTGATAAAATCCATCACCTGACACTTGAAGTACACCCTATGAGATAAGCGATGCCAAATACTGAACTGCTAAATCAAACCATTACTGAATTTTATGACAAGATGTCCTCTTGGGAGCAATCGGTTGTAAAAGAGACTGGCTACAGTTTAGCTCAGACTCACACTATAGAAGTGTTGGGAAACTTTGGCGCGTTAAGAATGAATGCATTAGCGCAAAAACTGGGGATCACCACAGGTACGTTAACTGTACAAGTCGATAAATTAGTGAAGCTTGGCCTGATGGTACGTTGTGCTGATCCTAAAGATGGTCGAGCCACATTATTGAACTTAACCGAGGAGGGCCTGGCAATTCATCGCCAGCACCATCAGCTACATGTCGAGTTAATGCAAGATTTAACCTTAGAGATGTCTCCGTCAGAGGCTGAAACCTTGATATCTGCTATGCAAAAAATGAATAAATTATTTTAAAAACTGTTAACTAGGCACTTCGTTATTAATGTAACTAAAGGTAACATTATCCCCATACAATCAATGCTTTAATATAGACGTATTATCATGTTACCCTGCTGGCAAGCATAATACGAAAGGATGATAAAATTGGGGCGGTATATGGATGTATTGTTATCAAGAGGGTGGATCTTCTGTTTATGCGGATGCCTTCTGATGTTCACTACTGAAGGATTAGCAAACCCCACACTTAATCAGTTAGAAACTGATGTTTATGCCGTTACTCCCGCCGAAGCAATTAACTTGCTGGATCAGTTTGATCTGAATAATCATGATTTTACACCTCAAGAGCAGGCCAAAGTGTACTTCCTGTATGGACAAATACACGAAAAGCTACGCCAGCTCGACCTCGCCATCAGTAGTTATGATAAAGGTATTGCCCTAGTAAAATACCTCCCGATCAGTGAGGTGTTAATCGACAGCCATTTAGAGCGTTCATTTGCTTGGTATCTTAAAGCGAATGACCCCGCAAGCTATTGTCCTGATAGACACCAAGCACTCGAATATGCCCGTAACTATGACAATGCAGAATTATTAGCTAAGGCGATGACACAAACTGCCTTTTGCTTTATTGAACCAGACAATGTCTATAAGGGCATAGACTTATTAGATGAAGCATTGCTGATTGTGGATAGAAGTGACAATTTGAATGTCAATCGTAAGGCAATGATATATAACGCCACAGGCAGCTTATATCGTCGTGTAGGCTTACACCAACGCGGCTACGAAAACTTTCAAAAAGCGTATGAAACTTGGAAAACCATTAACGATATTGAAGATATGTTCAATATGCAGCACAACATGGTGAGCCAAGCGATTAAGCTAGGTGACTGGGATAAAGCCGAACACAATATTCAGCAGCAATTTGAACTTGCCCGTCAGGCCACAAAGCCAAATGATCTGTTATTTTTCTCCCATCTTAATGCTGGCAGAGTGGCGCTAAGAACCTTTGATTTTAATCAAGCGGTATTGCATCTCGAAAAAGCTATATCGTTAAAAGACACCACTAAAGAGCAGTATTTTGTCACAAGTGGTTATTTGTATCTGGCGATTGCGTATGTTCGTAGTGGTAACCTACCTCGCGCTGCGGAAATGGCACAGATATTTAGGCAAAATAAAAACTTCCCAGCCAACATGAAAGCCATGTTTTTAAAAGCGGATGCGATTATCGCCCTTGCTGCAGGCGAGTCGAATAAAGCTGCTAACCTGTTTTTGGAAGTTATTGATGTTGAAAGGGA
This sequence comes from Shewanella sp. P1-14-1, assembly GCF_001401775.1. NCBI lineage: Bacteria > Pseudomonadati > Pseudomonadota > Gammaproteobacteria > Alteromonadales > Shewanellaceae > Shewanella > Shewanella sp. P1-14-1. The sequence continues at coordinate 1,241 of NZ_LKTL01000039.1, read as the reverse complement.
AGATAATCAAAGCATTATCGATAATAAGGTACTGACAACGTCACTTGATCATAATATAAAACTGGCGAGTTTTGAGAATGAATTATTAGCCAATCGCTTAGCCATTAATGAACTCAACTGGGCCGCAGTTGCTGATAAAGAACGCATTAGCGATCTAAAGCTAACCTTATTTCTGGTCTTGGCCATTGTATTGTTTAGTGTGATTTTAGTGTTATTGCATTCTCGAAAGACGTTGAAAAAACGTGCTCAAACCGATTATCTCACCGGATTATCAAACAGAGGCTATACCTTCCGAAAAGGCCAGCGCATTATAGAAAGAGCCATCAAAAAACAGCGCCCAGCCTCAGTGATAATTTTTGATATTGATAACTTTAAAGCAATTAATGATCGCTATGGGCATCATATTGGTGATTTAGCGATTAAAGCGGCAGCCAAACGTGCAAGCAGTTGGCTCAAAAAACAAGACTTAGTCGGGCGTATTGGTGGAGAGGAGTTTTTGATTGTATTAGACAACACCACGCTGGACGAAGCCTTTACCATCTCAGATAGGTTGAGAAACGGTATTGCGGCTCAATCATTTCACTTTGATGGGATTGAAGTGGAGTTTACGATTAGTTTAGGCGTCGCGACATTGAGTGCTGGTCAGCCATCAAATTTATCCGATCTTACCAAGCAAGCAGATGATGCATTATACCAAGCGAAGTTTTCTGGTAAAAATAAAGTCTACCTTGCTCCCCAATGTGCTTAAAGCTCAGTTAACGAGGCGAGCGTATATCCAACAGTGCAAAGAAATAGATAAAAAAAAGCAAGCAACGAAACCCTTGGAGTGGATGCAATGTTTAGTTGAGTTAAACATTCTCGTTGCCTGCCAATGTCTTTCGACGTCAGAATGATAAGTGAAAGGTCGCAAAGGCCAAACTCGCATTTGTAGGATCAGATCCTCACCTACATATCATCCATACGATTAACAGCTTGAGCTAATTGTCGATGGCGTTGATTAAGCGAATCAGTGATGTTCTGTAATTGAATCAGCAAATCTTGATTGGGGATTACGTTGGTCGTGACATTAAGCCAAACGATGATGTTTTCATGAAGTGTATCGACGTGCTCCATCAACTCATGGGTTTTGACATTAGAGGCAACATGAATATCTTTTGTTGCACTAATAATGCTTTTCTCGATATCTTCATCTATCCATGTGTTAAGCAGTGACTCTGGCATTCTCAATTTTATATCGCGTA
>NZ_LKTL01000038.1:0-26582 GCF_001401775.1 Shewanella sp. P1-14-1 | reverse complement strand
TTAAACAAAATTTGTGGAGGCGCGACCCGGAGTCGAACCGAGGTCGACGGATTTGCAATCCGCAGCATAGCCATTCTGCCATCGCGCCGTATAGAGAATGATTGGAGCGACATATCGGGTTCGAACCGATGACCTATACCTTGGCAAGGTATCGCTCTACCAACTGAGCTAATGTCGCAATCATTTGCTTATCTTCTCAAATAAGCCTTGATGTCATCTTGCTGCAACCTTGCGGTTATACGCTAGAGCATCTCTGTCTACGGGGGTGCATTCTACCGATTTCACTGTCGGTGTCAATTGCTGTTTTCAACAAAACTAACTGAATGAACACTAAATAAACTTATTGAACTTTTATTAAGCTACTCTGCCGTTAAGTCTTTCCAAGCTGCTGAAATATAACTCATCATAGACCAGAAAGTCAGCACTGCAGCAATATAGAATAATCCATAAGCCACATTGGTCAAGAATTCATTAGGCTGCCAAATTAAGCCAACAATCGCGACCATTTGTGCTGCTGTTTTATATTTACCAATCCAAGAAACCGCCACAACACCCCGTTTGCCGATTTCAGCCATCCACTCACGTAATGCGGAAATAACAATTTCACGGCCAATCATGAATAATGCGGCCAATGTAAGATAAATATTGTCATTTTGCTGAACCAGTAACACAAGCGCTGTTGTTACCATTATTTTATCCGCAACCGGATCAAGAAACGCCCCAAAACGCGTCGATTGCTTTAACTTTCTTGCTGCATAGCCATCTAATGCATCTGTGACTGCTGCCAGCCAAAAGATAAATGCAGAAGCAAACGGTGCCCAAGAATAGGGAAGATAAAAAACAATCACAAATACCGGTAAAAGTAATAACCGAAAAAGTGTTAGCGCTATAGGTAAATTAAAAGGCATGAAAGAAACCAAATAGTCAGAAACAGCGCCAATCTTGCCTTAATTTTATCCCCCTCGCAATGCATCATGGATTGTTTGTGCCATTTCTAGGCTAATTCCGGGCACTTTTGTTAATTCTGCCACGCTAGCGCCCTTCACTTCTTGAATTCCACCTAAATGTTGTAACAATAACTTACGTCGTTTTGGTCCAACACCAGGGATTGACTCAAGTGTTGATGTGTTTCTGGTTTTTTGACGTTTATTACGATGCCCAGTAATAGCAAATCGATGTGATTCATCACGAATATGTAAAATTAAATGAAAAGCAGGTGAATCACTAGCCAGCTCAAAGGTTTGTTCATTATTACCAAATACAAAGGTTTCTAAGCCTGCTTTACGGCCCTCACCTTTTGTTACCCCAATCAATAAAGGAGGATTATCAAGATGCACACACTTTTCATCAACGATTGCCTGAGCAATACGTAATTGCCCTAAACCACCATCAATAAATACAATGTCAGGCACCTTTCCGTTGTTATCAATTTTATCAAAACGTCGCTTTAAGGCTTGCTCCATCGCAGCATAGTCATCGCCCCCTGTTATACCGTTAATGTTATAACGGCGATAGTCTGCCTTGTGTGGACCTTCGCGATTAAACACCACACATGAAGCAACAGTGCTCTCACCCATAGTATGACTGATATCAAAACATTCCATCCGTGAGATAGGCTTGGTGAACTCCAGTGCTTCTTCTAGTAGCTGAAAACGTTGTTCGACGGTATTTTTGTGGGACAAGCGAGTATTAACGGCATTACTTGCATTGGTCACAGCCAAACGTAAAAAGTTAGCTCGCTCACCACGTACATGGGTTTTGATTTCGAATTTGCGTTCAAGTGCTGTTGATATGGTGGTTTCCAAAACGGCTTTTTCAGCAAATGATTCACTGATTAACACTTCTTTAGGAATAGTACGTTGAATATCGGCATTTAAATAAAACTGCCCGATAAAAGACACCAATACTTCTTCAAGTTCGGTTTCAGCAGGTACAGATGGGTAATAGCTTCGACTGCCAAAAATTTTACCATCTCGAATAAATAACAAATGAAAACACGCAATACCCGAGGCGTAGTGTACGCCTATCACATCCATATCGCCCTTGTGGTTCGACACTTCTTGTTGCTCCGCAACTCGCCTTAGTGCGGTGATTTGATCTCGATATTGGGCTGCCGACTCATATTCCATTTCGGTTGCAGCATGATCCATCTTAGCAACCAGTTCAGTGATCACCTGCTTATCTTTGCCACGTAAAAATAACCCTGCAAGTTTAACTTGCTCTGCATAGTCGCTATCAGAAACAGCGCCAACACATGGCGCACTACAACGAGAGAGTTGGTATTGTAAACAAGGTCGAGAGCGTGACTTATAATACAAGTCATCACATTGACGAATAGGAAACAATTTTTGCATCAGGTGCAAACTTTCGCGCACCGCTCCACCATTGGGATAAGGCCCAAAATAATGGCCCTTCTCTCTTTTAGGACCTCGGTGATACGCCAAACGTGGGTGTTTATGACCACTCAATAAAATATAAGGATAGGACTTATCATCTCGAAGCAGTACATTGTATTTAGGCATGTATTGCTTGATGTAATCATTTTCCAGTATCAATGCGTCAGTTTCACTGTGAGTCAGTGTGACATCGATATTGGCAATGCGAGCTACAAGCGCTTGGGTTTTTACATTAGGTAAATTAGCGCGAAAATACGAAGAAAGGCGCTTTTTGAGATCTTTTGCTTTACCGACATAAATCACTTCGCCCTTGTCATCGTACATACGATAGACACCAGGCGAAGAAGAAACGGTTTTTAAAAATAAAGCTGAATTAAAACGAGATGGCATTCACTATCCTAGGATAGGTGTTAATACCATGGGCATAACACCTAGCGTTTAAAAAGAACTGGCATCGAGCATTTTGTAGCGAATTGCGAGACGGGTCAACTCCACATCACCACCGATATCTAACTTAGCAAACAAACGGTAGCGATAGCTGTTAACTGTTTTAGGGCTTAAATTGAGTTTCTCAGAAATATCATTTACTTTTTCACCATTGGTGATCATCAACATGATTTGCAGCTCTCGTTCAGACAAGCTGCTAAATGGATTCTCATCTGAATGGCTAAATTGACTCAATGCCATTTGCTGGGCAATTTCTGGTGATAAATAACGTTGGCCACGAGAAACTTGCTGGATAGCACGTAATACTTCAGGTGAAGTGGAACCTTTGGTTAAATAACCCGATGCGCCAGCTTGCATAACTTTAGTTGGAAATGGGTCTTCTGTTTGGACCGTTAAAACAATGATTTTAGCTTCTGGTTGATATCGTAAAATCTTACGTGTGGCTTCTAATCCACCCATACCCGGCATATTCATATCCATCAAGATTACGTCAGCTTCGTTTTGACGCGACCATTGCACAGCAGTCTCTCCGTCTGGGGCTTCCCCAACAACTTTAATACCTCGCTCATCTTCTAGTAAGCGACGAATACCGGTTCTAACTAACTCATGATCATCAACTAAATATACTGAAATCAACTTCAACCCACCTTAAAAACATTCGTCCTGAACATCATTTTAATTTTTATTATATTAACTAGGGTAATTTATCTTATTGAGCGACTCACGGAAAGCGAAAAAGGCGACAATCACTGTAGGAATATGTATAGAGTGTCATTGAAGCTCGAACAATTTACGTTTGGAGCGACAACCTAACAGTCCCTTTAGGTTGATTAGCCTATTAAACAGACAATAAAAAACCGTAAAGAAAATGTTCATTACGGTTTCATATCTTGCTTTAGTCAGTGTTAACTAAAGACGCTGACTAAAACGTCATAGTCACTCTGTCGATTACTTTTCATCATTTTCGATGAAATCATCAGTAAAGTCAGTTGGCCAATATTTGTAACCTTGTACGGTTGCCTGAGCAGCAGCCCCCATCAAGTTGACTTGGTATGTTTTTACACCGCTCACGTCAACAGATTGGTTTGCAGACGCTTGGTCACCGCTTTCTTCATACTTAGCACTGGCTTCTGCTTGTGCTTGACCTTCATAGCCGGATTCTTTAAAACGTGTCATTGCATCGTTATCCATAAAGGCTTGAACGAATGCCATTTGCTTCCAGCCAATACCAGCGCCAACACCACCTGTAGCAAAACGATAATAAGAGTTTTGTCCATTTGACGTTAATACACACACACCACCGCCAGTAGAAAGAGCAAATAGGTAACTGTTGCTCCCCGTACAAACAACATAGCCAACAGATTGTGCAACTGCTGTTTTAGCACCACTATGTTCAGCATAAATTTCTTGTAATGCCGCTTGTGTTTCTTTACGCGCATTGGCTTTTTTTGACTCAGGTGTGTCGCCTGTAGCACAACCCGTAAGTAAAGCCGGTACCATTACTGCAGCTAAAAGACATTTTTTACTGAATAAAGTCGTAGACATAGGTGTTTTCCTCTATGGAGTAAATTGCAAAGTTTTATGACATCAGTCACTGTATTTTTAATGCACGTTGAGCGATGACTTACCCTAATATTGGCTCGGCTTCATCAAAAAATGACTTGAAATACTATTAGCACTAATTGATTGAACAGCTGCTTCTCAACGACTTAATATGCAACAAGTATAATCTTGGTTATCTGACATTAGTTACCATTTTATGCCAACCTGTTAATGCATCTGCCAGTTACACCAATCCAATTAACCTTCATCTCTAAATTTAGCCTTAATTTCTACAACTTGCTCAATATTTTCAACAAACAATTGCACTAATTTAGGCTCAAAGTGACTGCCCGCTTCTCGTTCAAGTAAGGCTACAGCTTCCTCAACAGACCAAGGTTTTTTATAAGGGCGCTCACTGGTCAAAGCATCAAATACATCTGCCACAGCCACAATCCGGCCATAAAGTGGAATTTCTTCACCTTTCAGTCCATTGGGATAACCTGTTCCGTCCCACTTTTCATGATGAGTCAATGCCACCTCTTGTGCGATTTTTAAAAGAGGTGAATCATTATCGCCAAGTATTTCTGCTCCAATGACACAATGATGTTTCATTTCATCAAATTCTTCAGCGGTTAATTTGCCAGGCTTTTTTAAAATGGCATCTGAGACGCCAATTTTGCCAACATCATGCATAGGTGCTGCATGCATTAATACTTCTGCATCTGCTTCATTGATACCCGCTGCTAACGCCAAAATATGCGTGTAGTAGCTCATACGAATAACATGCATTCCTGTTTCATTGTCTTTGTATTCAGCCGCTCGGCCAAGCTTTCTAATAACATCGAGTTGATTTTGCGCAATTTCAGCCGTTTTTTGCTGCACTTTTATCGCCAGCATACGATTTTGATCTGTCAGCGCTAACTGAGTCTGCACTCGACGTTGAACAATAGGAGGATTAAACGGTTTGGTAATATAATCAGCGGCGCCAATATTTAGTCCTTTAATTTCATCATCTGCTGAAATTTTCGCAGTAACAAAAATGACAGGTATATGGTGAGTTCTTTCATCCGCTTTTAATTCCTGACAGACCTCATAGCCATCTATTCCCGGCATCATTATGTCGAGTAAAATTAAATCCAACGGAATCGCTCTAGCAATCTTCAGCGCTTGCTCACCATTTTTGGCGATTTTGATATGATAATCAGCCTTCAGCACACCCGCGAGAACATCAATATTTGCTGGAGTATCGTCTACCACCAATATCGTTTGTTTTTCCATCTGTTCTCCTATCCCTTAATGTTATGTAAACAAGGTGCTGACGAAAATGTCAGCTAAGAATCAAGTTGATTTAATTGCTCAATCATTTGCTTAGCTATTTCCATAGCCGTATCTAATTCATATTCGCTTAACTGCTTTTCTAATAATTTATAATTATGAAGTAATGGCTCGACATTCAAGCAATCACCGTGGTCGTCTAAATACTCAGTTGCTTCCATATCAAAGCTTTCAAGCATCGTAATCAGTGCTGATAAGGTTTTAATCGCTAATGGTTTATCTAAGGTTAGACTATTTTGTTGAGCTGATAATGTCGGCATTGAGTTATTAATCTCTGTGCATACTTCACTAAGCGCTTTTTCCAATATAAGAACAGTCTTAACATTACTCTCTGCTAACTCTTGCTCAAGCTTAGCGGCTAATTCTGCTACGTGTTCAGCGCCAATCATTCCTGCAACACCTTTTAAAGTGTGCACAAGTCGCATTGCTAACGTCTCATCGTTAATTGCTATCGCACGGGTGAAAGCCCCCACAAAACCCGATTGCCCAGCAACAAATTTTGCCAACAGTTTACGGTAAAGCGCTACATCGCCTTGCGTTCTTTGCAGACCTTGCGCTGCATTTATCGATTTAAATTGATTAACAAAATCATGATCGTTATTTTTATCAAGTGTCAGGCTATTCACATCAACAGGATTTGCTGGTGATATCCATTTAGCCATTGTGATAAACATTGCTTCTACATCAATAGGTTTAGGGATATGATCATTCATGCCAGAGGCTATGGCTTTTTCTCTATCGCCAGCCATAGCATTTGCAGTCATCGCAATTATCGGTAAATCAGCATTGTCAGGAATGGCTCGTAATTTTGATGCCGCTGTATACCCATCCATTACAGGCATTTGGCAGTCCATTAGAATACCGTCAAAATTTTCTTTGGCTGCCAAATCCAGTGCTTCTTGCCCATTTTGAGCTAACGTGGTGATAATTTGTTTGCTGTTTAATAGTTCTTCAATCAATTCTTGATTCAAATCGTTATCTTCAGCGATTAACACACTGGCACCAGCCAAATCAGTTAAAGCTTGTGTTAATTCGCTTTTAGAGGTGGTATCTGCGGCATAAGGGCTAGCATCTGACAGAACGTAAGATAAGGTTTTCACCAAATTAGTCTGAGTTTGTGGCTTAGTTAAAATACTATCAAAGTGCACATCAGATGCACTCATGAGTAAGTCTTCTTTGCCGTATGCAGTAATCATAATGAGCTTAGGCTTTATCTCAGGCTCAAGCTCGCCAATAAAGCGTGCGACATCTAAGCCACTGACTTCGGGCATTTGCCAATCGACGATCGCCACATCTGGCCGCTCACCTGCATTAATTAAATCTATTGCTGCCTGGCCTGATTCAAGCGCTTTTACTTTCATGCCCGCTCTCATCAACAAGCTTGATAACACTTCACGGGCAGCTTGGTTATCATCGACTAACAATACTGACTTCCCTTCAAAACTTACATGATGATTTGCATTTCGAGGAGAAGAGGCAATTGGGTTTAAATCAAAAGGAGTAGAAAGATTGAACGTACTCCCAACCCCTACTTCACTACTTAATGTGATGCTGCCGCCCATCAATTCAGCTAGATTTTTACATATGGCTAAACCTAAACCTGTGCCGCCATATTTTCGTGTTGTTGAAGCATCTGCTTGTGAAAAGGCATTAAATAATCTCGATTGCTGCTCAAGGCTCATACCAATACCAGAGTCTTTCACAGAAAATGTTAAATAAGCTTGAGTTGACGTGAGCTTATCTAACATCACCGAGATAATGATATTGCCATTGTCTGTAAATTTAACTGCATTATTGGCTAAATTAATTAATACTTGGCCAACTCGTAAGGGATCGCCAAGTAAGTTTTCAGGGATCTTGTCATCAATATCAAATAGCAGCTCTAGTCCTTTCTCTGCCACCTTTATACCAATTAAATTACTCACATTATTAAGTAAGTCATCAATACTTAGGTCAATATTTTCAATATCTAACTTGCCAGCTTCAATCTTAGAAAAATCAAGAATATCGTTAATAATGCCCAATAATGATTGGGCTGAGTTATTGGTTTTTTCAATATAGTTACGTTGCTGACGGGTTAACTCTGTTTCAAGCGCTAAATGAGACATACCAATAATCGCATTCATCGGCGTACGAATTTCATGACTCATGTTCGCTAAGAAATCACCTTTTGCTTTATTAGCATTGTCAGCCTCAGCAATGGCGTCCGCTAACTCACGCTCCAATTCTTTTGCAGCGTTAACATTAATATGTACTCCACTAATGCGTTCAGGCATGCCTTTGTCATCAAATTCTGACGTCTGACCGATACTTAAAATCCAGTCATAGCTACCGTCTTGTCGAAGCAACCTGAATTCCTGACGGACAATCTGATTTGGGTCGTGTTCAACATTGGACTTAGCGTCAAAAATATCAGCTTCATCATCGGGGTGAACTAGCGATGCAAATGTATCTACACCATTTTTTAATGGCGACCATTTATCTTCGTTGGCGCAAACATCAAGTTGGCGATACCCCAGCATTTCGCTGTACATTCGATTAACGACAACACGATTTTGATTCGGATAAAAATCCCACATTCCCATCTGAGCACTTTTTGCTGCGACTTCAAGCTTCTCCTCTGAATCAAGTAATAAGTTTTCAGCTAATTTCTGTTCAGTAATATCAAATACTGTACCGTCGAAATAGCATTCTTGCTCATTATCAGTTAATTCGAATTTCGCCATAATCTGGACATAACGTAACTCGCCAGAGCGATTCATAATCCGCATATCGAGTAATACTTTGCCGTTTTGTAATGCAGCTTCGCGAACCTTTTCAAAAAAACCTTCGCCGTCGTTCCCTACTGCCAAATCAACGAAACGCCTTACAGGGTTCTTACCAATAAAGTCACTCACTGGATAACCGGTAATATGTTCAAAATTCGGGCTAATATAGAAAACGGTAAAGTTATTTTTCTTCAAATCGACGTAATTACAACGAAATACTGCTCCTTGTATATTCTCAACTAAGGTCTGATATTGCTGCTGATTCTTCAGCATTTCAGCCCTGACAGTCTCTTGTTCGTTGACATCGAGTAGCGCTAAACGGATCTCAGCTAAACTCCCATCGGGATGAAACTCGGTTCGTACCGATAATGACACCGCTAACGCGCCACTTGAGTGAGTGTGTAAATACAATCTCGCATCTGAGGTATCTTCCCCTTGTAATGCCGATTCAAAAATCTGTTTACCCTCACCATCATCTGTTGCTAATACATCCATCCATTGCAATGTCGCAAATGCTTCACGGTCATGACCGGTTATTTCAGCAAACTGCTTGTTATGCTTAGTAAAATTGCCATTTTTATCTAAGGTGGCATAAGCTACAGGCGAATTTTCATATAAATCCCATAACCTATTTTCACGTTCTTGCAGATCTTTAGTTCTAATCGAAATGGTTCTTTCTAATTTTTCATTATTGATTTGCAATCGCTGCAATACATGACGACTCAGCCACAAACTGGCAGACGTGAGCAATAAACAAGACAAAGCAATAATGCAAATTAGGGTAATAATGATATTTTTAAAATATTGAAAATTACTGCTCGCTTCATCAATACTCATTTCTGTCACAATGCCGAAACCGTATCGCTCATCCCACTTCCAAGCACCGATAACTTCGACACCTAAATAATTTCGATAACTTTTAAAAGAGTTACCGTTATTTTGCGAACTCACTTGCTCAGCAGCATAGGTTAAACGTCTTTCATTATGACTTTCGGCGGCGGGTTCATCTGGCGTTAACTCTCGCTGTGGGTTAGTGACATAAAGATTAAGTACTGACATTTGACCAGGCTCTAATAAGCCAAGCGAAACTAATTTATCTTCATGGCGACTGTGAGATAACATCCTGCCCTTGTGATCAACAAAGTATGACTCACCAGTATCACCCACAGCGCCACTTTGGGTTAAGTTTGCGAACTCTAAATATGGATCAATTCGTAACGATAACACTGCTGTAATTTCACCGTTATCTTGAATAATTGGGCTGAGTACAAACATGGTTGGAGTATCTGAACGGGTAATCCCCAAGGGATTTAACAAGGGAACATCTGAGCGCATTGGTGGGGTTATTACAACTTTACCGCTTATCGCTTCATTAAATAAATTAGGATAGATACGTTTTACAATGTTAGTTAAACCAAGGTTTGCATCTCGGCTAGACGCGAGATTTTTACCATCTAAGCTAATAATAAAAAAACCTAATGACCCAAAAGAGTCACTGTAACGTTCATAAGCATCCCTAGACCAAATTAAGTGCTCACTGTCTAGTAACTCTTCTTTATCTGCGCCAATATTTTCTAGTTTAATGGCTCGCTTTAATAACAAAGGGTTTGTCGCAACCGCATTTACACGGTCTTCCCAACCTTTTACCCATGACGACAAAGCGGCATCCGTAGTTAAGGCTACAGACTCTAATGCTTCAGAGCTTTTTTCAATATCATGTTTATAAGCTATGTTAAGCCCGATGTTGGCAATCGTTGTCATTAAAGCCAAAAAACTACAGACGATTAAGCCAATATAAAGGCGGTTTTTGTCATTGGAAAAAAAACGCGTAATGTCTTCATTTGCTTCGGTGCGCAAACGTAAAAATAGCCAACCTAAGAAAATAAGTAATCCCACTGAAGCCAACATCAAAAACGCATTGATTTCCATAACCTTCCTTATTTCGGGCGCAAACCCTGAATCTACATAATGACTTAATTACTCATGCGGGAGATACACTGACACACTAGTCGTTTGGTTTGCATCATCAACATCTAATGCCACTTTACCTTGCTGAGCCTCGGCAAGTAATTTTGCTGAATATGTCCCAATTCCTGTGCCATCGCTTTTGCCAGCTGAAACATACTTTTGCCAAAAATGTTGTCGGATATCTTCATCCACAACACCAATATTTTGAATACTCACTTTTAAGAAGGCTTGTTTGGTTTCAGGCTCCTGCTCACGTTGTAGCATCACCGAAACTCGTGTTTTACTTGGCGCAGCTTCACATGCATTCTTTAATAAATTGAATAACATGGAATAACTTAAACTTTCATCACCCATTGCAAAGTAATCTTCATCACCGTCTTCTTCGCAATCAAGATAGATAAGCAAGTGCTTAACCTGAAACGTTTTCTTTAACACAGCAATGATTTTTTGGATAAGGGCAAGTATAGAGAATCGTTTAGGGCTTAACACAAAACGCCCCGTTTCAATTTTATACAGTTCACTGGACATATTAATCATGTTCAACAACTGAAATGTCATGTCCTCAGCAATCGTCGCATTTTCAGCGTTATTTTTAGAAATATGTGGGTCTGACTTAATTTGCTCAATCAATGCCATTAACCCTGCAATAGGCCCCTTTAAATCATGCTGTAAAACTTGCTGTACTTCTTGTTTGAGTTTTTCATTTGCCACTAAACTGTCGAAATCTGATTGCAAATTCTTATGCATAGTCACATAAGCCATCAGATTCCGTACTCTTAATTTGAGTAGTTCGGGTTGTATTGGTTTACTGATATAGTCAACTGCCCCACCATCAAGTCCTTGCAGTTGATACTTATCTTCTGTGAGTGCGGTGACAAAAATGACGGGAATATGTTCCGACAATGGATGTTTTCGAAGTTGCTTTAACACCTCAAAGCCATCCATATCTGGCATCATAATATCTAATAAAATAATATCAGGAGGCGTGTCAGACTGAGCGATTTCAAGCGCCTTCGCCCCTTGTTTAGCCAGTTTAACTTGGTACTCGTCTTTTAATAATCCACCTAATAAGGTTAAGTTATCGGCAGTATCATCAACAATAAGTACTGATGATTTTTGATGTTTATCTTGCTTAGTAAGATTGAGGGCTATATCACTTTCTGCATCTGATTGCTCACTCGTCGATGTTGCCTCTTGTGCTACAACACCAGCTTTATTACTCACAAAACCTTGTAAGCATTGAGTGACCCTTTGTTGCAATATCATGCTGTTAAATGGTTTGATGACAATATCAGTCACACCTTCTTCGATGGCCTGACTGACGCGTTCTCTGGCTGCTTCTGCCGTGATCATTAAAAAAGGGATATATTGAAATTTTGGTGTACTTCGAACCACACAGAGTAATTCAATTCCAGACATGACCGGCATGTTCCAATCAGAAATAATAAGGTCAACATGGGTGTTTTTAAGTATGTGTAGTGCCTTAGCGCCATTTTCAGCTTGATAAATTTGGCCAACACCAAAGCGACGTAATTGATCAGAACTAATTTTGCGAATGGCGTCCATATCATCCACTATTAACACGGTTTTCTTCGCTAATTCCATGAAACCTCTTCTATCTGAATCAAGCCACCAAACTGAAAGATAACGCTTTATTCGTTCGCCTTTAAGAGTCTGTTTGTGACATTTTTGCCCCGACTAAACTTGCCACAATAATTGCCATATAAAATTGCCCACAAATGGCCTCAGAAAAAGCAAAAAAGCGAGCAATGGGCATATTTGGAGAAATCTCACCATAACCTACGGTCGTGAGGGTGATATAGCTGTAATAGATTGCCGTCGAAAAATTATCAGTCCATTTCTGCACTTCAATGCCATTAAAAGCGGGGCCAAATATCTCAATCAATAGTAAGTATATAAAAGCCCAAATTAGCCCTAATAGTAAAAATATACAGATAGAACCTATAATCTGATTCGTGGATATTTTGCCGCTGAACAATACTTGCTTTGCTGCGCGATAGGTTGCAACTACGAGAAAAGCCAAAATTGTTAATAAGCCAACAATATCAAGGTTAAGTAATTCAAAAACCGAGCCAATACTGGCAAATAACAACGTCGTGATCATTAAGCCAAAGGTTGATCGAATCCAGCGTTTATTCTCGCCTAGACCGATAACAGCAATAGACAAGCTCATGACTGTGGTACCAACAATAATCATTTGCCCAGCTTCAAAAAACTGCTCAACCAAAGCTGCACTTAACAGCACTAATATTAACGAGCCAAGAAGGTAAATAAAGTTATCTTCTTGGGACATATGTTTATTCATTAAGCTTTACCTTTACTCTTTTTCTGCATCTGGTAACACAGATTCACTATCAAGCTCAGCCGTTTCAACCACAAGCCAAGCTGAGAAAAGTTTGTAACTCAATGCAAGTACAACGGCTCCAACAAATAAGCCAACAATGCCAGATAGAATCATCCCACCAATTGCACCTAGCAATATCACTAACATAGGAATATCAACACCGCGCCCCATTAACATAGGTTTTAAAAATGCGTCACTGGCACTCACCAAAATACTCCAAATCATGAACATAATGGCTACCGTTGAAGATTCCACGGTAAATACATACGCAATAATGGGGCCCAAAATTAAAATAGGCGGCAGCTGAATAATGGCTAAAATAAGAACCAGTAACATCCAAATACCCGTACCCGGTACACCAGCTAAACCTAAACCAATACCCGCTAAAATGGATTGAATAAATGCCACGCCAATAACGCCTTGCACCACACTACGAACCGTTGCTACCGCAAGTTCAGAAAACTCTTCACCATGTTTACCAGCAAGCCTTACCGAAACCTTATGAAACATCTGGTTTGAGCCTTGGGCCCGAGACATGAATACACCTGCAATAATGATCGAAATCAGAAACTGTAAGACGGTCATCCCAAAACTGCCGAATATACTTGCAGCCTTAGACGAGAACCCTTTGATTTCATCAGCGTAGGTTCTGACAACTTTTTCTAAGTCAGAAGAAACCGAAGACCAAAAGTTGTACAGCTTTTCACCTACTAGCGGTAAATCAGCTACAGATTCTTTGGGCGCAGGAATCACTAAAGTACCGTCATGGACTTCAGCGATAAAATCTTGAGTGCCTGACACTATCGCGCCAGAAAAAAGGAAAGTCGGAACTAGTAGTAATGACAGAGCAAGTAACGTGACCAGCAAGCTAGATTTACCCACTGATAGTTTTACTTTTTTACTGAGTAATATCACCACTGGATAGAGTGCAATAGCAATAATACCACCCCATAGAATCGGCATGATAAACGGCTGAATAATTTTAAAACACCAAATCACCATGATGAAAATTAGCGCAATTTTAATCGCAGCATCAACAGCAGCATGAGTAAACTCAGATGCAGTTGTTATTTTTTTCTCACTCATAAGTTGTCTTTCCCTGCTTTATTGGCAATCCATTTATCAATATTGAACGAAACCATGAATCGACATAGTGTCGTTAACTTGCTTAAACAAAAGTCATTTATGTTTCATTTGCTATTAAAATATAGCGTAAGTTATATAAGATTACACTGAGTTAAAAATAAAAATATTAATTCGCTATTATTTTTTTATTAACTGGTTTTTCTCGCTAAACACAGGGGCATATTTAATATAAAACTGAGATTAATCAGTCATATGTGATAGCGACAATTGTCATGCCCCCAGCGAAGCAAACACGACTATCAGTCATTCAAACGCAACATGAATATAATTGAAGTTAATTAAGATAAGTTCTTTCTGAATTCACGTGGTGAAACGCCAGCTAAACGTTTAAACGCACGCGAAAAATGGGCGACATCAGCATACCCTAATGCGGATGAAATTTGAGTAACGGGTACACTAGGATCATTTAACATCAACTTTGCTTGTTCAAAGCAAATGCCTTCAATCACTTTGCTGTAACTCAATCCTTCTTCTGTGAGGCGGCGCTGTAAAGTGCGTACACTGAGTCCTAATAAATCCGCTGCGGTGGTAATTGAAATTCGTCCCATGCTCAAATAAGGCGTGAGAGCATGAGTAAAGCTATCAATAAATCGCTCAGGCCCCTCAATTACAGCCTGTGGGGGTTGGCTCCAGCCTTTTTTATACTTAACGCTTTGCGACAAAACTTCGGCAGAAATGCTCACAGCAGTGACACTGCGTGCATAATAAATTTGTGACTTACTGACCTTTAATTCACTTAAGTAATCCACTTCGCTTGGAGATTGCAGAGCAATCTCATCAGGTGACCACTGGCTCTGAGTTAACACCCTAATTAGCTCAAGCATCATAGTTACCGCAAACAGTTCTGCGAGATTGGCATCAAAAGAATGTTTAATATTTCGGTATCGTGCGAACCACACTTTGTTAACCGAGGTTTTAAGCTGAATATTGGTCTGTTTTGATTCACTGTTTACAAGATGGGTAAACTCAAGCAATGCGTCTCTTACCGTGCCATTTAATGCCATTTTAGCAAGATGCTGCGGCACAAAAATACTTCTCGCTACTTGCTCTAACCAATTGGCAAAACGCTTAGAGTTCAGCTTGCGATACATGATTGCCAGTAATTTTTGCAGTGCTGCTTCTGAAAGGTATTCAGGTTCAGAGGAAAGTACAGTATCTGGCAGGCCAGCTTCTTTCAGAACAGGGTATATATTATTTTCAAAGTCTTTAAGTCTAGCGATGAAAGGAACAAAGTATTCGGCACGTAATAGCGGAATATAATGGTTCTCTTCCAGTGTTTTTTTAGATTCAGCTTGTACTGCATGTTGAGTTTTGTTTTTTGCGTTACTTTGGGTTTCAGTCATGATGTGATTACCTTTAACGCCTAGATACTGTTTAAAAAAGCTGCCTATACCTGTTGTTTAAATCAATTTAAATTTCGCCTGCTGTCACTCAAGATTTATCTGTTTACTCATCAAACAGCGGTTCTTTTTTGTAAAAAGCGCCAATTTCTCGTTTCTAAAAAGAAAGAAGCAACAACCATATACACCCCGACAATAAATAGTTGAGCAATACGAATATAGAAATTCGTCGCCACATCAGCGTCTGTGGATGATGCCGTAGAGCCAACAACAACTAACAGCGCCGAGAAAATACCCGCAAAAATGGGGGCCTTAACAGGATCTGCATAAATTTTTTGACTAAATATTAAGGCGCACATCATGGCTAGGCCGATATAAAAAACAAGTTCAGGTACAATCACTAGCATGTTATAAAACACTATCGCTAATACCCCGCCTATCCCATTGGTAATCAATAAGAAAAGGCTCACTTTTACACTTTTACTTCCGGCAGATTGTAACGATAAAATAGCAATAAATATCATCGTTAGTAAGGCGCCTGTTATCTCAAACAAAAAGAAGAAAGTAATAACAGGAAACGCAATAATCAGCGCTCTCACCGATTCATATAAGCGCTCATCTGTTGTCAGTCCAGCTTCAATATGAGATTCACGATTGGGCGATAAGTCAGGTAGTAAAATATGTAATAAGGCAAATATTAATACCGACACGACACCAGAAAAACTCAAACCCACACCGACAAAAATGGCGGCTCCAGGATGTAAAATCCCTAAATATGGCAAAACTAACGTAGAAATAATTAAGATAGTGGCAAAAAAATTCCACTTGGGATCGGAGAACAAATAATAAGCCCACAGCATCAACACGGCCAGCAAAGGTAATAGCACGAGCGGGTATTGCACTGGGCCAAAACTGACCAACCAAGCAATACCGATAGTCACGACCATTGAAATCAACAATTCATAAACGGTTTGAATTGTTGGCTCGACTCTATCAACAAGAAACTTAGCCACAAATACCGGCACGATAAACGCTAATTGCCAAGCAAACACCGCCGAAATACCAACTGCGAGTCCAATACCTAGAGTGAAGCGCAATACACGTCGTGTATATATTGCTTCTTCTAATTCAGGATCAAGTGTCGCTACCGCCTTATCTGACATAAGAGAACCAGCTAACAAGACGGATCCAGAACTTACCAAATAGGTTCATTATCGAGCTCTCTTTGGTGTAGACCATCACGTCGGCTTGTCCGCCAACACGACGTAACCCTTTAGCTTCCTCTTCATCAAATACAATCGTGACAGGGAAGCGTTGGGATTGTCTTAACCAACCCGTTTGCCCTGTCGTTTGCGCTAATTTACCCGTTTGCTCGTTTTGGCCCCAATCGACACCATAATCAATGTAGGCGACTTTACCTGTAAAGACTTCACCAGGCGCGTAATCAAGTGCGAACTCCACTTTATCGCCAGGCTTCATATTGCCAATACTGTTTTCTCTAAAGTTTGCTTCAATCCACACATCTTCAGAAGAAATAAATGTCATAACAGGCTGGCCTGCATTGGCATAAAAGCCTTCTTTTAAACGGAAGTTTGATGCAACACCATCTGTTGGCGCTTTAATTTCGGTTCTTGCTAAATTAAGCTCGGCCTGTTCTAACGCTAACAGTGCAGATTTAACGGCGGTATTATTTTCACCTTCAGAACCTAAACGTTCTTCTGCTTTAGCTAAATCAGCTTTTGCAGCTGCGACACCAGACTCGGCACTGACTAACTCAGCACGGGCATTATCGGCATCAGCTTGTGACATAACTTGTTGCTCAACCATAGTAAAAATACGCTTTGATTGTACCTGCGCATTTTTATAATTCGCTTCCGCATTAGCCACTTTAGCCTTAGCAGCTGTCACATTAGCAGTTAATGCCCCCATATTTTGCCCTGCTTGGGTCACTTGCTGTTGAGCAGTAAACAAGGCAATTTCATAATCTCTTGGATTAATACGAGCTAACACTTCCCCTTCACGGACCAAAGTATTTGCAGTGGTAAGAATTTCAATTACCTCACCTGACACTTGAGGTGTAATCGGCACAACATATCCGCGTACTCGTCCTAAGTCCGTTGACGGTATATAGCGATCGGCAAATAAATGGAATACAAATAAAAAGCACACCACTAGTAGAATAATATTAGTAATTTTTCGGATTTTTTGATTCTTAGCTTTGTCAGCAGGTGCATCTGGTGAGGCATTATCGGCGACAACATCGGTTTTTTGAGCTTCTTCTGTAGGCTTTTCTTCTTGCGTTGAAGGAAGCTCTTTTTTATTTTCTGTCATATCTTTCCCTTGAATAGCCACACGAAATAACGTTTAAAAGACTTTATTTCAACACCGACAATGTTAACAAGTATTCAATCAGTTGTTAGCAGAATTCAAGTATAGAATTATTTTGCTAAAGATCTCAAATATAACGATTAAATTCTCAAACAATATATCGCTATTCAGTACGGAAAAATAAGCAAAGAGGCAAGTAAATGAAGTCAGTTATACACCTATAATGGTCATCAACTCACTTCATTTTTAGGATGTACACAGATTAGTTTTTTGAAAAGCTCTGTAATGCAATCATCGCAGCAGAAGCTTTATCTGCAGGTACGAAGATGTGATCATGGTAGTAAGCCGCAATCACATTGGCACTGATATTATGCTGCGTCAGTTTATCTGATATTGCTGCCGTTAAGCCAACCGCTTCAAGGCTCGAGTGAACGGTTAACGTGATTTGCTTAAATTTTGCCTCAAATGGCAGGTATGCCTGTGTGGCACTTTCCGCCGATAACACTAAGGTTAAGCCTTCTTTTTCTTGAAAAAAACATACTGGATTAAGGTGAACATAATCAGCAATTCGCCCCGTTACAGAACAAAAAACAAATTCCCCAGCTTGAAGTTCTGGAGACATACTTGATAATAATTGCGATAAATCAGTCATTCCTGTCATTGCCGTTTCCTGTGCTATCTCAGTTTGCATAATGTCTTATTACAGATAATTACCATTTTCATTTTGAGCCAATATGATTCGATAACACCTTTCTTTAGTTTTATTCTGTAATCCAATTTTCATTAGAATCGTCTTGAAACATAATGCCTCAATAACCGGCTAAACGCTGTTGGCTATAAGTAAGTGAGGCACAAGTAAAATCAACTGTTTTTGTCCTGTTTTAATGATTTGTTAAGTGCTAATTGCCAAATCATCAGGAGAAACTCCTGCACCAAGTACGATTGACCAAGCTCTAACTTTCCAATTTTTTACTAAGCCGTTTAGAACATACGGATCTTGTTTAGCAAACTTCTCCGCAATATCAGGAGAACTACCTTTAAAAAGTAATACAGCTCCATCGCTAGGCTCAGTTAATGCACCACCTAACAGTAATTCACCGCGTTCTACAGCAGATAAAGCAAGTTTAATATGCTCATCTCGGTAAGTTTCTCTTCGAGAGATATAATCAGAAACTACATCATAAGTTAGTAGAAAATACATATTCGGCTTAATCCTTTACACCTAACGCCTCAATAAGAGGAATTTATAGTTGGCTTAAATGTTGAACGCAGAGAAAACAGCCAGCTGCAATTTTTCCAGCTTTAATGCCTTGTTATATTGCATTTGGCCTCAATCCAATATCTGAGCATACCTCTGGTAAAATTTCCTTAGAGAGACCAGTCGGAAGTGCATCCAATTTAGGCGTCGCAAATTGAAGTTGATACAACTCATCCTCGCTCGTAATACTTTCTATCCATGAATTAAAGAAGGAGACTCTGGAGTAAACTTCCGTAACGCCATATTTACCAATACTACCACCTTCAACTCTGGAGCTAATACCCAACAAATAATTAGTATTGTTTGTTTTTATATAAGCTGGTCCGCCGCTATCTCCACCACCAGATACTCCTTCTAACGGTAAAGCTGAACGATCACGATCAAACCGAAACTTTATTAATGGACCATTTGCTAACACGATCTTATTTTCAGCTTTTCTTAGAACCCCTGCGTTTTCGTAATTATCTATGGTTTGCCCAGTCAATCCATTTCCGGTTCCCCCTACACCTATAAACCAAGTTGATTTTCCAAGCTCATCTGATTTTTCATAGATAGTTGCAGGCTCAATGTCATTAATAGGGTTAACTAATTTTACAAGTGCAATATCATGGCTTTTACCTGGCTGATAATTTTTGTGCACAAATATTCGTTCTACTTTATGAAGGCCATTGTGTAATGCAATATAGCTACCAGAATTTACGCAAAATGTTGCATGGGCTGCGGTTACAACCCATTTGGGTTTAATTAGTACTCCATGAGCGCCATCTACATAAAATGTAGCCAAAGGTTTAAAGTCCTCAGAATAGGCAAGGTATTTTTCATTATCAATATCATGCCGAACTACAATCGCTGATGCTGATAGGCTTATAAATATTAAAGTAGACAGTAGAATTATACGCATGACACTCCTTTGCAATTTAACGCCATGATAAGAGGTGTATAAAGTTGGCTAAAATTAGTGAGGTACGAACGGCTAGCCAACGTTTAGACGTCCTTATCCTTTATCATCTTGTTAGATGCTATGTTACGTATGAACCTAGCAACGGGCTTTTCAAAATATTTAAATGATACAAATGCTACTGAAACAGTTAAAACCAAAGATAATAACAACTTCAATTCAACACTTAAATTGAGCTTGTTTACAAAAATAATAATTGGCATGTGAAGCAAATATAATGAATAAGATACTTTTCCCAAGAAGTCACCGAACCTGTTAGCTAATAGCACATTGTTATCAGGAACTAAAAATACAATACAAAAAAATACGGAACTCATTACAAGTAATACTTCATAGCTTAACCACATTCTTGTCTTAGCATCAGACGTAACAGATGAGATCTCTGGATACATAGCAGGTATTAAGAGTAACACGAAAATAAAGTAATGTTTCTTAAGGTATTTCGGCACCTCAAAAGAGGTATAATGCATTCCAAAAATAACCCCAATAAAAAAATAAGGTAAACTTCTTAACGTATTAAATAAGTTGTAACTAACTCCGTTTATGTCTCCATATACTCGTGGAAAGTTTGCAAAAAATAGCAGGAGCATAACCGCTAATATTGAAAGGTAAATATAGCCCCTCCTATTCTTTGAAAATGACCAAAAAATCAGGAATACGAAGTAAAATTGTATTTCAGGGGGGATTGACCAAAGTACACTGTCACCATATAAAAATAGAAGATGACTAATCAGTGCATTCGTATCTGGAATGTTATAAAGACTATCATTGCCGATTAAGGACAAAACATAAGAGCTAAGTACAATAACCAAGAATAATGGAACTACTCTTGCGATTCGAGCTAATAAGTAGCGCTTGATATTAATGCTGTTGAATTTTTGGGTCATGTATAAGTGAGACATTAAAAAACCACTCAGCAAGAAAAACAGCATTACACCGTACGCTCCAGAGCCTCCGCCTAACATTCCATTAAGCCAATTTGTAATATCGCTAAAATGAGTAATAAACACAATTAATGCAGCCAACCCACGCAATGTGTTTAATTTTCTAATCTCCAACTAAAACCCCGGACTTGAATAATGCAGGCATCTAACGCCCAACTAAGGGGCAAATTAATGCTTGGTGCTTGGCTATAATTTGGAACGCAGTGACAAAGCCAAGCTTTATTTGTCCCGCTTTAGTTACTTGTTAGCTATACCTTTATACCCAGCTTTAAAGGTGTTAATGCTGTTAGGGCAATGTTTATACGCCACTTTGTATAACTCTCTAAATTCCTTTTGCTCGTTTGTATTTGTGTCAAGTTCGAGAGTTGTATTTTCAATTACACTGGTCATTAATGACAATTCTTTAGCTATAAGGTGATCAGGGTTTGTAATTTCTTTATCGGGAATATTACGCAAGCACTCCATAACTTGAATTACAGGGTTAATATTTTTCTGAGAAGCAATGTCGTTATTGCAAAGCCCTGAAAAAGAAATGCCTGAAAGAAAAAGCAATATCCATATTTTCATCTGAACTCCAAGTACACCTAACGCTTTGCTAAGGGGCAACTAGCAGTTGGCTAAACTTGCGCGAAGCGCCAAGCCAACTGTTAATTGTCCCAGTGAATTTACGAACGAACTTGAGCAACTTGTATGGATAATAAACCCACCTAATTTACAAATACTTCCCTGTTTCGGGTAATGTGAGACCCAGGCTTTAGCTGCAACTAAAGCTTTCCTTGTCGTAGTTCGATTGATTGCTGGCTCCTCTATTGAGAGACCGATAACAAGAAAGAACGCGACAAAGGACTCCAAGCAAAACACTCGAATAGTCTACTGGGTCTCGAACCCGCATTTGCAAGCAAGAGTTAGCTTATTATGAATTCAAAAACTAATCAAAACATTAACATCGGTGTCGATACGGGTAAGTTTCAGCTCGATATTTATATCCGACCACTCGATATCTTTTTCAACGTCAAAAACGATGAGAAAGGCATTAAAGAAGCTGTTAACCTCATCAAGAAACACCATCCTGAACGTATCGTTATTGAAGCAACAGGTCGCTTAGAAATGCCATTTATCATGGCCTGCGCTGAAGCAAATCTGCCCTTCGTTATTGCGAACCCAATACATATAAAACGATTTGCTGGTGCCATTGGTCAAAAAGCTAAAACAGACAGGCTAGATGCGCAGCTCATCGCTCATTATGGAGATGCGATTAAGCCTAAGCTATCTACTTTAAAGCCTGACATCATGCAGGCTATGAGCGATTTAGTCTCAAGACGCAATCAAATTATGGCAATGCAAACGATGGAGAAGAACAGGCTGCAAATTCTGCCGAAAGAGGTTGCGATGACCATCAAACCTATCTTAACTGTATTTAAAAATCAGATAGAAAAGATAGAAGCAAAAATAGTTAAACTCATCGAGTCCAACCCTGCTTCTCGTAATAAATCAGCCAAGCCAAAAATATCATTCTACAAAGCATGAAAGGAATAGGTAAAATCGCCGCTGCTTCAATCATCAGTAACCTGCCTGAACTTGGATATATTAATAATAAAGAAGCGAGTTCATTAGTTGGTGTTGCACCAATGAATAAAGAAAGTGGTCGCTTCAAAGGCCAACGAAAAATTCAAGGTGGACGGCATCAGGTCAGGACTGTTTTGTATATGGCAATGATGTCAGCCATACAATCAAACCCTGTTTTTAAAGAAACTTACCAACGTTTAGTCGCAGCCGGAAAACCAAAGAAAGTAGCTATTATTGCCTGTATTAGAAAGATGGTCGTGACGCTTAATTCAATGCTAAGAGATGGTGTGATGTGGGAAGCGCCAAAAGCTTGAAATTAGCTATTGACGCCATAGTCTCTTGTTATGTGCTTTTAAAGGCAATCTCTGCCTACACTACAAGCAGTTAGTAATGCAAAAACAGGAAACAATAACCCCAGTAATATAGATAATGACGCAGCTATTATATGTTGAATGTTATCAGGCTTTTTCTTACTAAAGACAATTATGATGAACATTATTGCTAAAGGTACTGAATAAACAATTGAACTAATCACCAACAGCATTGATGCTCTATTTTCTCTTCCGTAGTCTGAAGCCTCAAAAAAATAAGCATAGTAATATAGACTTATAAATACACAAATAGCAAAGAAGATTAAACTACTAATATTAAAGCGCTTTATTATTAGGTAACCTAATTCCAAAAAGACAAAGCAAACCAAAATTGCAGTAATAAAAATAGATATCAACTACACCCCTCCATGAGCACATAACGCCTTACTAATAGGCACATAAATGCTTGGCTAAAATTAGCGACGAAGGAGCACAAGCCAAGCGTTTTGCATCCTTTTAAGTAACTTGTTAGTTGCCGGCTTAAATAATTGTCCAAGGATTGTAACCCATAGACTCAATTTCTGGAGCAATTACATCAGCTAAAAATTCTTTCTCCTCGGTATCAAAATCATCCCAAGGCAATTGATCCACAAGTTTTTGTAACTTGTCTAATTTAGAGGATTTGTCTAATTCAGAGTTTTCATTAATCACCTTCAGACTTTTAAGAAAGTTAACAGTGACACTCTCAAGTTTTTTAATCACAGGAGCAGGTGATGGTATTAGCCCCCGTTTTTCCCACAGCGGTAAAGCATAATTGTCGTTTAGGATTAGTTCTTCAATTTTCATGCTACTTCCTTGAGCAAAGCAATTAATACTTAAAATAGATATTAAGATGAAACTCAATAATCTCTTCATAGGCAACTAACGCCTCGTTAAGAAGCAAATAATATGTTGGCTAAAATAAGTGACGCAGGAGCAAAAGCCAACTGTTATTTGTCCTGCTTTAACGACTTGTTAGGTTTACACACACCTGAGTCTATTAGTTTTTTATTGTTTTCAACCTGTTTATTATAAAAATTAGACTTCTTTGTTACTTCACATAATTTTTCAGCGTCTATCGAGTGTTTAACAAAAAACGCTGGAACTAGCATATTCATTTGGAGAGCTGAAAAGTAAATTATTAACGAAGAAACGAAAGCAACGAAAAAAGCTTTAATTCCTTTCTTACTTTTACAAAAAAACGTCAAAGGGAGTAAATAGATCCATAAAAATAGAACTATAAAAATGATACTGTAAGTTTTGGCATTATCCAAAGATGCAAAGTATTCACCGAAGTGTTTGGGATGGATGCCATGATTAAAATATAAAGATAATATAAAAGAAAATCCGTATAAAGCCAAAACCACTGTAATAGAGTGGGTTCGTAAAAAGTGGAGAGCTAATAGGTATATACTGGCAAATGGTTTTTCTCGTTTATCTATCCATGTGAAATAAGCTAAATAAAACACACCTAGAAAAAAAGCTGGAACGAAAGAATAATAAATAAATGATAAAACAACCCATTCAAAATTGAATATCGAAGTTACATCTTTGAAACTTAAATCAGTAGCGCTCGAAGTAGTTAGCGCAATTAATACAGAAAAAACAGAGAAAGATAACACTAGATCAACTAAAGCAAACCTTAAGTCATTTTTCGCTATTTCAGATTGTCGTATCTTAGGCCAAACTATGAATTTCGACATTCTGAAAAAGTACTCTAAGAATGGAACTTTCTCTATTACGAGCCTAAATGGAATTAATGTACTACTCATACTTTCCTTGTAAACCTAACGCCCAGCTAAGCCGCCGGAACGGAGTTGATTGTTTTGTGCTAGCGTAGCGAAAAAGCACAAAACGAGCAACGCAGTGGAGGTCGGTTTGAGCTGTTTGTTAAGAGGCATCTGCACGACCTAACTCCACAATTTTCTTTAAAGCGAATTTCCCTCTTTCAGAGACAGCATCAGAGCTATCTGATGCAAATTCGTCCGCTAACTCTTTACCGATACCACCAAGCGTGTCTAGCTCTCGAATCAATATTTCTGCGGAAACTCGACGTACAATTGATGATCGATCTTTTGCAGATTTTTGTAGTAGATCGAGTATAGGTGTTTCGACGCTCAACTTCCGCTCAGAAACGATAGGAATTAGTTTTTTTTCACAATATCGAATATCTGTCCAGACCCATTTGCGCCCTTCTAACCAAGTTACTCTGCTTTCAAATAGGCTTCGATAAGCCTTCGCACGTAATGACGGTTGTACGGCAAGTGATGCGATTTCTTCAACATGCCCATCCAATATAGGGGTACGGCCTAGCTGAGAAAATAGAGAGGTCATTGGCCCAGAAGCTGAAAACATTATTTTTTGGATAAGTGATTGCGCAATATTTTCATCACCTATGATTTTTAGAAGAACGTCTTTATCTGCATCCTCGATTCTACCCCACGAGCCCCAGTTTGAAAGAGCAATACACAACGCCTCAACTACGTATTCGGAGTTGGATGCCTTGGCTAATTCTAAAAGTGTATCTCGCGCAGCAGCACGAACCTCAGGAACCCAGTCATTTAGCCTCCTAACTGCTAATGAAAAAAAGAAAGTGTTTGGCGCTGCTCCAGAAAGGGTGCGTAAAGTTTTCTCACGTCTATAACCATCCCAACTGGTAAGATCTAGCCAAGTTAGAATCTCGATGGGCTTCGACCATGACTTCCATTTAGAGGGGACGCTTTCTCTCATAGCAATAGAAAACTCAGATCGGATCAAACGCTCCCAATAGTCGAAATTTGAAAGGGGTATTTGAGACGTAGCTTCAACCAGTGACGACATATCAGCCAAAATTTTGCTTCCTGGTTTGATCGAGCTGGCAAATTCTTTGACTGCTGAGACGATTCTATCTTCCATAATTTCTGGCTGGTACACCTTCTTGCCTCTTAACGCCGCAAACAGCGGCAGACTTGTTGTTGATTGTTTTGTGCGAAAATAGCGAAGCCATGCGCAAAACGAGCGACGACAAGTCTGTCCAAGGAGCGGAGCGACTGATGCTGATTTGCCTTGTTATGTATGCTCATTGCGGCACCACTTGCTGTAAACCACAGGAACAAAAAAAGCGGCTATTGATGCAGTGAAACCAACAACCATGCCCCATGCTCCAATCGGATGAAAAACACCAAATGAGTGTAATGCCACCCAAGATAAAGCCAAAATAACTAGTAGAACTCCCACTGCCGTAATTCGATGCGTTTTATCCCCCGCACCATTGCGTAACCAAACCACAAGAATGATCGTGGATAGAACACTTAATATCAGTAGTGGTAGACCTGCGCTCATATTTTCCTAAGTAGCCTCATGGAACATAACGCCCACATTAAGCGGACTAAAATAGTTGGTTATAATGTGTAGCGAAGCGAAACCTAACCAACTGTTTTAGTTCCGTTTAAATTGACTTGTTATGTGTATTATTTACAACAATACCATCCATTCTTTTTGCTACCATGATATGTGTCTGCAAACATTTTAAAACTTGCATTGCAATTAGAACACTTGAAATAATTGAGGACTATATCAGACCACGGAGCATTATTTGGTACGAGATGGAATTCCTCTTGATAGCCATCATTTTCTGGCGGAAGCGCAATTAAATTTCCGTTTTCTACTTCTGCTTTAATGCGTTTAATAAGTGAAGAAAACTCATTGGGATTCTCAACCAATACTGTCTGTTTAAGACCAGTACACTGTTCGCATTTTTTATTCCGCAGAAATTTAAACACTTAGCTAACTCCATTTACACATAACGCCTTGCTAAGCGGATAAAAATGGTTGGTTAAAATCGCGAAGCGATAACCAACGGTTTTTATTCCGTTTAAGCAACTTGTTAACT
>NZ_LKTL01000037.1:0-31903 GCF_001401775.1 Shewanella sp. P1-14-1 | reverse complement strand
TCGGGCAACTAAACTAAGCGTTAGTTAACTACTTCAAACAAGAAACTAACTTGGTCATTAGTGTCTGTGCCGTTTGGAGTGCGCACATATTATAGGGATGGTTTTATTGACGCAAGTGCTTTTTACAAGTTTTTTATTGTTCGGCTAGTAAATGTTCAAAATGCATGTTTTTTGTCAATATAAAACTCGGCATTGTTAGAAATAACCAGCTTACTTGGTATTTGGTATTTTATAAATATTCTAAAAAATCGAATGATTGTAGCTAAATTTAGCCATTTTATTTTATATTTTTATCTATAAACTCATTTCTATCAAATATGAGGGATGACGAAACATGTTGGTCAATACACGAGATGGATATGGCTTATTCACAATATTACTTCACTGGGTTAGCGCATTAACCATTTTAGGTTTGTTTGGTTTAGGTTTTTGGATGGTGGATTTAACGTATTACAGCAGCTGGTATCAAACTGCGCCTAATATCCATAAAAGTGTCGGAGTACTGCTACTTGGTTTAACACTAATACGCATCCTATGGCGCTTTATCTCTGTCACAACACAGGCTAAATCATCACACAAACATTGGGAAAAAGAGGCCGCCAAATGGACTCATAGGGCATTTTATTTATTGATGCTACTGATAATGACAAGTGGCATTTTGATTTCCACAGCCGACGGCAGGGGAGTAATGGTATTTGATTGGTTTGAATTACCTGGTTTGGGTAGCTTTATCACTAATCAAGAAGACATTGCAGGTGTTATTCACCAATATCTTGCATACGGGTTAATTGCTTTAGTTGTGATTCATGCAGCAGGAGCGATTAAACATCAACTTATTGATAAAGATAGCACCCTGACAAGAATGATAAAACCCGTAAAACCGAAGTAGCCTATCGAGTACTTATTTCACTCAAGCGTTGGAAAATTATACTTCATCACTTTTAATCACATGATTAATTTATATAAAGGAATAGATAATGAAAAAGCAACTGATTAGCACGGTATTTGGCGCCATCTTCTTGGTACCTGCAATGGCCAATGCTGCTGACTACAAAATTGATACCCAAGGAGCGCATGCATCAATTCAATTTAAGGTCAATCATTTAGGCTATAGCTTTGTGACAGGCCGCTTTAACGATTTTAGTGGTGACTTTAGCTACGATGCTAATAAGGTCAACGATACTAAGGTAAAAGTAACCATTAATACAACCAGTGTTGATTCAAATCATGCAGAGCGTGATAAGCATTTACGTGGAAGTGATTTTTTAAATACGGGTAAATTTCCTAAGGCCGAGTTTGTATCAACGACAGTTGAAGATAAAGGCAATGGGAAAGTGGTCGTAAATGGTAACTTAACGCTAAACGGCGTGACCAAACCTGTGGCAATCGATGCGACAGTCATTGGTGAAGGTAAAGACCCATGGGGTGGTTATCGAGCAGGTTTTGCAGGTACGACAGAATTTGCAATGAAAGATTTTGGGATAAAAATGGACCTAGGCCCAGCTTCAGCAAATGTGAGCTTAGATCTCGTTATTGAAGGGATTAAACAATAACGTCAATTGCGCAATCGAATACTTAATCGACAGAAAAAAGATTAGTCCGGTTATTCACAAAAACGCCACTCAGTTATTGAGCGGCGTTTTTTGTATGTCAGTGTAGGTGGATTGGCTAATTTTGCTTGTTAGTTAATATAATATGGCCAAATACATTCGCATCTTTATACCCTCGATTCATATCGCCATTCACGGCTTTGATGGGGTGAGAGCCAATAAAGTTTTCCCTCGTTTTACTGCCGTCGTTATCACAATAAGCCAGCATGAATCCGAGTTTTTTATTACTGCTAAGGGTGACTGGCGATACTTGATGGTCATCAAATGTTGTTAATGAATCATTATAATTGTCAGGGAATACCTTAATTGCCATTTCCCAATACACTTTTTGTGGGTTGGCCTCATCGCGAGACCAAACAGTTGTAATATGTTCATTGAATGTCATTGCTTGTTTTTGAGTTGAAAAGTCGGCAACTTGTCTGTCTAAAGCAACATGATAAGCAAAGGCGTTGTGGCTAAATTGATGTTCACCACCCGAGGCATCTTCATCTAAAAACACTTCAACGGTATCGTCATCCCAATACAGCACAGTTGGATCCGCGGTTTGATCAAATAACACATCATCAATGACTTCAGTGAGTAGATAGAGCGTGTCTTCGCGCCAAAGCAACTTGTAGCGACCACTAAAATCATTTTTATCTATTGCAGCACCAATGATCATGTTATCGATTGGGTGCCAGTTTGCATGTTGCCAATCAGCGTCATTCGGGGCTCCATCAATGTTAATTTCTTCATTGGCATAATTGACCATAATAGGTTGATGGACATACTCAGTGAACCTGTCTTCAGTAGTGGCTTGCACACTGTACGATGAAAAAAAGGCTGGGAGTACGAGCAGTGATATCGCTGCTTGTGTAATATGCTTTTGGGTGAATGTCAGTCTTGTTATGAAGGAGACATGTTTGTTGAACCATTCCATAGTGTTAATCCGTGTTAGTTTAACCGCAGACGAGAATTGATATGTTACCGCGGTTGATGTCGATGTTATCAACCAGTAGCTTACCTAGATTGAATAGCGTAAAGCTATCAATTCAATCATCTAATTTTTCATATTGGCGAGTCATTCTTGAATCTAGCTTATAGGCAGTAATACTTTTAACCGGTATGTTTGCTTAGGTAAAACATCAAAATTAAACTCGCCATTGGCATCGCTTTCTAGTGGCACATCATCAACCCAAACTTGTTGTGTAGTAACAGTGGTTGTGTGACTTACCTGCATCGTTATTTGGGCTTGTCTGAATCGTCGACTGACATGTAGCTCTGGCCATGATTTAGGTAACTGAGGCTTTATCTTTATCCCCTTTGAAGTGCCTTTAAGGCCAACGAGTTGCTCAATAACAATGCGATAGATCCATGCAACGGTACCAGTATTAAATAATTGACTCGATTTACCAGCATCTTCAGGGAACTGAAAATACGCTCCACGAAAGTAATTAGGGATAAAGACGGGGAGTTGCCCACGAGAGAGGGCATTTGCTTCTGATTCTGCACAAATCATTGTATGCAGTAATTCAAATGCAGCTTCGGTTTCACCTCGCTCAAATAGGGCGAAAATATAGAAAGCACCAGCATGGTTGTAAACTGAACCGTTTTCACCAGTACCAGGAAACTTCTGGGTTAAGCGACCAACTTCTTCATTCATATGGGTGTAGCTAGGCGCAAGCATCATCATACCAAACGGCGTTTGGAGTTGTTGTTTTATCTGCAACTTCATTTTCTGCCATTGGTTGTTATCGATAGCACCAGATAGCATTGCAAAACTTTGCGGGTTGAGATAAATCCTGCCTTCTTGATTTTGACTCACACCGAAGCAGTTTCCAGCATCGGTAATGCCTCTAGCAAACCATTCACCGTCCCAGCAATGCTGATTCACATCTTGGTTTATTGTACTCGCTTGCTGTAATAATGATTCGGCAAGGCTAGCATTACCTGTTGATTTAGCAACGTTAGACCATAACCTCATGGCGTAAGCACTGGCTAAGCTTAACCAGCTCGATACGCCTTTGCCTTGATATCCCACCATATTCATCGGATCGCACCAATCACCTTGATTGATGTAATTCAGACCACGTTGATCTCGTTGAGACCATAAATATGTCAATGCCAATTCAATATGCTCGAAAACTGTTTTAGGCGCTATGTCATCTGCAAACGGAATAGGCTGGTGTAAGAATTCATAATCTGCTGTTTCATCAAGATATGCGGTAATACAAATAACTAACCAAACACAATGATCCGTATGTGGGATTTGGTTGATATATTTAAGTTCAGACTCTGGGTTTAATAAAATACCATCAGGCATTTTACCGCTACTATTTTGCTGCGATAACGCCTTAACGAATGCGGCTTTTGTTTCATCAGGTTTGAGGTAAACCATTCCCATTGCATCTTGAAGGTAGTTTCTTGTTTGTGGATCTGTACTTAACCGATTGACATCACCATGGTAAAAAACTTGCCTTGGTAACCAGTGATTAATAAAGTTATCAAATTCCTTATTAGGGCTAGTTATACTCAGTTGTTGGTCAGCTTGAGCGATGTACTCTTGGTATTGTTTGTTAATTTTTTCTCGTTTCTCAGGAGATCCCAAATAGTGTTGCTGTAATTGCTTGGCTTCAAGCTTATCTTTTACAGGGGCAAAAACAAAGTTGGCTTGAAAGTGCTGCTCCGTTTGCAAAGGTAAATCAAAATGCATCACAGCAACCGGTGTTTGGTAATGAGCAGGTTTAGATGCTAATGCTCGATTGATGATAGCATCAGGATTATTGAGCCCTCCTTCACCTTCAAATGCTGCTTGGCGAGTTTCGTAACTTGTCGGGGCAATATCACTCATTAATACCGTTGTGTCTTTAAAATCTTGATGTGCAAAGTATTGTTCTATTTTTTGATACGGTGTTACTGACTCACACAAAATGGCATTTAACTCTGTATCAAAATGTGCAGATTGGTTCATCCATGACATATAACCCACTGGGAAGTAACTGTAGATACTCAAGTCACGTGAGCGACCACTATTGTTTGTGATATTAAGTTGCCAAAGTTCAGCGCAATCAGTAGTAGTTAATGTAAGTGATAACTCACAAACGATATCAAGGTGAGTGATGTGCCAGCTGATTTTTTCTTTTTCGACAATAAACTCAAAAGAGTCAGTAGCTTGCTTGACGGGGGCATAAGGAATAGAAAACAACTCACCAGATTGATTATCTTTTATATAAAAGAATCTTCCTGGATGATGGCTAAAATATGGATGCTCAGGCTGCATAAAAGTTTTAGCTTCAAGAGCAGGGCCATGAGCATATTTTGCAGGCTCGGGTTGCATAAATTGGGCAACGGCATAGCCACGACAATTCATTTGAATCATCATTTTTTTATTCCATAAAAAGCCACAAGCATTTGGCATACTTGTTGGGCTGTTTAGGCTGACTGCACCGTTTGCCTGATGGTAAGTGATCACTATTTATTCCTGAGCTGTTGTTTGAGTATGAAGGTTTGGCTGGCTTGTTTTTGCCTTAGGCTTATTTTGATTACTGGCGTTTTCATTTGCATATAATTGCTGAGAAATCTCAGCCATTTTGGCTTCGTTTAAGCTGTAATGTTTAACAACCCAAACCGCTAATAATGCAAATATGGCTGGAATTAATGTGTTCAGTAGTAAAATTCCCATCAGAGAGTCTGGTGATTGCTGCTGATTGGCCACATAGCCCATTGAAGATAAGAGCCAACCAATCATGGCGCCTGCAAATGCTCCCCCCAATTTTTGAGAAAAAGCAGCGGCAGAGAAAATCATTGCTGTTGCTCGACGTCCATTTTTATATTGAGAGTAATCTGCAGTATCTGCATACATGGAAAACACCAGTGGTGATTTGGGACCAAGACAGAAACCAATTAAGGCTTGCATGATAAACATTAGAGTAATGTTGTTGGGTGGAATCAGGTAAAAACCTGCCGAAAAGACCGCAACTAAAGTCATCAAACCAATCAATAAACTGCGTTTATCAAAATAGCGGCTGAGTATTGGTGTAGATGCTGCCCCAATCGCTAATGAAATCATATATACAGCCGTGAATGTTCCAATTAAGTCTTCTCGACCGACGTAATATTTAAAATAAAATGTCCCGGTGCTGGCGCGCAAAGTGATGGTGAACATAATAATCAGTGCTAGTGAGAATAATATTAACCAAGGTTTATTATTCGATAGATCAATCAGGTCTTGTTTGATACTGGTTTGCTGATTAACGGGTGGTGAAATTCGTTCTTTGGTCGCGAAAAAAGTGAGCGTAAACAAAACAGCAGAGATTAAGCCATAACACCCCATTGTCAGCTGCCAGCCTAGGGCTTGGTCTCCGTTACCTAGCAAGGTCACAAGCTCAGGAGTCAGGTAAGCGACGAGTGTGCCACCAGAAAAAGCACCGATGAATCGAAAACTGGTCAAGGTAGTACGTTCTTGACTGTCTGCGGTGACTACACCTAAAAGGGCGCCATAAGGCACATTAATAAACGTGTATGCCAACATCATGAAAATATATGTGCCATACGCCCATATAATCTTGCCATCATCGCCTAGATCTGGAACGGTAAAAGTGAGTATACCTGCCGCGGCGATAGGGATAATTCCCAGTAATAAATAAGGCCTAAACTTACCAAAGCGAGTGGAAGTTCTATCGGCTAATGCTCCCATCAACGGATCTGAGAAAGCATCTATAAGGCGAGTAACCAACATCATAGTGCCGACTGCAGCAGCTGAAATACCAAATACATCGGTATAAAAAATAAAGAGGAATACATCAAATACACGCCAATAAAAGTTAGATGCCACATCCCCAAGGGCGTATCCAATTTTTTCTTTTAGCGATAATTTTTCAGAGACGGTATTAGTCTGTTCGATATTTTGAGCCATTGTTATGGTTACCTTGGTTGATTCCATCCAATTTGCTTTTAAAGCCCACTTTCAGCTAACTGATTTTTATTGATATTTATTTTTAACAATCAGTGTAAGCGCTTACATTGTTGTTAGAATGTAAATGATTAATCAAATTTTGACCAGTGTTAATTTGGGCTAAACTGAGTTTTTTATGGCTGTGGCATCAAAATTGTGCGGTTTTTTTAAGTATAAATACTGAAGGTTAGCGATGAGTTTTAATCGCGATTGCTAAAGGTTTACGGATTACTTTAGAGGATTTACAACATCACGATAGAGGGCAGGGAAATTTGAGTTTCTTGTTATCAAAGTCTAACCATTACCAAGTTAAAGCAAGATTTAGTAGGGCATTGTTTAGTAAGGAATTGTTTAGTAAAAATAACACTTTTAGGGAAAAGTAAAACGCCCTTCTAGATTTGAGAAAGGCGTTTAAGAAATAATGATTATTAATAGAGATGATTAAATCGAGCTGCTTATTTAATCAAGCATCTTATTTAAGCATGTCTTGTACTTTAATGACTTGTGCACGATAGCCCGTAGCAAATAAATCATGACTGCCAATATTGATTCTAACGGCAGGTTTCGTCTCGCCGTAACGATGCTCTACTAATATCGACTGAACTTTACCTGTGGTGTCATCCATTTTAAGGTTGCCATAACCGCCACCTAGACCAAATAACCCTGCAGATGCAAAGTAGCTCATCATGCTGTCTTTATCTTGTTGGTATTTTACGATTGAGGTCACTGGTGAGTAGCCATCGTAGCCTAACTCATCTTTACCGTATTCCCATACTTGTTGAACGGTGAGATTCTGTTCATCAATTTTGTATTCAACTGAGCGAGAGTATTTTTCAGTGGCAAACATAGGCTGGCCAAGATGACGTCCATCACCATTATCAAATACCGTTAGTGTGCCTTTTTCTGGTACTAAATAAGCAGTATGTGAGGTGTAAGAGAAGTCAAAATTAGTGCCGCGACATAAACCTTTTTCGTTACAGTTAAGCTTATTACCTTGTTCATCCACCGGAGTAAGCAGTTTACTGGCAAACTTTTCAGACCAGCCTTTAGCTGGACTTAATATCCATTTAACTTGCTTATCTCTGTCTATCTTTATGACAGCGGATTGATGGCGAGAACTGATAATAATGCTGTCGTCACTGCTATCGTAGTCGATTGAGTTGACATGAATCCAATTTCGACCCGTTTCAACGCCGTGGATATCACCGTAGGGGGCATTTTTTAAATCTTCTAGTGTAGTTTGGTGTCCCGCTTGACTTGCATTGATGTTTAAACACACTGCGCCAGCATCTAATGATAATAAAGCATCATCTCGCATAGGATCTAAAATACTGTTTA
This sequence comes from Shewanella sp. P1-14-1, assembly GCF_001401775.1. Lineage (NCBI taxonomy): Bacteria > Pseudomonadati > Pseudomonadota > Gammaproteobacteria > Alteromonadales > Shewanellaceae > Shewanella > Shewanella sp. P1-14-1. Next base: position 24,022 of record NZ_LKTL01000037.1, on the reverse strand, counting down.
GATCCCAGTAATCAATTAGTTTTCCGGTACTATCGACCTCGATGATTTGATCTCTAATCGTGTTAACTAGCATGCCATCAGGACGACGATAATCTTTGGCGGCGGCTCTGATAAAGATATTGCCATTGCTAGCTTCAATACCTTCATGGGATGCATCAATAAAGTTACCTGGTAGGCTATGCTCAGATATCATTCTGCCCATTAAGGACATTTTCTTCCAGCCTTGACCCTGTACCCAAACCATATTGCCATCGGCGGTTATGTTCATTCCCATGGCGTAACCTGCATTTTCAAAACTCTTTGAGTCATGAGTGGTATACGGGTTTAAATACCAGCGAATATCGCCTGCAGTATCAATAATAAAAAAGCCTGGTTTACCGTCCCAAGAAAAAGCACCTGGTGCGTCGGGATTATTGTGCGCTAATTGACCTGTTTTACCGTCAGGGTTGGTCCAATTTACAAAATATAAGCGGTCTTTAAAATCTGCATCGACATGTTCAACTTCAACGATAGGGGCTTTGGCCCATTGACTCTCGGAAAAGCCCATATCAATATCAGGGGTAAGCATTTGGTAATCATGACTATGTTGTTGGCCATTTTCGGTCCATTTCACGGTAAAGTGATTCATTAGCGCAGGGTATAAACCAAAAATGGGCACACCGCCTTCATTCATGACGCGCATGTCATCGACTTGATAGTTAATCGCAACTCCCGTGTCATCCTTAGCATGAACTGTCACTTCCACATTGGAGATCTTATGACCGTTAAGCGTCACTAATGCTGTTAACGGTGCATTTTCATATGGGTTATGAACGAGATAACCTAAAGGCGCATCCGGTAGTGGAATGGGTTTCATACCTAGTGGATCAGCGGCTAAGTTAGGCGCTGATAAGCAAAGGCTTAGTGCTAAGATTGAATGAACGAGAGGCTTAAACATACAAAATCTCTTTAAGGTAATATGCTGCATATTATAGAGAGAAATAGACCTTTTTAATGTTGCCTAACTGACATATTGTTGAGTTTATTTAATTATTAATAGCGGGGTCACGGTTTTAACATTTGATGAAGAACAATTGAAAATAAAGGGAACTTTTAGCAATGAGAGAAATCGTGAGATAGTAATAGTGAGATAGTAATAGTGAGATAGTAATAGTGAGATAGTAATAGCAACCAAATGAGAAAATTGACCGAATAGGAGGTTAGCGCTTATGACTATTAAAACAGTTATATTAAGAAAACTTGTATCAGCGCAGGTTGAACTGATACAAGCAATAAACCAGCGTTAACAATTACTCATCTTCAGCTGGTGGTACATAACCTTCAATTTCAACGTCTTTACCTTCAAATAAAAAGTTAACCATTTGCTCTTCGAGGAACTTACGGTCATCAACATTCATCATGTTCAATTTATTTTCGTTAATTAGCATCGTTTGCTTTTTTTGCCACAAACCCCAAGCTTCTTTACTAATTGAATCAAAAATACGTTTGCCGACTTCACCTGGATAAAGTTGAAAATCGAGTCCTGCTGCTTCTTTGTTTAAATATGCGCAATTAACATTACGAGCCATGATGTTTCCTTAACGGGATCCTGATGTTGGATCTGCTGCTGAAAGTGCGACTAAGTGAGATAAAATCCGCTCTGTTGCTGCGGCTAATCCGACTTTAGCTGGATGATGTATGTTATACCAGAGTGTCTGGTTTTGTTCCATTGTCGTGTTTTCAAATGGGCGATTATTTTGCTCTGTTTCAATCTTTACTAAAACGGGTTGAATATCTAAATGAAAATGACTAAATGTGTGTCTAAACCCTGCAAGCCACTCAGGTTCGCAATGGTCAATGTTTTTATCGCTAAATTCTTTAGAAACATAATCTTGCAAAGCTTGTTGTGACTCAAACTGAGGGAAACACCATAACCCTCCCCAAATACCCGCTGGTGGCCTTTTAAAAAGTATAACTTCGCCTTGATGCTGTTGCACCAACATAAAAGCTGACTTGGTCGGTATCGTCTTTTTAGGTTTTTTCCCTGGGAATTCGGTTTGTCTGCCAGATAGCTGCGCTTGGCAATCAATAGCGACAGGGCAGCGTTCACATTGAGGTTTACTGCGAGTACAAACCGCAGAACCTATATCCATCATTGCCTGATTAAATTTTCGTATCTCTTTTTTGGGTGTCAGTTTATCGGTAAGCGTCCAAAGCTGTTGTTCAACAGACTTTTTACCAGGCCATCCTTCTATGGCTCCATGTCTTGCTAGAACGCGCTTTACGTTACCGTCTAAAATGGAATGGTGTTGCCCAAGGGAAAGTGACAAAATTGCTCCAGCGGTAGAGCGACCAATACCGGGAAGTGCGATGACATCGTCTATGTTTTCGGGAAACTTCCCTTGGAACTGTTCACAGACTGTTTTAGCCGCTTTGTGAAGGTTTCTTGCTCGTGCGTAATAGCCAAGGCCTGTCCAATGGTGAAGCACATCATCTTCACTTGCTGCAGCCAAGTCAGCGATAGTTGGAAAACTAGACATGAACTTTTCGTAATACGGGATCACGGTAGCAACTTGAGTTTGCTGCAACATGATCTCTGAAATCCATACTCTATATGGGGTTTTATTCAATTGCCATGGCAAGGATTTACGGCCATTGATATCGTACCAAGCGATGATACGCTCGGAAAAAGAGTTAACATTTTTCATCGAGGCAGTGTATATGGCAAGGTTAGCTTAAACAAGTCAGCATGTAATTTGCTGAAACAAAATACTCGTTAAAATGGAGGATTGAAGCATTAAAATGATTTTTAGTGGTTCAATATATGTAAATTGCCAAAATAACGATAAGAATCTTGTTATCAAAGTGGCTTAAGTAGTTTAGTCATACTCATTTTACGATATACTTACTGACTATTTTATGATTTGAAGTGACACATTGGGCCACTTTATATAGCACCCAATTGATGAGGCAATAATGAGCGACGTTACTACCGCTGAATATAACGAAGATGGTAAATATCTTCGTAAGATTAGAAGTTTTGTATTAAGAGAAGGGCGCCTGACTAAAGGTCAAGCACAAGCCATTGAGTCATATTGGCCAACGATGGGCTTAGATTATACCCCTGAACCTATCAATCTTACTGAGATTTTTAATCGTGACGCGGATACAGTGTTAGAAATTGGTTTTGGCATGGGGGCATCACTTGTTGAGATGGCCAACGCTGCGCCAGAACTAAACTATATTGGTATCGAAGTGCATAAACCGGGTGTTGGTGCTTGTTTAGTCGATGCTGGTAAAGCTGGGGTAACTAACTTACGTGTTTATCATCATGATGCGATGGAAGTATTAGAAAATAGTATTGCTGATGGTTCGTTAGCGAGAGTCCAACTATTTTTCCCTGATCCATGGCACAAAAAACGTCACCATAAGCGCCGTATCGTACAAGCTGAGTTCGCTCAACTAATCCGTCGTAAGCTTAAAATTGGTGGTGTCTTCCACATGGCGACAGATTGGGAAAATTACAGTGAACATATGCTAGAAGTGATGTCTGCTGCTGATGGTTATAAAAACCAGTCAGCAACAAATACTGTCGTTGAGCGTCCTGAACATCGCCCATTAACTAAATTTGAAGCTCGAGGCCATCGCTTAGGTCATGGTGTTTGGGACTTGATGTTTGAGCGAGTAAGCTAAGCTTATTCCTCAACTTGTTATAACAATATCTTTATTTAATACTAACTAGGATAAAAACATGGCTAAGAATCGTACTCGCCGTTTACGTAAAAAGTTACGCGTTGATGAGTTCCAAGAACTTGGTTTTGATGTCAACTGGACGTTCGAAGAATCAATTTCTGAAGAGGATATTGATAAAGCTGTTGACGAGTTTATCGATCAAGTTATCGAGCCTCGTAAATTAGGCTTCCATGGCGGCGGTCATAAAATGTGGGAAGGTATTATTGCAACGCAGCAAATCGGTAAATGTACTGAAGAAGACGTTGCTGCTGTGAAAGCATTTTGGGAATCGAAAAAAGTGCCTCAACTTGAAGTTAGTGCACTTTATGATATCTGGTGGGGCTAATATAGCCGATGCCTGAGCAAATATTGCTAGAACAAGTGGTCGACAAAGTTCGGCCACTTATTGGTTCTGGGAAGGTCGCAAACTACATACCAGCATTGGGTAATGTCGATCCGAATAAAATTGCCATAGCAGTCACCACAGCTGATGGTCAAACTGTGGGCGCTGGCGACTATCTTGAGCCATTTTCAATTCAAAGTATCTCCAAAGTATTTAGTTTAACTCTGGCGTTGAGTTTGTATTCTGAAGATGAAATTTGGTGTCGAGTAGGCAAAGAACCTTCGGGTCAGTCCTTTAATTCGCTTGTACAAGTTGAATTAGAACGCGGGATCCCGCGAAATCCCTTTATTAATGCCGGTGCTTTAGTGATTGCCGATTTGATTCAAGCAAGACAAAGCGCCCCTAAGCATCGTATGTTGGAAGAAGTACGAAAGCTTAGTGGTAACTCACATATTTGTTTTGACAAGAATGTGGCTAACTCTGAGTTCAAATTCAGCGCTAGAAATGCCTCTATTGCTTACTTAATGAAGTCTTTTGGAAATTTCGAAGGTAATGTTGATACGGTATTAAAAAGTTACTTTCATTACTGTTCATTAAAAATGAACTGCGCAGATTTATCGAAAGCGATGTTCTATTTAGCTAATCGAGGGAAAACCTTACAAGGTCATCAGTTGATTACACCTGTACAAACTCGCCAGCTGAATGCTTTGCTTGCTACATCAGGTTTATATGATGGTGCAGGGGAGTTTGCCTATCGAGTTGGTATGCCGGGTAAAAGTGGCGTAGGCGGTGGCATCATTGCTGTAATTCCTGGAGACATGTCCATTTGTGTTTGGTCACCTGAACTTGATCAAAATGGCAACTCACTCGCTGGCACACACATGCTAGAACACCTTTCGCAATCTCTAGGCCGCTCGATATTTTAAAAGCGGCTTAATGCTTTTTACTTCAATACGTCGTATTTCAAGTCTTTCCTCTTCAATACTTTCAGTTTCAAAACTTTAGGTTTCAAAACCTTACGGTTCAAAACCTTCAGCCAAGAAGGCTGAATTATAACCTGCTCTAATTAGGCTATCTATATTCTGCTATCGGCGCAGAAAAGCGCTGATGAACTTATATTATTAATGTGTGAAATAAACCACTTTATGGTTAATTTCACGCAAACTGAGTAAACTTTTTTAGCAATTCCGCCTAATTTGTTGCTAGAACATTTTCTTAATCATTTGAAATATAATGATTTATATATTTTGGCACGCTGTGTGCTTTATATGGATTAAGTAAAGCGTTCTTTAACTGGCGCTAAGTCACTTAATAGAGTTTGGGTTCACTTATTATTAAAAATGCAGTCTAGTCGTGAAAGATTGTATTTGTTTAACAGCAAGGAAATGGCTAATGAAAACGTTAAATTATACCAACACAGGGTTACTTAAAGGCATTGCATTATCAGGATTAATTTTTACAGCTGGCGCCTTCAACCCTGCAATGGCTAAACTGTCAATTGAAGATCAGCAATGCAATGTAACCTTAAATTATGATGTGACGGTAGAACCGAAAAAACTACTCGTTAGTGAAAAAGGCCAAGAGTTATATCGTGTCGAAATGGGCGAATTATTTGTTGAAGGTAATAAAATTAAACTTAACGCTAAGCAACAAAACTTAGTGTCAGATTATTCTGAAGGCTTATCTAAGCAAGTTCCAGAAATTATCGATCTCGTTAATGAAGTCGTCGTACTTGCCACCGATGCTGTGAGTTTAGCGCTTACGCCAATTTTTGGTGATGCGACAGGGGCTAAGCTTGATGAAATGTTAGCAGGCATTCAAAGCCGCTTGGATGAAGCTGCTTATCAGCAAGGCGATAAATTCTATCTAGGAGCGACTGAATCATCAATTGAGCAAGCATTTAATGAAGACTTCGAGAAAGAAATGGAAGCGATGATAGAAAATTCTATGGGCAGCTTTATGATGGCCCTTGGTGCTGAAATGATGTCTTCAGAAGGCGGTAGTTTCGAAGAGAAAATGGACTCGTTCGGAAAGAAAATGGAAAAAATGGGCGAGGATATTGAGTTACAAGTTGCTGAGCAATCAGAGGCTATCGAAGCGAAAGCTGAAAAGATTTGTGAAGACTTTGAAGAACTTATGATTATAGAAGGTGAGATGCGCCAGTCTATCCCTCAGTTGTCTGATTACCAATTAGCAACATTAGATCACGAGTTATATGAGTAATTTACCTTGAGTGACTCTTTAAGCTTGAGTGAAGCTTAAGGTAATAACAATTACCTATTCTTTAGCGGTAATTATTCATTATCTTGATTGTTCAATTTATAGCATTGTTAAAATGTACCTGACCTTCCCCTGCAACCTTTTGCAGGGGCTTTTTCGTTATTAATCCGCTTAATCCCCTTATTCAACGACATTTCTAAGAAACTAATTATTTGTTCTGATAAAAAAATTGTATATTATAAATATAGAGCCATTTATAGTTTTTTTGGTATACTCCTAAAATTATAAAACTGAATTGCTAACCTATTAACTTATTGTTTTAGTTTTGGTTGGTTATTCAAGATAACGGATTATCTGTATTTAATTTCTTTTTTGGTGTTCTGTGTATTATTTTTACACTGCATTCCTGACTGATTTTTGCTCAGTTTTGTTTCGGGCAAGTTACAGTTATTTGCATACCAAAAACTATTTTTAATGTCGTAAACAGCGTAAGGCGACTCCAATGTTAGAACTGTTAGAACCTATTGCTATTTTTACTCATGTTGCCCGTGCTGGTAGTTTCAGCGCTGCAGCGAGAAGACTGAGTATATCTAAATCCAAAGTAAGTACTCAGGTTGCTGATCTTGAACATAAACTTGGGGTTCAACTTATTCAACGTACTACACGTAGTTTGAGTCTTACTGAGGCCGGGAACTTACTTTATATCCAAGGTGAAGAGCTGCTAAGAGATGCAGAGCAAGCCGTGGCGAGTGTGCACAATCTTAATGATGCAACTCGTGGTGTATTGAAAGTAGGTATTTCGCAGTCGTTCGGTACTATGCATATTATCCCTGCATTACCTGAGTTTATGGCTAAACACCCTGAGTTAGAGCTACAGGTTAGCTTATTGGATCATAAGGTTGACGTGGTCAGCGAAGGGTTAGATTTACTATTAACTATGTCTGAGCAATTACCTTTGGGCATGGTGGCACGTCCTTTAATGAAGTGTCAGTTCCTTTTAGCTGCATCACCTGAGTATATTGCTCAACATGGCACAATTTCTCGCCCAGAACAGTTAGTTGATCATAACTGTCTTGTATATCAAGGTGAGTGGCATGAGCACAGTATGTGGCAGTTCAAGAAAGGTGAAGATTACTGTGAGATAGGTGTTTCTGGTAACTTCCGTGTTGATAATGCACCTGCACTTAAATCCGCCGCTGTCAGTGGCTTAGGTATTGCGTATCTTGCAAGTTACCTAATGGAAGATGAAATTGAGCAAGGGACTTTAGTTCCTTTATTACCTGATTGGCAGTTAACCAATAACTTACCACTTCAAGCGGTTTACCCTCGTCGTAAACATCTTGCACCAAAAGTCAGCGCATTCATTGACTTTATTAAGGGGCACATTGGTAGCACGCCATACTGGGATGCTAAATTTGATCACTTATACAAATTACGTAAATAAATACGCATATAAGGGTTAAATTACGTAAGAATATATGGAAACATTGTTCTAAATTTAAAATAAAGCCGCTAATTATTGTGCGGCTTTTTTATTTTTCATTATAAAACAGGTGGTTAATTGTTTGTGTTTGAAAAATGTACAGTGTGTTTTTTGTTTTGTAGCTAAAACAATTTAAACGGTACGACTTGAACTATGTTCTTAAATCAATACAATAGATTTCAGTTGATTCGGAATGGTTTGAGTCACGCATCTTGTTGAGAAATGACCCCTTTTCATCAAAATGTGCAAACCAGCAACTTCGCAAGTTTTGAATCACTGCTGGCAACGGTTTTAAAATTAGAACAATGCCGGCTTTGAAACCATCATCCTAGTTTATATTGGTTTACCCCAGACGTTGTGCTGGGGTTATTTTTATCTAAAATAACCTAGCTACAGTGTTAGGGTGTTGATTTCAAATAGTCTTACTTTGTTACATTAGCTGCTAATGTGAGATTGAGTGATTAGATTCTTCCTATATTCCTAACCCAGAATATAAAGCTATCTATTTATTCAGCCAACGGCTTGAATGTGAATTAGATAATATAAAAAAGCCACTGATATCAGTGGCTTTTTTGTCTTGGAAGAAAAGCAGTCAGCGAGTTGTTACTTACTGGCATTTACCCAGTCAGTTACTTTCGCTTCTAATACATCCAGCGGTACAGGGCCATTTTCTAGGATCAGTGTGTGGAATTGGCGAATATCAAATTTATCACCCAATTGCTTTTTAGCATCTTCACGTAGTTCTAGAATTTTTATCATACCAACTTTGTATGCCGTTGCTTGTCCTGGCATTACAATATGGCGTTCTACCATTTTGATAGCGTCAGATTCCGCATTAGGTGTATTGTCCACATAGTATTGAATACCTTGTTCACGCGTCCACTTTTTAGAGTGAATACCCGTATCAACGACTAAACGACAAGCTCGCCATAATTCCATTGCTAAGCGACCAAAGTCAGAGTAAGGATCGGCATACAAGCCCATTTCTTTAGGGAAGTACTCAGTATATAAGCCCCAACCTTCTATATATGCAGTATAGCCACCGTATTTTCTGAACTTCGGAATGCCTTCTAGTTCTTGAGCAATAGCGATTTGCATATGGTGACCAGGAATACCTTCATGGTAAGCCAATGCTTCCATTTGATAAGTTGGCATGGCCTTCATATCGTATAAGTTTGCGTAGTAGGTACCAGGGCGAGAGCCATCAGGTGCAGGTGCATCATAAAACGCTTTACCTGCTGACTTCTCACGGAAGGCTTCTACTTGTTTTACGATTAGTTTAGCTTTTGGTTTGATGTTAAAGACTTCATCAAGGCGTGACTCCATGTTGTCGATAAGATCTTTAGCTTCAGTCATGTAGCGAGTTTTACCTTCTGCAGTATCAGGGTAGTAAAACTGATCATCATCACGCATGAAGGCCATAAACTCTTGCAAGTCACCGTCAAATTTCACCTTTTTCATAATTGCACGCATTTCGTCATGAATACGAGCGACTTCAGCTAAGCCTAACTTGTGGATAGTTTCTGAGCTCATATCAGTGGTAGTCACACGACTTAAACGCATATTAAAAAAGTCATCACCTTCGGGTAGCTTCCAGACACCATCACGTGTATCAGCTTTTTTCTCAAGCTCATTAAGGTAGGCGATAAGGTTGGTATATGCAGGTTGAACACTGGTCAGTAATGCTTGTTTAGCATCTGCAAGTAGCTCATCTTTTTTCGCTTGTGGTGCATCTAATGCAGCAACCTTTTTATTGATATCAGCCCATAGCGTGCTTTTATCTTCAGTATCGCTAAAAGGAGCACCAGTAATGATATTTTGGCTGTCAGATATGACATAAGGGAATACAAACTTAGGAGCGATAATCCCTTTACCAGCACGAAGTTTTAAACCTTCGACGAGTTGCTCACTGGCAAGCTTAACGCCGTTTAAACGACTGATGTAGGCTTCTGCATCGCTTACACTGGCAACTTGGTGTTGATTGATTAAGAAGGTCGCAATGAAGGTATGGCTACCGTACATTTGATTGACTGGGTAAGTATGGTGGCGCCATTTATCATCAGCGATATCTTGCTCTAAACCTTGCTTCATTAGCTTGTAGCTTAGTGCAGTTTGTTCATCGAGTTTGCTAACATCTATGCTATCTAGCTGTGCTAAGTGCTTTTTGGCACGAGCTAAGTCTTCGTCTTGCGCCTTTTCACTAAAATCACCCCATTTGTCGTAATCTTTTTTAATACGCATATAGGTTTGAGAGATAGGGCTAGACATGACATTTTCCATGAAAATGTTTTCAAATAGCTCATTGGCTTTTTCTGATTCAGTGGTCGCTTTTTTAGTTGATTCAGTTGGGCTCATTACCGTTTGTCCGTGAGTTCCATGAGCGATAACTGAAGTCGATAAAAGGCTTGATAGGGCTACGGCTATAAGTGTCGTTTTTGTTTTTAGTCGCATAAAATGTCCGTTAACTTAGTGAAATAGAGTCAATATTAGGGCCTGTTGATCTTTGCTGGTTAACTTTTGTTCGAAATAAAAGCGTTTTAATTGAGGCGGATGGATTGATGCCTAGTCATCTAAGCAAAATTCATCCAACAAAGAGTAAAACGCTTTTACTCGACCCCTTTGGGCAGCGTTTGTTGGCCATTTTTACTGCGTTATTGACTTTTTATGTAGAATAACTACACCACAAAGTCTCTTCCTTGCATAAATGGTCAACAATTCGCTGCAAAAACAACCTTGAAAGATCAACAGGCCCTAGCAATATTGATAGTTATCCTAATAGAGCAGGATAAAAAAAGGTAAAGTGAAATGTTAGCAATTGTGTATTAATTGTTGCTGAATGCGTTCAAGAGGGATTTAGCGTGCTTTCGTCATGATCTATAAAAGTAATAATGGAATAAAAAAGCCACTAATTGCAGTTGTAGTGGCTTTAATATGTGCAGCTTTGAGAGCAGCTGTATTGTTACAGGAATAGGTTAGTGAAGCTAGTCGATAAATTGCGACAAAAGATCATTCACGAACATATGCCCTTTGGTGGTTAATTGCCAATGCGTACTAGAGTCAGTTAATAAACCACGTTCGATAGATTTTTTCATTCCATCATTAAGCACTGTATGAGATAAGCCTGTTCGCTGTTCAAACTCTGCTTTTGGGATAGGGGTCATTAAACGGAGCCTATTCATTAAGTATTCCAGAGCCCTATCTTCATGCTCGACAACGCTGGTTTCAAAGGTAAAGTTATCAGTAGCTAAATACCCTTTAGGGTGTTTAATCTTTACGGTGCGGATAATTGTATCTTGTTGGACTTGGGTGATTTTACCGTGTGCGCCACAACCGATACCGAGATAGTCCCCAAATTGCCAATAGTTAAGATTATGCCTGCACTGAAAACCTGGTTTGGCGTAAGCTGAAATCTCATATTGCTCGTAACCTAACTGTGCTAATTTCTTTTGCCCTTGCTCATAGATATGCCAAAGGTTTTCGTCATCAGGAAGTTGTGGTGGCTTCGAGTGAAATAGCGTATTGGGCTCAATAGTTAATTGATACCAAGAAAGATGAGGCGGCATTAAGTTGGCCGCCGTATCAATGTCTGCCATAGCTTCATCAAAACTTTGATTGGGTAAGCCGTGCATAAGATCTAAATTAAAGCTTTGATAACCTGCATTTGACGCCGTATTTGCAGCAGTAACGGCTTCATTTTCATCATGAATACGGCCAAGTAAATTGAGTTTATCTTTTGAAAAGCTTTGAACACCTATGGATAAACGAGTCACTCCAGCTGCTTGATAGGCGGCAAAGTCATCATGTTCTAAGGTGCCAGGGTTCGCTTCCATTGTGATTTCAATATCGTCTTCAAACCCTATTTGAGATTCAGCGCCCTCAAGAATACGTTTGATTTGTGAAGCATCAAATAATGATGGCGTGCCACCGCCAATAAAAATGCTATGAAGCTTACGGCCTTGCACGTAATGTAAGTCTAAAGATAAATCGGCTAATAGCGCATCGACATATTGCTGCTGGGGTAACTCACCATGTTGCCCATGGGAGTTAAAATCACAATAAGGACATTTTTGTACACACCAAGGGATGTGAATATAAAGACTTAACGGAGGAAGCGTCAGCATACTAATTAAATAATTCCTTTCGCTTTTAATGCATCTACTAGCAAATCCAAGGCTAAGCCACGGTGGCTTAATTGATTTTTTTGCTCGCTAGTCAGTTCTGCTGCTGAACAGTCAAAACCATGTGGAATAAATACAGGATCGTAGCCATGACCTTGTTCGCCTTGTGGCGCAATACTAATTTGTCCTTCCCATGCAGCTTGACAAACGATAGGGGTTGGATCTTTTGCATGACGCATATAAACCAGTACACATTGAAAACGTGCATTGCGGTTTGATTGACCCTCAAGAGCATTGAGTAATTTTAAGTATCTGTCTTTTTCTGTAGCGTTTTCACCGCCATATCTTGCTGAGTATATTCCAGGTGCACCTTGCAATGCATCCACCTCAAGACCAGAGTCATCAGCAATGGCTGGCTTGCCAGTCACTTCGGCGGCATGCCTTGCTTTGATAATGGCGTTTTCGATGAAAGTTGTTCCTGTTTCTGCCACTTCTGGTACGTTAAATTGGTTCTGCGGTAAAACTTGAATGTTGAATTTAGCCAACATTTGATCGAACTCTTTAAGCTTACCTTTGTTGCCACTGGCTAAGACAATCTGTTGCATGAAAAGACCTTGATAAGAAAAATTTTGCTAATGATACCTAAGGGCACAAATGATAGATAGTTTGAATCAAGAGAGTAACGCTTTGGGAAGATTATTTATCCATTGACCAAATGAATTAAAGCCAATACTGAAGGTTATTGGCTTTAATTCATATCAGACTGTTATTGGGGCTCCGCCTAACTATTCAACATAGAATTTTTGTTTGAACTTGACTGAAGTATTGAGTTTATTGCCATATTTTATGGCTATGTTGAAATTAATTTCTTGATCGTCGCGGTAAGGAACTTGGGCAATGTAATAAATGGCTTTGCCTTCTTTTATTTCTTTAAAATCAAGCGTGATTCTTGCATCAAGTAAGTTGTTAGCTATCCCTGATATCTCAACTGCAACAGGTGGGTTGCCTTCTTGGCTGGTATCTAACACTGCAATATTAACAATGCCATTGTAATTGCTTCGTTCAATACCATAGGTTTTGGCAATACTAGGCGTGATAAAGGTGCTGCTTAACGCCATGTAGTGAATATCAAAATTTCCGACTTGCTGTTTTTGCTCAGCAAAAGCATGACTTATTACGGTAAGGCTGAGTAACAAGCTCAATAAAATTGTTCGCAACATAACTAACGTCCTCAATTAACTTATGTGTTTACTGACTGAACAGCTTGCAAGCACATAAGCTTAACAATAATCTTTATTTTATAAGTATAGAGAATTTTCCCTTCGCCGACCTTATTTTAATCGTTTCGAAATGTAAGGTGCTGATTATATTGTGCATGTTGTAGATACAAAATGATAAGTACAAAAGCTGAAATGAGCTTAACTCAAAAGGGCGGATATTGCTTCTGGTAGCTGTTTTGGTTGGATTATTTTGACTTGTTTGTGGCGCCCTTGAAGTCCTTTTAGCAGCATTACATCCGATTTACTGACTTTAAAGGATTTAGCGAGATACTTGATTAAATGTTGATTGGCTTTACCGTCAACAGGTGGCGCAGTAATTGCGATTTTTAACTCATGGCCATGCAAGCCAACGATAGTATCTCTGCTAGCTTTTGGTTGAACATAAAGGTTCAGCAGCAAACCATCTTGCTGCTGAGTAATGGCCTTATTAATGCTATAGCCCTTTAATTAATGATAGCCCTTTAATTATTAACTGATAAGTCGTTACAAACATTGCTTAAGTATTGCTGACTATATTAAGCAAAGGTGCTAAGTACATATAAGCATGAGTGCCTTTACACTATGTTCCAATATGGAATGTATTGCGCAAATAAGATATTGATAAAGTTCATTGCAATCAGAACAATCATGACTGATAAATCAAGACCACCCATTGGAGGCAATATTTTACGTACCGGGCGTAAAAATGGCTCTGTAAGTTGATCCATTACCATCACAATAGGGTTATGGCCTTGATTGAACCAGCTTAACAATGCACGAATAATCAATACCCAGAAAAGCAGCATACCAGCTTCTTTTATTACCGATACTGCTGACAAGATGATGAGTGAAACGGCATCGATTTTAAAATCGACCAATAGGCCTAGTGTGACAAATTTGAGCACAACCACTAAAAATGCCAGTGCAATTGAAGCAGTGTCAATACTACCAATTGAAGGTAAAACGCGGCGCATTGGAACAATAATAGGTTGTGTCGCTTTAACTACAAACTGGCTAAAAGGATTGTAGAAGTCTGCTCTGGCGAGTTGTAACCAAAAGCGTAAAATGACCACCATTAAATAGAGGTCAAAGATGGTGGTGACCAGAAATTGCATTGCATTCATTTTGTTGAGCCCTGTTGTTACAATTTTTAAATAGCTGATATAACTCGTTTAGCAGTAAACCACGTTAATAAGTCATCAATTAATAAAGCCTATTATCGGATTTCTTACTGAATATTGCCTTAATACGTTACCAAACGTAATGGAATATCATCAGTTTGGCTGAAACAGCATTAATTTAAAACGTTTTTGCCATTTCTTCTGCGCGTTTTTTGCAGTTTGTCATAGCTTGGTCGACTAAACCCCGTAAGTTTCCTTGCTCAAAAGTGTCAACTGCTTGAGCGGTTGTCCCACCTTTTGAGGTGACATTAGTGCGTAACTCTTCAAGTGATAGCTGTGGGTTTTGAACCACCATTTGAGCAGCCCCTAAAGCTGCTTGCTGGGCAAGCTCGCGCGCAGTGACTTCATCTAGACCTGTTTTAACGCCGTGCTGAATCATAGACTCAATAAATAAGAAGAAGTAAGCGGGTGAACTACCAGCAAGTGCGATGACCTGATTTAACTCATCTTCTTGTTTTACCCAAACTGTTTTACCACCGCTTTGCATTAAGGTTTCACATATTTGTTTGTTAGCAGCTGAAATCGATTCATCTGCAAAGAGTCCTGTCATGCCAGCACCAATTTGAGTTGGGGTATTTGGCATGGTGCGGACGAGTTTAATGGGTTGTTTAAAGTAATCTTGGTAGCGAGATGCTGGAATACCTGCCGCGATAGTAATCATTAACTTACTTGATAAATCTAGGTGGCTCATTTGCTCACAAACCATTTGCATTAATTGCGGTTTCACACTGAGCACAATCACATCAGCAGCTTGAGCTGCAACAATATTGTCATGAGACACTTGGATGCCAAAATCAGCTTTTAACGCATCGAGCTTTCCCACACTTGGGTTAGTTGCATGCACAAGCTCTGCAGGATATCCATTTGAAATCAGTCCGCTAATAATTGAACGAGGCATATTTCCTGCGCCAATAAAACAGATTTTTGCTTGAGTCATAAATTAAGATCGCTTTTATTGTAGGGTGAGTCGTGGTTAATGTGTTTACAGATAATGCGTTATTGGTATTCATACGACATTTCTAAATACGGTTAAATAATATATTTGGGTGCAAGTGACTTTTTACAAGTCACTAGAGGTTAAAAAATATTCATAACTTATATGCATTTAATCGTACTAAAGGAGCCTAGGATGAAACGGCAACCTTAATTATTTTCTAGAGCCAAAAATGGCGGTTCCAATTCTTACCATGGTAGAACCATGAGCGATGGCTACGGCTAAGTCATTGCTCATTCCCATCGACAGTGTATCGACCGTTGGATAATCATTTTGCAGTTGATGGTAAAGCGCTTGAAGCTTGGTAAATTCCGCTTTTTGCACATTAATGTCATCTGTAGCCGTTGGAATTGCCATCAAGCCACGCAAAGTTAGGTTTGGAAGTTGACTGATGGCATTTGCTAATGCGTTTATTTCACTGGCTTGCAGTCCAGACTTAGTGTCTTCATTACTGATATTGACTTGAATACATATTTGCAAAGGTGCTTTGGTTGCTGGCCGCTGATCATTTAATCGTTTAGCGATTTTTTCTCGACTCACAGTGTGCATCCAATCAAAGTGTTCAGCAATAATCCGTGATTTATTTGATTGAAGCGGGCCAATAAAATGCCACTCTATATCAGCGTAGTCTTGCTTAAGTGCAATGACTTTTTCTTCACCTTCTTGGACGTAGTTTTCACCAAAACAACGCTGGCCAGCTTCGTAGGCGGCGATAATATCTGAAATAGGTTTTGTCTTACTTACTGCAAGCAAAGTGACTTCTTCACTGTTACGTGAACAATTTTGCGCCGCTTGAGCAATTTGGCTCTGGGCGATTGATATTCGGTCTGCTATTGTTGTCATATTGTTTTTATTTGTTTAAATGGATGTCATTGACCATGGAAATAACTGAGTTACTTGCCTTTAGTGTAAAACACAATGCCTCGGATCTACACCTTTCAGCAGGTGTTTCGCCGATGATTCGAGTTGATGGTGAAGTCAGAAAGATTAATCTACCTGCCTTAGACCACCAAGCAGTTCATGGTCTGGTGTATGACATCATGAATGATAAGCAACGTAAGGACTATGAAGAACATCTAGAAATCGATTTCTCATTTGAAGTGCCTAACTTAGCTCGTTTTCGTGTGAATGCTTATAACCAATCTCGTGGTGCTGGTGCGGTATTTCGTACCATTCCAAGTGATATTTTATCATTAGAGCAATTAGGCGCACCTGAAATCTTTAAGAAGATTTCGAGTTTTCCTCGTGGGCTTGTTTTGGTTACAGGGCCTACTGGTTCGGGTAAATCAACCACATTGGCTGCGATGGTCGATTATATTAATAATGAACGTCATGATCACATATTAACTATTGAAGACCCAATAGAATTCGTTCACCAAAACAAACAATGTTTGGTCAACCAACGTGAAGTACACAAGCATACCCATAGTTTTGAAGCGGCGCTTCGAAGTGCACTTCGTGAAGATCCTGATGTCATTCTTGTTGGTGAGATGCGTGACCTTGAAACCATTCGCTTAGCAATGACAGCAGCAGAAACCGGTCATTTAGTATTTGGCACCTTGCATACAACTTCAGCGGCTAAAACCGTTGACCGTATTGTGGATGTATTCCCAGCGGGTGAGAAAGACATGGTACGTACTATGTTATCTGAATCATTACAGGCGGTAATTTCGCAAACCTTGATTAAGAAAGTCGGTGGTGGCCGAGTCGCTGCCCATGAAATTATGATGGGCACACCCGCGATTAGAAACCTAATTCGTGAAGATAAAGTCGCGCAAATGTACTCTGCTATTCAAACCGGTATGGCGCACGGAATGCAAACACTTGAGCAATGCTTACAAAACTTAGTTAACCGTGGCTTAATTAGCCGTGATGATGCGATGTCTAAAAGCTCAAATAAACAAGCTAACTTTTAAGGGATAAAGCAGATGGATGTTCGTCCTTTTTTAAAGGTCATGGTAGACCGTAAAGCATCAGATTTATTTGTTACCGCGGGATTTCCGCCGAGTGCAAAAATTGATGGTGAATTAAGACCGTTATCAGAAAGCAGTTTTACGCCTGAGCAGTCGTTAGATTTTGTAGAGTCTTTAATGACTGATGTGCAAAAACAAGAGTTTCATGAATCTCGCGAATGTAACTTTGCTTTTGCGGCTAAAGAATTAGGCCGTTTTCGTGTTAGTGCTTTTTGGCAACGTGAATCACCTGGTTGTGTGATGCGCCGTATTGAAACAAAAATCCCAGAAGTTGAAGATTTAAAGCTACCGCCCATTTTAAAAGATTTGGTCATGAGTAAACGTGGTCTGATTATTATGGTCGGTGGTACCGGTACTGGTAAATCAACCTCGTTGGCATCGCTTGTTGGTTATCGTAATTCACATGCTCGAGGTCATATTTTAACGATTGAAGACCCAGTGGAATTTGTGCATGACCATCGTAAAAGCATTATTACTCAGCGAGAAGTCGGTATAGACACTGACTCTTTTGATGCTGCGCTTAAAAGCTCACTTCGTCAGGCGCCAGATGTTATTTTGATTGGTGAAATTCGAACTCAAGAAACCATGGAGTTTGCGCTGTCATTTGCTGAAACGGGTCACTTATGTATGGCAACACTCCATGCTAACAATGCTAACCAAGCGTTAGACCGTATTATGCATTTAGTGCCTGAAAATAAGCATAACCAACTCTTGTTCGATTTGTCGCTAAACTTACGTGGCATTGTCGCTCAACAGCTTGTGCCGAAATCAGATGGCTCTGGGCGTCGCGCTGCTATTGAAGTGTTAATCAACACGCCTCGTGTGGCGAGTTTGATTGCAAAAAATGAGCTGCATTTGCTCAAAGAAACCATGAGTAAGTCACGAGAGCAGGGCATGCAGACTTTTGACCAAGCGTTATTGGATTTATACTTAGAAAAAGAAATCAGCTATGCAGATGCGCTGCATCATGCTGATTCTCCAAACGATTTACGCCTAATGATAAAACTGCAAAATAATGAGAGTAGCAGTTCTGGCATTATGGATGGTGTCACGTTAGACATGGATTAGTTGAATGCTTAATACCTGTCAGTGATTCACAATATAAAACCAAGGTAAGCTATCGTTTACTTTGGTTTTTTTGTTTTTAATTTAGCTAAAATTTTTCAACAAATGTTGAACCTTCAGCAGGTTTATACCGTATTGGCATAACAAGATTCATGCTAACTTCTTACCATCAAGGTATTGTAAAAAATTAAAAAATTAAAAAATTTCAAAAGGGAATATTATGAAAAACAAATTATTAATAACAAGCCTGCTAGCATCTACTACATTACTTAGCGGCGTTACTTTTGCTAATTCTTGCCCAGACTATTTAAATGTAGAAGCGCGCAAGTTGCACTCTGAAGAAACGGTTGATTTATGTGAATTAACTCAAGGAAAGCCGGTGCTTATTGTGAACACGGCCAGTAATTGTGGTTTTACCCCTCAATTTGAAGCATTAGAGGCGGTTCACAAACAATATCAGGATGATCTCGTTGTGATTGGCTTTCCATCAGATGACTTTTTTCAAGAAGAAGATGATGAAGCAAAAACTGCAGATGTGTGCTTTTTAAATTATGGCGTGACTTTTACTATGGTGTCGACATCGGCAGTTAGAGGTAATGATGTTAATTCTGTGTTTGCCTATTTAGGTGACAAAACCGCAGCACCTAAATGGAATTTTTACAAATACTTAGTCAGTGCAGATGGTGAAAGTGTGCAGCAATTCAACTCTCGAGTAAAACCGGATAGCGAAGAGATGAAAAAAGCGATAGAGTCTGTTTTATAAATTTTCATTGCTATTGAAACTATTTGTTTACAGTTTGATTACGCTGCTAAGGAATCAATAACTGTGTTAGTTAATAGCCTCTAAAATTCACCATATTGTTGTTTGAATCTCAGCAACAAAGTGGTGAGTGACTTTTTTCGGAGATAGTTTTGTATAAATTTTCTGGTTTAAGTAAAGAAGACGGTCACAAGTCTCGCGGTAAGACTGGCGTATTATTAATGAACTTGGGGACGCCAGATGATCCAACCCCTTCAGCAGTTAGACGCTACCTTGCTGAGTTTTTATCAGATCCACGTGTTGTCGAAATTCCGAAATTAGTTTGGATGATCATCTTACACGGGATTATTTTACGTGTTCGCCCTGCTAAGTCAGCGGCGCTTTACAAAGAAGTTTGGACAGATGAGGGCTCGCCGCTAATGGACATTAGTGTGCGCCAGCAACAAAAACTAGCCAAATTATTTGAAGATAACGAGGTTGATTCCTCAGTTCATTTAGCGATGCGATATGGTAACCCCTCAACGCCATCTGTACTGCAAAAAATGCACAAGGATGGAATTGATAGAGTAATTGTATTGCCGCTATATCCTCAATATGCAGCACCAACAACCGCTTCAGCATTTGATGCTATTGCAAAAGAGTTATGCAAATGGCGCTACATTCCTGCACTGCATTTCATTAATACATACCATGACGATCCGACTTTTATTGATGCCTTAGCTGAATCAATTCAAGCTGATTTCGATGCTAACGGAAAACCTGAAAAATTAGTATTGTCATATCATGGAATGCCAGAGCGTAATTTACATTTAGGCGATCCATATTATTGCTTTTGTGTAAAAACAACGCGATTAGTGGTAGAAAAGCTAGGCTTAGACGAGAAAGAATACGTTATGACTTTCCAGTCTCGTTTTGGTAAAGCGAAATGGCTACAGCCTTATACTGACGCAACAATGGAAGCATTACCTAAAGAAGGTGTTAATGATATCGCTGTCGTGTGCCCTGCGTTTAGTGCCGATTGCTTAGAAACCTTAGAAGAAATTAAAGGCGAAAATCGTGAAGTCTTCGAAGAGGCGGGAGGTAAGAAGTTCCGCTATATTGAGTGTTTGAATGACAATGATGCCCATATTAATATGATGGCGAACTTGGTTAAGCCATACCTATAATTGTCCGTTATAAGTAAATTAAAGGAGCCGTTTGGCTCCTTTATTGTTTCTCTTGCTATTGCATTGTTTTGTTATTTTGCCGGTCTTTTAAAGCAGACAGTATTAATCAGAGTCCTGATTTTCAAATTATTAGTTTTCAGCAATATTAGTTTTCGAGAAACTGGTTTTCAAAATAGCTTTCGATGATTAACACGGCCGATACCGCATCAACTTGGCCTTTTGTTAGCTTTTTATAACCACCGAGTTCGAACAAACGAGCTTTGGCATCGGTAGTGGTTAAGCGCTCATCCTGGGTGACGACTTTAATACCAAAACGGCCACTGACTCTGTTAGCAAATTTCCGTGCCCGTTGGGTCATTTCCTGCTCAGTTCCGTCCATGTTTAACGGTAACCCGACAACAATAAAGTCAGGTTTCCATTCTTTGATAACTGCTTCTATTTCATCCCAATTAGGAATACCGTCGTTAGCTTTTATGGCTGACACGGGGGCGGCGCTTGCTGTTACTTCTTGTCCTACAGCAACACCGATACTTTTGGTACCAAAGTCAAAACCTAAAACGGTTTTTGATTGCATAGAAATCAATGCCTTATATTAGTCTTAAAATAATGTTCAACATTTAGCTAAACAATTGTGGCGAGTATTATGAATGACCGACTTGAGAAGATATTTGCCAAATATCAAATCCGAGCTTTTTAGTTGCCTCTGCCCATAATGCTTCATGATCTTGGCAAAATAGTAACTCTGATGTGGCGGGTATCGTCAACCAGGTGTTTTCAGCAAGTTCTTGTTCAAGCTGATCTTTACTCCAACCAGAGTAACCTAATGCCACAACAAATTGTGATGGTGATTCATTAGTGCCGAGGGCATTGAGTACGTCACGTGACGTGGTAAGCATACAAAAGTCGCTTATCGCCTCACTATTAACCCATTGTTCTTGTGGCGTATGTAATACAAAGCCTCTGTCTGTATCGACAGGGCCACCTAACAATACCGGCCCTTCTAAATCCAAACTCAGTTCGGACTCTTTGGTTAGTCCTATTTGGTCGAGTAACTCATCAATCACGATATTGGTAGGGCGGTTAATCATCACGCCCATTGCACCTTTATCGTTATGCTCACAAATATAGATAACAGAACGTTCAAAGAAGGTATCTTCTAATGACGGCATAGCAATTAAAAGGTGACCTTGTAAGCTATCCATAAGTTTTCCTTTCACAAATTAAAATAGAATGCGGCAATCGTTTAAAAAAATAAAAGCTATACCTTAAATTTGTAAATTAAGGTTATTGAGGTCTTTAACCTCCAGCAAGCTTCACAGTGTAATTTTGTTTCTCTAGCAGGACTTTGATTTTTTCTCTATCGTCAGTTTGTACTTCAATATCGAATCCTTTTACTGTTCCGCCACAGCCACATTGCTTTTTTAGCTTCTGAGCTAGCGCTTTAAGCGCTTTAGCATCAAGCCCTAAGCCTTTAATTACACTTACGCCTTTTCCTTTACGTCCTTTACTGTCTTTATGTATGCGGACAATCCCATCACCTTGAGGAATTACTTCTTCTTGTTTGGGCTGGTCTATTTTGCCGCCATCAGTGCTATAAACTAATGATATGTTTGGATCGATTCTCATAATAAACAGAAGTCATGGGGTGTTAATACCAGTTTAGCAAACTAAATCAGGACGCTAAAGCTCCTTCGTTTGCCGCTTTAGGATAAATTGACTTGATACTAGCTAAATTGTTTATCAGTAAAACGATGGAAAGCCTAAGCGTTGCATTTAGCTTGTGTAGACACATTTTGTTTATATTATCGGTTGATGATTAAGACTTACCTAGGTAAGCTAAATATTAATCATGAATCCATCTTACATCGTAAATGAAACAAGCCTTTAGCTCGTTATCGTTTGGAGACACTATGAAAAAGCTTTTCGTTGCCGCAGCTGTTTTAGCATTAAGTGCATGTAGTACATTAAAAACGAACTCTGATTATGATCCAGCAGTTTCGTTCGACCAATACAAAAGTTTTGCTTGGGTAGAAAAGAAAACTGAAGACAGCACATACCATCTTGATGGTTTGATGGATCAACGTGTTAGAGATGCAGTGAATAACCAGCTGACTCAAAAAGGCTTATCTAAGGTAGACGTTGAAAACGCCGATATACTTGTTAACTACCTTACCAAAGTGGATAAAAAGATTAACGTTGACACATTCAACACCAGTTATGGCTATTACCCATATTATGGGCGTCGTGGCTGGGGCGGTGCAGGTATCAATACGCAAACAACAGTTCGCGAATATGAAGTTGGCACGTTAATTATCGATTTTGTTGATAAAGAAACTGGCAAGCTGGTTTGGCGTGGCAGTGTTGCAGATACGATTCGCGATCAAAATACGCCTGAAGAACGCGTAGAAATTATCAATCATGCGATAGGGCAAGTGATGTTGAATTTTCCGCCAAAGCCAGAGAGTAACTAATTTTAACGGTATTTAGTTTAGCATTTTATCTCTGCTAGATTTTGATAGAAATCTAGTAAGACATTGTATTAGTGATTGTTAAGCCACCTGGTATTTGAGGTGGCTTTTTTGTTTGTATTTCTTTTTATTTAAAATTGAATGCAATTTGGAATGTGCGTTTACATAGCGGCAAAGTATTTTTTTGTATCAAAACTCGCCAAATAGGAGCATAAAAGCCAAAAGACATTTCTTTACATTACCAGCTTTGCTAAAATCTGCAGCTTGGTGATAAAGGAAGTCACCACTGGATGAATGAAGAGTAATTAAGATGAAGTCATGGTATTTGTTATATTGTAAACCACGTAATGAGAGACGTGCGCAACAAAATTTAGCCATGCAACAAATTGAAAGCTATTTACCTGTCATTCAAGAAGAGAAAACATCTCAAGGAAAAACCAAGCTTGTTGAAGTACCGCTATTCCCTTGTTATTTATTTATCTATTTTGATCCTACAGAAGTGAGCGTTAGCCGCATTCACTCAACTCGTGGTGCGTCAAGGATAATTGGTTGTCGTGAAGATATGACAGCAATTGATAACAGGATCATTCAAGGTATTAAAAATAGAGTAAAACAACACAAGCCGGATATCGATAATGGTTTGCAACACGGCGATAAAGTTAAGTTTACTGACGGGCCGTTTGTGGATTTAGAAGCGATTTTTGAAGAGAAAAATGCCGAAAAGCGCTGTTTCGTTTTATTTAATATTATGGGGCAGCAAAAGCGCATGTCAGTAGAAGAAGCGAGTATTAAAAAAGTGCTTTAGAGGCTGTTTATGTGAATGAGTGAGCAAATAGATTTTAAAGCTTTAGCCGGGTGAGATATTGACAATTTTTCTTGTAAGATATTCGCTATTGTTTTGGCCTGCATTTTAACGATGTAAGATATTGGTTGGTGTTTTGTTTGTTATTTTGAATGAGTGTGATTAGCAGAAAGGTAGCAACATCCGATTTAGTGAATGATGCTATCAATAAGTCCATTAGAGTCATTTGAATTTTTCAACTAACAAACAACATAGAATAAGATATAGTACATTTCGAAATTGAGATGACTTACTAAAAAGAACTAGTACAAAATGGTTGTTTTAGTCAGTTTTTTTACAAATATGAATATCGAATTTTCGATGGGCACTATAGAAGCCGTAATCTATGGGCGGTAGCGTGTCCGAAGGACATCGAATGAATAATTTCATTCGTTTAGCGAAAGCCGAAGGTCTCTGGCCGCCACGCGGGTCGGTAGCGT
>NZ_LKTL01000036.1:0-32930 GCF_001401775.1 Shewanella sp. P1-14-1 | reverse complement strand
GCTCAGTTGGTAGAGCAGTTGGCTTTTAACCAATTGGTCGAAGGTTCGAATCCTTCACGACCCACCACTTTTCTGAAAGTGAGATTGCCTGTTCGGCTTTAATTCAGTTCTTCTATTGTCCTACCGTTTTTAATCTATTCATATTCAAGCTTTTTTATTTTATTCAGCCTTACTATAAACTCAACTCTTGTATGTTGATGTTGTACTTTTTGTCAACTTTATCGCCTCATGAATAAGTATTCTTTTGTTCACAAGAATACTGCTTAGCTATTAATTTTACTGGGCAGTCTTAACGTTTTCAAATTGCTAATGTTATTTACCATTTAATTGCAAACCTGTTAATCATTTTAGCTTTCTCTCATCTACTTTTGTCTAATAGACCTATTGCTAATGTTGCTTGTTTGTTAAGTGAGTCATATTGCTTTAGATGATAAGAACAGGGAGAGCATGATGAAACAAGCAAAATATGGTTTATTAATCGGTTGTTCAATGCTGGCATTAAGTAATGTTAGTTATGCAGATACTGATATGCAGTTTGGGGGCTACGTAAAAGCTGATGTGATGTTCAGTGACTATGGTAATGGCGCACCCGATTCAGGAAGTTTATCTCGTCAATTTTATGTGCCTGGTACTATTTATGGCGAAGAGGGTAATGGTAAACAAGTTGTCGATTTTCAGGCGCGAGAAACTCGTTTTAATTTTAAAACGGTTTCAGATTTTGATGGTCATAAGTTAACAGGTTTTATTGAATTAGATTTCATGACTCATACTGACGGTAATGAACGTGTATCTAACAGTTATTCACCACGTATCCGACAAGCTTTTATTAGTTATGATAACTGGACAGTCGGTCAAACATGGACAACGTTCCAAAATCCTGGCGCATTGCCTGAAAACTTAGATTTTGTTGGTGCTGCCGAAGGTACACCTTTTGTTAGACAAGCGATGATTCGCTATACCAATGGTGGATTTCAAATAGCAGTCGAAAACCCTGAAACGACTGTAAATAAATTTGCTACGGCAACACGACTCACCAGTGGTAGTGGCATTGTGCCAGATGTTGTTGCTCGTTATAACTTTAAGACAGAAGGTGGGACTGCAATTTCTGTGGCTGGTATTTTACGTCAATTGAATGTTGAAGAAAATGTTGATGGGCAGGCAGTTGATTCAACTGAAATGGGTTACGGTGCGAGTATTGCCGGTATTATCCCGGTCGGAAACGATGACTTTAAATTCTCAGCAACCTACGGTGAAGGCCTAGGGCGTTATATGGCGTTGAATTATGCCAATGCTGGTAATCTTGATGCTAACGGCGAAATACAAGCGATAAGCTCTTACGGTGGCTATGCCGCTTACCGCCATTGGTGGAATGACAAGTGGCGTACGAGTGTCACTGTGTCAGCATTTAAAGCTGATAACGATACCATGCTATCGAGTAGCTTAGTAAATGCTGAGTCATACTCAAGTTATATTAACTTATTGTATTCACCAACCAAGCCTTTGACCTTTGGTGTTGAATATATGTATGCGAAAAACGAACGTGAAAATGGAAGTGATGGTGACCTAAGCCGTATTTTGTTCTCTGCTAAATACGTGCTTTAAAAGCTAGTGATTTTCTAAGGTAGCATTACGACATCAAAAAAGGGTTAATTCATTGAATTAACCCTTTTTTCATTTGTGCATAATTGATTTTTAATCTAATTAGCCCAATAAGTTGTTTGAACGTACGTACTGTTCAAATTCAGTGTAACCACCAACATGCACTTCATCGACAAAGATTTGCGGCACTGTTTCAACAGGCTTGCCAACCGTTTTCTCTAAATCAGCTTTTGAAATGCCTTCAGCGTGAATGTCGACATACTTGAACTTAAATCCGTCACGCTGTTCAGTTAATTTTTCTGATAGTTCAACAGCACGAACACAATAAGGGCAGCCTGGACGGCCAAAAATTACAACAAACATAGTGACTCCTTTTTTTGATTTGACGATTTATACCATAAGTTTTATCGAATTGATAATTTCATTCAATTCAAACAAAACTGTTTTCATTAATGGTTTTAAATCGTCCTTTATAATCAAAAAACTTTTCCACTAATTCCCACTTATGCTTTTGTTTTTTTAGTAACAGCAAATCAGGCGTTTTAAAATGTTTCTGGTGTTCAAGAACTTGTTGAGGTGATGAGAATTGTGGATGTTTCATCCCAGGCGTGCGCGAGTGTGGAGCAATAAAAATTGCATATAAGGCGCGCCGCTGAGCAGGTGTTTCCATTCTAAAGCTTTCTTTAAATTCATTAGCGTCAATATCGAAATATTTCACTATCAGCTTTTTATCATCTTCGATGAGATGCATCTCTTGGCATTTGAATAAATGATGATGTTGAGAGGATAAAACTTGTTTTAATCGTTTATCTGGATCAATGAGAGTTGACTGGCATGTTTGGCAAATGCGCGCTGCAATATCATTTTCAGCGCCACAACCAGGGCAGGATTTAGAGCGAAACCTGAAATCACATTGCTGATGTGTATCCTGTTTTGTATCGACTAACCCTTGGCAGCGTCGTCCGAAGTGTTCAACAATATCACCGTCGGCATCGACAATACCCCAAAAAGTATTAGCAAACTGGCAAACGGGGCAGTGTACTTGTACTGGGACAGATTTACTGTTGGGTTTGACTTGGCCAACTTCAGGAAAATAAAGATCATATCCATTAGCCGCATAGTCAATGACTAGGCAATCCTCTTTGTCTTTTGCTAAGCGTAAGCCTCTGCCAATCATTTGCTGAAATAAGCTCACAGAGGCCGTAGGCCTTAAAATAGCAATTAAATCTACATGGGGAGCATCAAAGCCTGTAGTAAGTACCGCTACGTTGACAATATATTTAAGACTTTGTTGCTTAAACCGTGAAATAATATCATCACGCACTGTATGAGGGGTGTCAGCGGTAATTAAAGCTGCACTATCATCGAGTAACTTCATTATTTCTTTTGCGTGACGTACTGTTGCTGCAAATATGAGCACGCCTTTACGGTGTTCTGCTAGTTGCACAACCTGCTTAATTATTGCTGTGGTAGCTCGGCCTTGATGATCTAATAAATCATCGACTTCTTTTTGTGGATATTCGCCAGTCTCTGAAGGGGTTACCTGGCTAAAATCATATTGTGCGCTTAAGCCATCGAATATCTTAGGTGCTGTTAAATACCCGCGTTTAATGAGTGGCCGCATGGGCAATTCAAAAATACATTGTTCAAAAATAGGTTTTTCTGTGTTGCCGACTTTACCGTGATAATGATGGCGAAATATCCAGCCTAGTCCTAATCTGTATGGTGTTGCCGTTAAGCCTAGTAATTTTAGTTGCGGATTATTTTTTTTCAGATGATTTAATAACTGCCAATACTGACTATTTTCATCGTTACTAACACGGTGACATTCATCAATAATAACCAAAGAGAAAGTTTGGTTAAATTTTTCAGGCGCCCTAGCAGCTGATTGAACGCTAGCCACAACCGTTTTACCTACTGCTTTTTTTTGGTTTAATCCAGCTGAATAAATACTGGCATCTTGAGTCAGTAATCCCACTTTTTCTGCATTTTGAGCGACTAGCTCTTTAACATGAGTCAATATCAAAACATTGCCTCTAGCTATTCTTGCAAGTTCTGCTATCACGATACTTTTACCAGCACCTGTTGGTAATACTAATACAGCGGAGTCATTACTTTGCTTAAAGTGTTTTATAGCGGCATCAACAGAATCTTGTTGGTAATCACGAAGGGATATTACAGCTGTCATAGGTTTTTATCGTTATTGAATAATGTTCAAAGTAATAATGAAACTCATCGCATTCACGGAGCATACATTGCTAGTGATATAAATGGTTACTCTAGCATGAAATAAAGCCCTTAATTTAGGCGGTATAAAAAATTGATATAAAAAAGCCCCCTCAATTGAGGGGGCAACGAGAATCTGGTTAGGATTTCTCAAGGTGGGTAGGACAGTTAATTGATTAGGATATTATTCCGCTTTGTTTAAGCGTGATTCTATCAAGGTATCGATTACCGCAGGATCTGCAAGTGTTGAAGAATCACCTAAGTTTGTTACCTCGTTTGCTGCAATCTTACGCAAGAAACGGCGCATAATCTTGCCAGAGCGAGTCTTAGGTAAACCACCAGCCCATTGAATCAAATCTGGGGTAGCTAACGCGCCGATTTCTTTACGAACCCATTGTCGTAAGTTTTGACGAAGTTCTTCCGTTTCTTCAATACCTTTAGTTAAGGTCACATAAGCGTAGATACCTTGACCTTTGATGTCATGGGGGTAACCAACTACTGCGGCCTCAGCAACTAGCTCATGTGAAACAAGGGCACTTTCAACTTCGGCGGTACCTAAACGATGACCGGATACGTTAATAACGTCATCCACACGACCCGTGATCCAGTAATAACCGTCTTCGTCACGACGGGCACCATCACCAGTAAAGTACATGCCTCGGAAAGTTTTAAAATACGTTAATGCAAAACGGTCATGATCGCCATAAACCGTGCGCATTTGGCCTGGCCAAGAATCGAGAATGACCAAATTACCTTCAACTGCACCATCTAAAATATTACCCATGTTATCAACTAGGGCTGGCTGCACACCAAAGAATGGGCGAGTCGCAGAGCCTGGTTTAGCATCGGTTGCTCCAGGAAGTGGGCTAATTAAGATACCGCCAGTTTCTGTCTGCCACCAAGTATCAACAATTGGGCAAGACTCATGGCCAATGACTTCGTGATACCAGCGCCAAGCTTCAGGGTTGATAGGTTCACCTACTGAGCCCATTACACGAAGCGAACTGCCATCAAAGCCGTCAAATTGCTCTTTGCCTTCTGCCATCAGTGCACGGATTAATGTCGGTGCGGTATAAAGAATATTCACTTTATGACGATCAATCATTTCACCTAAACGCGATGGACCTGGAGAATTAGGTACACCTTCATGAATAAGAATCGTTGCACCATTAGCCAGTGGGCCATAAACCATATAGGAATGGCCAGTAATCCAACCGACATCGGCAGTACACCAATAAACCTCGCCTTCTTTGTAATCAAATACATATTCGTGTGTCATTGATGCATAAACCATGTAACCACCGGTTGTGTGCAGCACACCTTTAGGGTTACCAGTTGAGCCTGATGTATAAAGCAGGAAAAGCGGGTCTTCAGCGCCCATTTCTTCGGCTTGGCAATGCTCTGAAGCTGTTGCCATTACATCGCTCCACCAAATATCACGACCTTCAACCCAATCGATATCTCCGCCTGTGCGGTTGAGTACGATAACTTTTTCGACGCAATCAACATCTGGGTTATTCAGTGCGTCATCAATACTACGTTTAAGAGGAATTTTACGACCACCACGAATACCTTCGTCGGCAGTAATCAATACTTTTGATTTGCCATCAATAACACGAGATGCAATGGAGTCCGGAGAGAAACCTCCAAATACCACTGAGTGAATAGCACCAATGCGAGCACAAGCTAACATGGCTACAGCAGCTTCAGGCACCATTGGCATATAAATCGTGACGACATCGCCTTTACAAACGCCTTGGCTGCGAAGTGCATTGGCAAATTTACACACATCAGTATGTAACTCACGGTAAGTAATTTTACGCTGCTCATTTGCATCATCGCCTTCCCATATAATGGCAACTCTATCGCCATTTTTTTCAAGATGGCGATCTAAACAGTTTGCAGAGGCGTTTAATGTGCCATCATAAAACCAATTGATAGACAGGTTATGATCATCAAAAGAGGTCTTTTTGATTTTGGTGTAAGGCTTAATCCAATCGATACGCTTACCATGTTCTCTCCAAAACCCTTCTGGATTTACCACTGATTCTTGGTACATTTTTTTATATTTATCGTTATCTACCAGTGCATTGTTGGCGAAATCTGCTGGTACTTTATAGAGAGACTGCGAGCTCATAGGGCTTCCCTTTGTCAAAATTAGCGTTACGAGAGTATTGTCTGCAAGGTGAGGTTAACACTATTAGACCTTGGTCTAGTTTTAAAATATCCTTAATATTTAACCTGTTGCGCATGTTAGCATGACGTATTCGTGAAACGGTTTTATTGCACAAATATTAAGCATAAAAATAATTAAAGAGAATGCTATGAATTTGACCTTAGTCGTTGCTGTAATTGCAATTTGCTATGTTTCCTTGCTGTTTATCTTAGCGTGGGGAGCTGAACGCTGGTTTAGTAAAATCACCAAAAAGGTGCAAGTGTGGATATACGGCTTAAGTCTAGCGGTTTACTGTTCGTCGTGGAGCTTTTTAGGCACGGTGGGGCAGTCTGCTAATGATTTGTGGTCTTTTTTACCGATTTATTTAGGGCCTATTTTGGTTTTTACTTTAGGCTTTGGCATGCTTCGTAAGATAGTAGCCATATCAAAAGCGCAAAATATCACCTCTGTTGCAGATTTTATTGCCGCTCGCTATGGAAAATCTCAAACCCTTGCTGCAATTGTGACACTTATTGCTTTATTTGGGATCATGCCTTATATCGCTTTGCAGTTAAAAGCGATGGTCTTTAGCTTGAATTTATTTCAGCCTGAAAACATGCCATTAAATGATGTCAGCGTCCCCATGGTCATGACATTTATTTTAGCAATCTTTGCTATCTTATTTGGTACACGAAAGCTTGATGCAACAGAGCATAACCCTGGAATGATGGTCGCTATTGCATTCGAGTCATTAGTGAAGCTAGCTGCTTTTTTAATTGTTGGCTTTGTGATTACTTTTGGCTTTTTTGATGGGTTTGGCGATATTTGGCAGCAGGCGGCAGAAAAAGACATTATTAAACATGGCTCATTAAATATTACTTCTTTTTTGCCTGAGATGTTTGTGGGTGTAGCCGCATTTTTATGTATGCCAAGGCAATTCCATGTCATGGTGGTGGAATGTGCTGAAGAGTCTGTACTTAAAAAAGCACGTTGGATATTCCCATTATACCTCGCCATGTTTGGCTTGTTTGTGGCGCCATTAGCCTTAGCTGGCACATTATTACTCGGCGACAGTGTGGCCGCCGACACTTACGTGATTAATCTTCCTTTAGCACTAGATCAACCGGTACTGGCGGTGATTGCTTTGTTAGGTACATTATCTGCGGCAACGGGTATGGTAATTGTTGCTGTGGTGACGATAAGTATTATGATTAGTAATGAGTGGATTGTTCCTTTCATGCTACGCACGAATAAAGTGAGTGGAACTAATTTTAATCAATTTGCTCGTTTTTTACTTAATGCTCGCCGTCTTGCCATCGTTATCATTCTTTCATTAGGCTATTTAAGTTACTTATTGTTCGGTAATAGTGAGTCATTATCTCATTTAGGACAATTGTCATTCGGTGCTTTCGCTCAGCTTGCACCAGCTTTGCTCGGTGGATTGTATTGGAAGTACGGTAATCGCTCTGGGGTATTCTTAGGCTTAGCGGTAGGGTTTTCTTTATGGTGTTATATCCTATTTGAAGGCAGTGTAGGTTTAGGGCAAGAAACAGGCTTATTAGCCTCAATTAGCCCAGAGGTTGACGATACGCTTATTGCCCTATTAGCTAATATTATTTGTTATATATTAGGCTCATTATGGTTTAGAGCGGGTGTCGCTGAGCGTATTCAAGCTAGCCATTTTATCAATCCGGGCTCACTTCAATCTGATTCAAACAAAAAAGACGCTAACAGAAAACACACTGCCATTTCCCAGCAAGACTTGTTAATTCTCGCCAGTCGATTTGTCAGCCCAACTAGAGCATATGAAAGCTTTAGTAAGTTCTCCCCAGATGCTGTGCGTAGTGATTCATGGCATAAAATGGCTGACCAATCTTTAGTGTCACACACAGAGCATATGCTTGCTGGGGTATTAGGTGCCTCTAGTGCCTCTTTGGTAATGGATTCAGTATTACAAGGTCGTGACTTAGCCCTTGATGAAGTATTCAGCTTGGTAGATGAAGCATCATCTAAGATTATTTTAAGCCAAGATATGCTTAGAGGCGCAATTGAGCACGCTTATGAAGGCATGAGTGTGGTCGATAAAGATTTGAATTTAGTTGCTTGGAACTTTAAATATGCTGAGCTGTACGATTACCCTGAAGGATTTTTACAACAGGGCATGCCAATTAGCGAGGTGATCCGTTTTAATGCTGCCAGAGGCTACTGTGGTGAGGGCGACATAGAGTTGCAAGTCGACATACGCGTGCAACATATGCGTAATGGTACTGAGCACACATCTGAGCGGCAGCGAAAAGATGGGAAAGTGATCAAAATTCAGGGCAACCCAATGCCCGATGGCGGTTTTGTGATGACCTTTACTGACATTACTCAATATCGCAAGCAAGAGAAAGCCTTATTAGAAGCGAATGAAACATTAGAATCTCGAGTACAAGAGCGTACTTATGAGCTCGCGATGCTCAATAGTGAACTCCTTGAAGCAAAAGCCCAAGAAGAAATGGCGAATGCCTCTAAAAGTCGTTTTTTAGCCGCTGTTGGGCATGATTTAATGCAGCCTTTAAATGCGGCTCGTTTGTTTACAGCATCGCTTGCACAATATCCGAATTTGGATTTGGAAGGAAAAACCACGCTTTCTCATATTAATAATTCACTTCGCACTGCTGGCGAATTATTAACTGACTTGTTGGATATTTCTAAATTAGATTCAGATATGGTAGAGGTGAATCGTCGAGATTTTTCTCTTGGAGAATTACTAAATGGCTTAGCCGTTGAATTTGAAGCCATGTCTGCTGACAATCAAATTAAATTTAATATGATGCCGTGTAATGCAACGATTAATTCTGATTTATCCCTATTAAGACGAGTGTTACAAAACTTTTTAACCAATGCCTATCGCTATGCAAAAGGCGGAAGAGTATTACTTGGTTGTCGTCATCGTGGTGATTTTATTGAAATTCAAGTTCTTGATACTGGTTGCGGTATTGATGAACATGAAACGCAAGAAATCTTTAAAGAGTTTAAACGTCTAAATCATCCAAGTAGTCGCAACGTTAGTGGATTAGGGCTCGGCTTAGCTATTGCTGACCGAATCAGTAAAGTGCTGGACCATCAAATCTTAGTGACATCAAAGTTAGGACAAGGATCGGTATTTTCTATAATGGTGCCGTTGGGCAAAACGGTGACAGAGAAAGTCGTGAAACCGGTACCGACGCCAACTCAGCCTCTAGCAGGGGTGAAAGTGCTATGTATTGATAATGAAGAAGCCATTTTAGCGGGACTTGAAAGTTTACTGACTCGTTGGAAATGTGATGTTGTTTGTGCCACGGATTTGGCTGATGCACGCATTAAATTAGGCCTCAAAGGGGTAGCTCCAGATATCGTTTTAGCTGATTATCATTTAGATAATGATCAAAACGGTGTGGATGCAATGGATGGAATTCGCTCTCGATACGGTGAGCATTTGCCGGGCATTTTAATCACTGCTAATACCAACAAAGATCTCATTGATGATGTACAGAAGCGTGGCTATCACTACATGGCTAAAATGGTGAAACCTGCTGCATTAAGAGCGTTGATTTCAAGCCTAGTAAAATAGATGATGAAATAGTGAGAGATTTAACCAAAGCAAGGATGAAGATGATAACTGTATATGGTGACGAAAAGTCGGGAAATTGTTACAAAGTAAAGTTAACGTTGAGGTTACTAAATCAAGCTTATCGTTGGCGAGATATCGATATAATGGCTGGTGAAACTAAAACGGCAACATTTTTGAAAAAATCACCTCAAGGGAAGCTGCCTATTATTGAGCTTGATGATGGAAGGGTGCTGGCAGAGTCAAATGCCATTATAGGGTATTTAGCAGAAGGGTCTGGGCTGATACCGACTGATGAGTTTGATAAAGCATTAATGTATCAATGGCTTTTCTTTGAGCAATACACCCACGAACCTTGTATAGCCGTTGCTCGCTTTATTCGTCTTTATCAGAATATGCCGATTGAGCGCCAAGCTGAATATGATCTTTTACACGTTAAGGGTAGACAAGTGTTGAGATTACTAGATGAGCAGTTAGCCAACAAAGCCTTTATCTTAGGGGAGCAATTCAGTTTAGCCGATATCGCCTTATTTGCTTATACCCATGTCGCCCATGAAGGTGGCTTTGATATAACCCCCTTTGAGAATATAAGGCAATGGTTGAGTAAGGTAGAACAACAGCCAGGTTTTGTCGGTATGCAAGATTAATTACATTGATTTTGAGAACATGCGACTAGAAAAATAAAGCCCCGTATCAAACTAGATAAGGGGCTTTTTAAACTCAGTTAAACGGTGTAGCTAATAAAACAATCAATCTTTTAGGAATATCGATGTCGATATTATTTTTCTAACTTACTGAAATAATCAAAAATGACAGGAACATCATTTTGACCTAAACCTGCATCTACCGCTTCTTGTAAGCTAGTAGAAGTGCCCTGAGCAATAAGAGATTTAGTCCCTAAGTCTTCACACATTGCAAGGAAATAACCTAAGTCTTTATTGGCATTCGCAACTGAGAAGCCAAGTTTTTCTTCACCGTCGACAGCATAGAACTTACAGAATTGCATGAACGGCGAGTTAGAAGGTCCTGCCGACATGATGTCAAATAACTGCTGTCCATCAACACCAGCAAGTTTTGCCACTGCAAATGCTTGCGACATGGTTGCTACCGTTGTCATACCCATGAAGTTATTAATTAATTTAGTTGTATGTCCTGCACCTAAAGCGCCTAGGTGGAATACATTTTCGCCTTGCTCTTCTAGTAATGGTTTCACTTTATTAAAAGTATCCATGTCACCAGCAGCCATAATGTTAAGTAGGCCATCTTTAGCATGTGCAGGTGTTCTGCCTAAAGGCGCATCAATCATGCCGACACCTTTTTCAGCAAGTGCAGCACCAATTTTTTTAGTCGAAGAGGGGATAGATGTACCAAAGTCAACTAGCACAGAGCCAGGTTTAATACCTTCTAATACGCCATCATCGCCGTATACAATCTTTTCTACCACTGCTGATGTCGTTAAACAAAACTGGACAACATCACTGGCTGCAGCTAACTCTTTTGCAGATGTAAAAGCAGTTGCATTGCCACGGTCAATAACACGTGCAACAGCTTCAGCGCTTAGATCCATTACATTGACTTGATAACCTCTCTTTTGTAGGTTCTCAACCATGTTGCCGCCCATAAGACCAAGGCCGATGAAACCAATGATTGGCTTTGTCATATCTAACTCCTAAAATTTTATATATGTTTATCTGAGTAACAAAGATTGCTCAACGCTTAATAGTGCGAGTCAATTAGCTGCATGGATTAACTGTCCATTTTTGAATATGCAATTAATTGTTTTACATGCTCTACTTTATTAAGTATTTGTAAATATTATCTAAATCGAGCTTATTACCAATATTAGTTAATAATAAATTTATTGTCAACCAATTTGTTAGATTTTGGTTTACCAAAAGTTAAATTGGTAAGTTAACCTGTGAAGCTAAGTTGTGTTGTTATGTCATTTCGCTAAATTTATTGTCATTAATGGAAAGGTGATTGTTGAAGAAAGAGCCTACCCGTAGCGGAAGGCTCTTATTAAGTGTGGCTTATTAGAATCTAGCGCGAACTCCAACAGTATAGCGACGATCTGATTCACTGTACTTCCATACCGAATCTAGCTCTGTAGTGTATTCAATTGGTTCCCCAGTTAAATTCACAACATTACCAACAACAGTGAAGTGTTCATTGATATCCCAACTTGCAGAAAAGTCGAATTGACCTCGAGCTTCACGGTAGTTGTTACCAACAGTCGCATCAAAGTTATCTGCTGATGGGTCATTTTGGTTAAATACGTTATAACCTAATGCACCAACTGTTTGAACGCGTTTCTCTGCTTGAGAATATAAGTAACGATCGCGCCAGTTATATGCTAGACGGAATTGAAGGTCGTCATTTTCCCAGTACACTTGACCGTTAGCTGTATTCTCTGAAATATTTAGCAGTGGGTTGCCATCAGGTTGTTCACTATCAGCATAGGTATAGTTGGCATTGACACCAAATCCAGACCAGAAACCTGGTAAGAAGGTAAACTGTTGTTGATAAGCTAGCTCAACACCTTTTACTTCACCGCTGCCACCATTAACATCAGTATCAACAACAATACCTGTTCTGCCCGCAGCTTTTTCTGAGTCAACGTAGGCTAAACCTTGTGCCTCGGTTGCAAAGTTTACGTCACCTTGGCTTTGACCTGCAGTATCAAGTAAACAAACGTTGCCCCATTCTGTCGTGTTTTGGCCATCTACAGTACTTGGGTCAGCTAAACAACTGCTGTCTGTTTGTGTAAATGAATTGACGTCTTTATAGAAAAGTGCAGCTGAAACAATGCCACCATCACCAAAATAGTGTTCAACAGATAAGTCATATTGAGTCACACGGTATGGTTCAAGTTGGTAAGAACCTTGAGTACCAGTCACTAATGAGTTATCAATTGATAATGCTGGGCTTAGCTCATCAAAGTCTGCACGACGCATAACTTTTGCAGCAGCAAAGCGCATTAAGGTTTCATCTGTAAGGGTATAGGTCACATTCAAGCTAGGGAGAAAATCTGAATAATCGTTTTCGCCAGTATCAAGAATTTTGTTGCCATT
This sequence comes from Shewanella sp. P1-14-1, assembly GCF_001401775.1. Classification (NCBI taxonomy): domain Bacteria; kingdom Pseudomonadati; phylum Pseudomonadota; class Gammaproteobacteria; order Alteromonadales; family Shewanellaceae; genus Shewanella; species Shewanella sp. P1-14-1. The sequence goes on along the minus strand of NZ_LKTL01000036.1, from coordinate 20,287 downwards.
GGCATCAACAGAAGCAACAACGCTAGACTCTAATTCTGTTTGGATATAACGACCACCAAATACAGCAGTTAAATCATCAAAATCCAAATGGAATTGAGCATAGATAGCGCTGGTTTTCTCGTTAATTTCTTTATATGCACCATTATCTTCTACCATGTTGTCAGCTAATGAGCCGTTCATGGCATAAGAAGTACCTTGCAGCATTTGTTGAACTAATGCGTAAGTGGCTTCAGTGTTCTGTAGTAAATCAGCATCATAAACATTGTAAGTCATTAAATCGTTTTGACCATTTACACCTGTTTGGTCAAATGAATTACTCATGTTAACGATTTTCATGCTGTCAGCCAGTACAGGATTATCAATCCAAATAGGGCTATAGAGTCCGTCAGCATTGGTTGCTTTTTTATAAGAATCTTTAAGGGTAGTGTTGCCGTTGATAGGTTTTAGGTCATAGCGGTTGGCACTATAATCTCGGTCAGTAAAGCGCACACCAGCTTTTACCGCTGATACCCAATCTACACCAATGTCAGAGATTTTGAAGTCAAAGCGTAATGCTTGTTCTTCATTGTCAGTTTCAAGTGTTTTATGGAAGAATTCACGAAATACTAAGTTATCAGGGTTAGTTAACATACCTGAATCAGCATATGTGTAACCAGGAATGCCACTGCCCGTAAAAGAACTACCTGTACTGGTATGTGTTACAAGATCAAGGGTCGGATCTGTACGTTCAATTGGACGTAAGTTAAATTCATTTGCTGTTTGTTTTTCTTTAGATTTTGATATTGAGTATTCAGCAGATAATTCAATGTTATCAGTGATAAACCACTCACCACCTAGGGCATGAGAGGTGGTATCTGATGTCGTAAAGTCACTCCAAGTTTTTGGAATTACAAGGACACCATCTAAATCGTAATTATGTAGCTGACCGTTAGCATCATAGTAAGAATCACTTCTTGCTACAGAACTACCACCCACATCTAAGATAGAATAAGCAGATTGGCCGCCATCAAGTTTAGTTGCATTCAAATCAAGATAAATGTTGGCTTCAGCACTAACAGGTTCCCATTGTAGTGAAATACCATAAGCTGTACGTTCACGTTCTTCTGTTTTTTGCTCTAACGTGCTTTGCGTTCTACGTAAGTATTTGCCATTAGGTCCACCTGAGTCATCAACAACGCCGTCACCGTTAATATCGATGTTATCGAGCAAATCAACTTTGTTGAAATATTCATCGCGGCGCAGTTCACGGTCTAAATAAGCAAGGTTAGCTGAAGCACCAAATGTACCTGCATCACCTAAATCCCAGTTATTACCAATACCAGCTGAAAAATTTGGTGCAGTATTTTCTGTTTTATCTGAATATTCGCCATCAAGCGTAATTGCCACAAGTGGTTCTGACAGCTCTAATGGACGAATGGTTTGCATGTTTACCGTACCACCTAAAGCACCCTCAATCATGTCAGGTGTAGGTGATTTAATGACTTCAACTGTTTTCAAAAAGCTTGAAGGAAAGTCATCCAATCCAATACCGCCACGACCAGCACCTGCAGTAGAGCGACCATTAAGTAGTATCAAGTTTTCAGATACGCCTCGAATTGTTACTGACTCACCCACCCCGAAGTCAGTTCCAATAGAAACACCTGTAATTCGTTGCAGAGCTTCTGCAATGTTATTATCAGGTAATTTACCAATGTCTTCTGCAACAATAGCATCGACAATACGATCATCGGCTCGCTTTAGTAAATTAGCTGCTTTTAAACTGCCAAATATCCCTTTAACTGCAATGACTTCAATTTCGTCTGTTTCTGCATTTTGAGTTTCAGCATCAGCAGCGAATGTCGGCATAGACAGTAGAGCTGTTAGTGTTGCACCAAAAATCGTTATATTAGTTGATTTATTTTTAGTCGCACTAAACATTGCACTTATTTTGTTGAGCTTCATAATTCCCCCGAAAATTATTCCCTTTGGTCTTGCCTTTTTTGGTATGACCAATTGTTGTTATTTTAAACAACAGAAACATTTATATAACACGTTACCAATTAATGCAACATGTTATTACCAATCTGGTAATGATTGGTGGCAGGGTTCAATGACAGCTAAATAGGAGTAAAAGTGTTGGCTGCTTGTTTGTGTCAGATTTTAAGTTGATTGGTAAGGTGTTAGTCGCTAAAAGTAGCGATTAGTGCTGAATTAATCATCAGATTGTTGATTTGATTATATTAAAACAATGTAACTTTTTTGATTTTTTCTACAGATGAGTCTTAATTGGTAAGTTTGCTTGGTAATGGTTTTTGGTAATGATGGTTGGTGTGGTGTCTTGCAATATGCACATGTTAATCGTATTTGCTAATCGTATTCGAAAAATTTGCAGGGTAACACTGATTGTGAAGTCATAGCTCAAACATGGAGTTGGTATCAATCAGCTTAATGAGTCGCTTTTATGGTATGCGGCGCATGATTGCAGAGGCTAAGTAGCCAAACTAGAAATTGTTTCTAGGTCTGGCGACTTTATATATTTCAGGCTCTAGTCAATTTAAAAGTCAACGATAGTGGTTATAGCAGTTAAAATATGATTAAGTGCAGCGAGTTGCTGCACAGATAAATAATTAGCCATTACTGAATGTATCAGCTGTAGCTTGCTCTAATGTGATGTTTTTAGCGATGGATTTCAAAGCTTGGGTCAATGTGGTTAATTGCTCTGAGCTAATCGTGTATGGCGGGGTGATATACAGTACATGACCAAAAGGTCTTATCCATACACCAAGCTTAATAAATGCTTGCTGTAGTGCCCCGGTGTTAATGGCACTGTTCATTTCTATTACGCCAACTGAGCCAAGTACTCGTACATCTATGACATGTTCAAATTCAATTGCTTCAGCTAGTTCTTGCTTCATTTGCTTTTCGATGGCATCCACTTGATGTTGCCATTGACCCGTTTGTAATATTTTTAAGCTGGCATCTGCAGCAGAGCAAGCGAGTGGATTACCCATAAAAGTTGGACCATGCATAAAAACACCGGCAGGGGAGTCACTTACGCCATTAGCGACTTCATCGCTGCAAATTGTCGCTGCTAAGCTGATGTACCCCCCTGTCAACGCCTTGCCTAAGCATAAAATATCAGCTTCGATTTCGGCATATTCATATGCGAATAACTTTCCAATTCTGCCGAAACCTGTGGCTATTTCATCCAGGATTAAAAGTACATTGTATTGATCACAAAGTTGTCGAATTGCTTTTAAATACTCAGCAGAATAAAAGTGCATTCCACCCGCTGCCTGCATAATAGGCTCAATAATCAGTGCAGCAATATTGTGGTGATGTTGCTTTAATATGGCTTCGAGTGCAGCAGTATCATTAACTGCTAAAGTTTCTCCAAAAGAAGACGTCGGCGCTGGGGCAAACAATTGCTCGGTGACTGCGTCACCAAACATGGTGTGCATACCGTTATCAGGATCGCATACGCTCATCGCGGCAAACGTGTCGCCGTGATAGCCGCGTTTAACCGTTAATATTCGTTGTTTTTTGAATTGGTTTTTACCTTGCCAATATTGCATTGCCATTTTCATCGCAACTTCAACTGCAATTGATCCTGAATCAGCTAAAAATACTTTAGTCAGATTAGGGCTCGTCATATCCACAAGGCGTTTACACAAGTTAACTGCAGGTGCGTGGGTAATACCGCCAAACATCACATGGCTTAATGTGGTTAATTGATACTGCATGGCTTCAATAATTTCAGGATGATTATAGCCATGGATGCAAGCCCACCAAGAACTGGTGCCATCAATAACAACTTGGCCATCGCTTAGGGTTAACTCACATCCCTCAGCACTAACCACACCGGTTACTTTTGCCGCGTTATGCATAGAAGTATAAGGGTGCCATATATGCTTTTTATCAAATTCGAAATCAATATTAGCTGGAGATTGTTGTAATGAATTGTTCATATTTTAACCGTTAGTCAAGTTGTGTTGCTTGATAGCATTGACAGTTTACATGCTCAAGGTATCCTAACCCAACAACAAGCGAATATAAAATGAATAAAAAGGATTAACCATGTCATCGTCAGCGATCCGTCACGATTGGAGCAAAGCAGAAATTGAAGCATTATTTGCTTTACCTATGAATGATTTACTGTTCAAAGCACACAGTATTCATCGTGAAACTTTTGATCCTAACGAAGTACAAATTAGTCGTTTATTATCGATAAAAACCGGCGCATGCCCAGAAGACTGTAAATATTGCCCTCAAAGTGCTCGTTATGATACGGGTCTTGAAAAAGAGCGTTTATTAGAGATTGAAAAGGTGTTGACTGAGGCTAAAAGTGCTAAAGCCGCTGGCGCTTCTCGTTTTTGTATGGGCGCTGCTTGGCGAAACCCACGAGAGCGTGACATGCCTTATTTAACGCAAATGGTTAAGGATGTAAAAGCATTAGGCATGGAAACCTGCATGACACTTGGTATGTTGTCAAAAGAGCAGTCAGATGAACTTGCTGATGCGGGTCTTGATTACTACAACCATAACCTAGATACATCGCCAGAATACTATGGTGATGTTATTACCACTCGTACTTACCAAAACCGTATTGATACTTTATCTAATGTACGTGCTTCAGGCATGAAAGTGTGTTCTGGCGGGATTGTTGGCATGGGCGAGAAAGCGACTGACCGTGCAGGGCTTTTACAACAGTTAGCGAATCTTGAGCAGCACCCTGATTCAGTGCCAATTAATATGTTAGTTAAGGTAGCTGGAACACCGTTTGAAAAAATTGATGATCTCGATCCACTTGAGTTTGTACGCACCATCGCTGTGGCTAGGATCATTATGCCTAAATCACGAGTTCGCTTATCGGCAGGTCGTGAAAACATGACTGATGAACTGCAATCTATGTGCTTTTTTGCAGGCGCAAATTCGATATTCTATGGTTGCAAGTTATTAACGACACCGAATCCAGAAGAAAATGATGACATGACGTTATTTAAGCGTTTAGGTCTTCATCCTGAACAAGGCCCCTCTGCCAATATAGAATCTGATAGCGCTTTATTAGCTAAGGCCAATGCTAAAAAAGATAAGGCGACTAAGCAGTTCTTTGACGCTGGTGCGATTTAAGAATTTTCAAGAGAATTGTTCGTTATAAAAGCAGGCTGTATTTATGGCAAGTCATCCGTTACTCGATAAGATCAATCAGCGCATGCAACAGCTGGATCAAGATGGCTTGCTTAGAAAGCGTAATCAGACAGACGTTTCTTCACATGTGATTGACTTTAGTCACAATGACTATTTAGGTTTAGCCACTAGTGCTGAAATGATTTCCGCTTTAAATCAAGGTGCAAATCGTTATGGCGTGGGCAGCAAGGCGTCACCTTTAGTTTCAGGTTACAGTCAAGCGCATCATGATTTAGAGAAACACTTGTGTGAGGTCACAGGACATGAAGCTGGGTTATTGTTTTGCTCTGGATTCAGTGCAAATCAAGCATTACTTAAAACACTTGTTGATGGCAATGATGTCGTCATAGCGGATAAGTTAATCCACGCTTCAATGATTGACGGCGTAAAGGATTCAGGTGCAAGCCTTAAACGCTTTAAGCATAATGATTTACAGCATGCAGAGCAGTTGTTAACTCGTCATCCCGAATCAATATTACTGACCGAAAGTGTGTTTAGTATGGACGGTGACAAAGCGCCGTTAGCTGAGTTAAAAGGCTTGTGCCAACAGTATAATACGTGGTTAGTTGTTGATGATGCGCATGGTTTTGGGGTATTGGATGCCAGTTCCGTTAGCCAATATTGTGATATACAAGTTGTGACTTTCGGTAAAGCATTAGGTTGTCAAGGCGCTGCGATATTAGGCAGTCAAGCTGTAATTGATTTCATGGTTGCTCAATCTCGTCACTATATATATTCAACAGCACTATCGCCTGCTAATGCGCACTTAGCGCTCGCGGCTGTAAAACTCACCCAAAGTTCACCTCATCGGCTTAATTCGCTTCAAGACAATATTCACTATTTTAAGCAGGCTTGCGCGCAAGAAAAAATCGATTTAGCAGAGTCTGAAACCGCTATTCAACCCGTTATTATCGGCAGCAGTGAGCAGACTATTATGGTTGCGGAGCAATTGAGGGCGGTAGGGTTACTTGTTGGTGCGATTAGACCGCCTACCGTGCCAAAAGGTCAAGCAAGGCTTCGAATTACACTTAATACACAGCACACAAAAACACAGATAAATCAGTTGGTCATGGCATTATCTAGATTAATCCATCCACACAATTAAAATTATATTTTATACACTGCCAATTTGCAGTTATCTCCTATTTGAGAGTATCGATGACTTTTAAAAATCCAGTAGCTGAAAAGTTTTCTCAAGCGGCCAAATGTTATAAACAGCATGATGTGTTGCAAAGAAGAACAGCAGAAAAATTACTGACGCACCAAATTTTATCTGGAGATATTGTTGATATCGGCTGTGGTCCTGGTACTGATTTTACTTTAGTTAATCCACAGCAAAATCAAATCAAGCAGGTAATGGCGGTTGATTTGTCATTGGAAATGCTAGCTATGGTGAAGCAAGATTTTCCTGATTACCATACGCTATGTGCCGATGCTGCAGCATTACCGCTTAGTGCCAATCAATTTAATGGTTTGTATTCAAACTTAGTATTGCAGTGGTGTGAAGACTTACCCGCAGTGCTAAGTGAGTTTTATCGTATATTAAAGCCAGGTGCTCATTGCTTAATTAGTATTGTGTCTGCGGGCAGTTTACCTGAATTAAGCAAATTGGGGCTGGGGCACAATGATTTTTCTCATTTTGATGACATCGTCGCTCAAGCAAATAAGCACCACTGGCAGATTGAAAACGCTGAGCATTGCAGTGAGAGTTTATATTTTACAGACTTACGCACTTTATTGTATTCCATCAAAGGAGTTGGGGCGTCAGTTAAGTCACATCAGCAAACTCAGTCTAAAGAAAAGCAAGGCTCAGTGAGTTTACGAGGCCGCCAAGACTGGCTTGCACTGACTGAGAAAGCGGAATCACTGAGAGTTGAGCAAGGTATTCCACTGACATACCAAATAATCTACTTACATTTGATTAAAAAATAAGGCGAATTGCGATGCTCTATTTTGTCACAGGTACAGATACTGATAGTGGTAAAACATTAGTTTCTTCAGCATTGCTGCATGCCGCTAATGGCTCAACCATAGGTGTAAAACCGATAGCTTCAGGTTGTGAACAAACGTCCCAAGGGCTAAGAAATAGCGACGCATTAGCGTTAATCGCTCAATCCAGTATTAAACTTGAATATTCGCAGATTAATCCTGTTTCATTTGAACCTGCCATCGCGCCACACATTGCAGCAAACGCGCAAGGGGTCAAGTTAACCGCGCAAGGGGTTGTGGAGTCATTACCTTTGGCGGCGCTATTGAGTGCAGACTTTAGCTTGATTGAAGGTGCGGGTGGTTGGCGATTACCCCTTGGCAATGGTGAGTTCTTGTCAGACTCAGTGAAGCGATTAAACTCAAACAACGAGTTAGGTGTTATTTTGGTGGTTGGGATGAAATTAGGCTGTTTGAATCATGCATTGTTAACTCAAGAAGCTGTGGTGGCTGATGGGTTAAAGATAGCGGGTTGGGTTGCGAATCAAGTCGATCCTAACATGGCTAATCAGCAAGAAAATTTAGCCAGTTTACAGCAAATAATGTCGGCTCCATTTCTGGGCTATATTCCTCATTTAAGTCAGCCAAGTGCAGCACAGGCAGCAAAGTTTATTACACTCACTAATCTACTGTAAGTTTATAAAGTCAGGTTAATTCATCAGTTTATTGAATGAGTTTATTGAATGAGGTAGTAAAAACGCCACTTAATTTTTGTTTTACGTCAATGTGATTGAACCGTTTCTAGGGTGAGATATGAACAAAGTTATTATTTTCGGTAATTCAGGCTCAGGTAAATCGACGTTGGCTTGTGCCTTAGCAAAGCGTCACCAGCTTTCTCACTTAGATTTAGACACCATTGCGTGGCAAGCATCTAATCCACCCACTCGATTACCCCTCGAACAATCTAAGCTTCATATTCAATCATTTTTAGACAAGTATACAAATTGGGTGATTGAAGGCTGCTATGCTGACTTATTAGCATTAGTTGCTCCTTTTGCTGAAGAAGCTATTTTTCTAAACCTGCCAGTTAGTGAATGTGTTGATAATGCAAAGCGACGTCCATGGGAGCCGCACAAATATCCTGACAAACAAGCGCAAGATGCTAATTTGCCAATGTTAATTGATTGGATTGGCCAATATACGACTCGAGAAGATACCTTTTCACTGTCAGCGCACGAGCGTTTATATCGTGACGTGAAAGCCACGAAAATGATGTTTAAATCCAATGTGAGCGCTCGCGTGTTACTCGACAATATGACTTCATAGTTAGGCCTGTCTAAAATTCAACGATATCTTTTCAATTGAGCAAGAGTTTGCGTGATTGTTTCTGTTAATAAAGAAGGTTGAATTTTGGCGATGATATATGACTTAAGCGTTAATTGGTTCTAACTAATATAAAGCGAAGTCATTAATGAGACTCGCTTCTATTTTATTTAACAGAGGTATTAGCGCAATAAGTAAAAACGATGACTATTTTTCTGCTATGTTTAATTCTAAATAAAACTCCGATTTTTCAAACATTTCCCAATCACATGTAGTAATATCTTACTAACAAAATTTAAACAATGAAGCGTCGGTTCACTACAAAAGGTTTAGGTTATAGATATGGCAAAATTTAACTCTGCAACTCGTGCGACATTTTCTTTATTCGCAGCAGTAACCTTATTAATGGGTTGTGAAACCCCAGAACCTGTTATCACACCCAAATTGGTTGTGGTTGAACAAGTGGATACGGCAACGGTGCCTTTATTCGGTAATTATGTCGGTGTAACCAAGGCATCACTCGATGTTGAGGTTAGGGCGCGTGTCGATGGTTTTGTACAGGATAAAAGCTTTATTGAAGGGAGTGCCATTAAAGAAGGCGACTTACTTTACAGTATTGATAATCGACCTTATTTGGCTGTGGTAAACCGTTTAAAAGCGAATGTGGAGTCTCAGCAGTCTGTTTTAGATAAGTCTCAACGAGATGTTGAACGTTTAAAGCCTTTGTATGAGCAAGATGCTGCTAGCCAATTAGATTTTGATAATGCGATTTCGATATTGTCTCAGGCTCGTTCAAGTCTTGCAGCAAGTAAAGCAGAGCTTGAAGAAGCTGAGCTTGAGTTAAGTTATACCCAAATTACCTCACCAATTTCAGGATTAGTGAGCCGCTCCGAAGTTGATATCGGGGCATTGGTTGGCAGTAATGGCCAGTCTTTATTGACCCGTGTTAAACAGGTTGATCCAATCTATGTGACTTTTAATATGTCAGCATTAGATTACCTCAATGCTCGCCGACGCATGACCAGTTATTCTGAGCAACAAGAAGCAGAAGCAGAAGGTAAAGCGGTTGAAGGTTTTGTCACTATCACCTTGCCTGATGACAGTGAATATCGATACTTAGGTAATGTTCGCTTTACTGACCCATCAGTAAACCCTGAAACGGGCACTTTTGAAGTGCGAGCAGAGTTACCAAACCCCAATAGAGAGCTTCTACCTGGCCAATACACCAATGTGCGCATCAAGTTGAATGAAATGAAAGATGCCATCGTGATCCCTCAAAAAGCAACGCAAGTTGAGCAAGGAGGCGTGTATGTCATGGTGGTATTACCAAATAATAAAGTCGAACGCAGATTCATTGTGATTGAACACCAAAGCCAACTAGGTGTAGTGGTTAAGAGTGGCTTAAAAGCGGGTGAATTAGTCATTGTCGAAGGCATGCATCGTGTTCGACATGGCCAACTCGCAGAGCCGTTAACTGCAGAACAATATCTAAAAAAAGAAGATGCAATTGAAAAAGAGCAAGCGCTTCAGCAACAGATATTGGAACAAGAACAGGAGCAAAAATAATGGCTCAGTTTTTTGTTAATCGCCCCGTTTATGCATGCGTAATATCAATCGTTATTGTGTTGCTTGGCCTTATTTCCATGTTTCAATTGCCTATTGACCAATACCCTTATATTACGCCACCTCAGGTGAAAGTATCGGCATCTTATCCCGGTGCAACGTCTACTACCGCTGCAGAATCTGTTGCCACGCCACTTGAGCAAGAGCTCAATGGCTTACCTAACATGATTTATATGAGTTCAAAAAGTACTAATTCAGGAAGTGCCAATGTCACAATAACTTTTGATGTTGGAACCAATCCTGACTTGGCTGCTGTTGATGTTCAAAATTCGACTCAACAAGCTACAGGTAGTTTGCCAATTGATGTGCAAACGGAAGGCGTTTCTGTGTCAAAAGAAGCCTCTGTTGAATTATTAAAGCTTGCGTTAACCTCAACTGATGAACGCTTTGACGAAATTTACCTCAGTAACTACGGCACAATTAACATTGAGTCTGCATTAAAACGTATTCCAGGTGTCGGTCGTGTTCGTAATACTGGTTCGCGCAGTTATTCAATGCGGGTGTGGTTACGGCCGGACACTATGGCAGGCTATGGGTTAACGACTGCTGATGTTATTAGTGCAATTAAAGCGCAAAACAAAGAGTCGCCAGCTGGCACTATTGGCTCTCAGCCCAATAGTGATGCGCTTAGTATGACATTACCTATTACTGCTGCGGGCCGTATGAGTAGCGTTCCTCAGTTTAAAGAAATCATAGTAAGAGCTAATAATGATGGCTCTATCGTTCGCTTGCGGGATATTGCCGATATTGAACTTGGCTCCTCTGCTTATACATTACAATCTCAATTAAATGGCGCTAACGCGACCATTTTACAAGTGTATTTATTACCAGGAGCCAATGCGCTAGAGGTCACTAAAAACGTTAAAAAAGAAATGGCGAAACTGGCCGAAAAATTCCCTCAAGGTATGAATTGGGAAGTCTTTTTTGATGCGTCTGTCTTTATTGAAAACTCAATTGATGAAGTGGTTAAAACCCTAGTAGAAGCGCTTATTCTGGTTATCTTAGTGGTGTTTTTATTCTTACAAAATGTGCGAGCCACTTTAATTCCTGCGATTGCTGTACCTGTGTCCTTGATTGGCACATTGGCAGCAATGTTAGCTTTTGGTTTTACGATAAATACGGTGAGTTTATTAGCGCTGGTACTGGCCATCGGTATTGTGGTGGATGATGCCATTGTGGTGGTTGAAAATGTTGAGCGGTTAATGAACGAGAAGGGCCTATCATCGGTTGAAGCGACTCGCGTTGCGATGAAGGAATTATCAGGGGCGCTAGTGGCTACGAGTCTTGTGCTGGCTGCCGTTTTTGTGCCTGTTTCATTTTTATCTGGAATCACAGGGATCATGTATCGTGAATTTGCGGTTGCGATTACGGTCGCAGTGCTGATTTCTACAGTGGTTGCCTTAACACTGTCACCTGCATTATGTGCGTTATTGTTAAAACCTGGCGATAAGCCGAGCTCTGGTTTTTTCAAGTGGATGAACGATAAACTTGATATGAGTACCACCAAATACGTATCGCTGGTGGCGTTGACAACCAAGCATGCTAAACGCAGTTATTTACTGTTTGCATTGATGGTTGGCGGGGTTTATTTCATTATGACGTCTTTACCGTCAAGTTTTATGCCTGATGAAGATCAAGGCCGCTTTTTCATTGATATGTCCTTGCCTGACGGTGCAACGGTTAATCGCTCTCAAGCTGTTCTTAAAAAAGCTGAATCTCATGTTTTAGCTCATCCCGCGGTGGCATATTCATTTACGCTAGCAGGGGAAAATAAACGTTCAGGCTCAAATCAGGCGAATGGACAATTTGAAGTTATTCTTAAACCTTGGGCTGAAAGAGCAGAGTCAGATGCTACAGTCCAAAAAGTGATGAAAGACATTCAAGGCTCACTTCAAGATATCTTAGAGGCGGACTTTAATATTTATCTTCCTTCTGCTGTTCCGGGCTTAGGTAACGGCTCAGGTGTTGAAATGGAGTTGCAAGATACATCTGGTACCAATTTTAAAGGGTTAACTGAAACAGCAGATGAACTGATAGAAGCATTAAAACTTCAACCAGAAATCGCTAAAGCTAGTTTGTCATTACAAAGTGCAATCCCACAACTGCATTTGACTGTTGATGAAGCAAAAGCGATGGCCATTGGCGTGAATGTGGCAGATATCTACAGCACGATTAAAACATTTACTGATTCATCTACCGTAAATGACTTTAATTTATTTGGCAGAGTCTACCGAGTGAAGGTTCAGGCAGAAGAGCAATATCGCCAGTTTCCAGAGCAAATTAAAGATTACTATGTACGCTCGGCATCTGGCGCTATGGTACCCATTGGTGTGTTAGCTAAATATGAATACTCAGTTGGCCCTGCGGCAGTGACCCATTATAACTTATTCAGTAGTGTCTCGATTAATGCTACACCTGCACAAGGATATGCCTCAGGTGATGTGATTAAAGCGATTGAACGAGTAGCAAAACCAATGCTGCCGAATGAGTTTAGTTATGAATGGACTGGTATTACGTTCCAAGAAGTACAATCTGCAAATCAAACGAGTATTGCGGTCGCCTTGGCCATGTTATTTGTCTTTTTGTTTTTAGCAGCACTGTATGAAAGCTGGACAATCCCGATTGCTGTACTGCTAATTGCCCCTATTGCAATGTTGGGAGCGGCACTGGGCACCTTAGTGAGTGGTATGGAAAGTAACTTGTTTTTCCAAGTGGCCTTTATCGCCTTGATTGGTATGGCAGCTAAAAACTCAATCTTAATTGTGGAATTTGCGAATCAATTACATAAAGAGGGCAAAAGTCGAATTGATGCAGCGTTAGAGGCTGCCAATATGCGCTTTAGACCAATCTTAATGACCTCAATGGCATTTATTCTAGGGGTATTACCTTTGGTTCTGTCTGTTGGCCCAGGAGCTGTGAGTAGGCAAAGCATTTCTATTCCAATTTTATGTGGGATGGTGTTTGCGACAACCATAGGTATTGTCATGGTGCCGTTATTTTTCGTCACGACAGTGGGTTGGTTTAAATCTAAAGTCTCAAATGAAACCAAGCCAAATCCTGTGCAAAAAGTGCAAAATACGGACACGAATGAGGAGGGCAACCATGCTTAAATTTTCCAGCTTATCTGCCCCGACACAAGGCTATGTTGATGGGATTAGAGTCAAAGGAAAAAGTTATCTGTCTATCCTTTTTGGGGCGAGTGTAACGTTACTGTTATCCAGTTGCGCTATGGGGCCTGACTACCAGCGGCCTGACATTGAAGTCCCAGCTCAGTATCATGATGATTTAGCACAAGAGTCTCAAGAAAATTTGGGGCTTGCTAATTGGAAAGCGTTTTATCTTGATGAAGATTTACAAGTGCTTATCAGTCATGCGCTTGAGCAGAATCTAGACTTAGAAACTGTACGCTCAAGATTAATTGCTGCACGAAGAGAAGTCACGGTAACAGACTCAGCTTTATATCCAGCTTTTGGCATTAATGCAGATGCAGAGCGCTCTATTGATAGTGCGATTACCAATACCGATCCAGAACATGGTAACGAGTTTACTTTAGATGGCACGGTATCGTGGGAGCTAGATGTTTGGGGAGCTAACCGTCGTCGCAGTGAAGCTGAATATGCAAACTTCCTATCTGCGCAAGAAGCGTTAAATTTAGCGGTTATTAGCCTGATTAGTGATGTCGCGACTCGATACTATGAATGGTTGGATATTGAACAGCGGTATTTAATTTCTCTCAATACCGTTGAAATACGCTTAAAAGAGCGCAATCTAGCAAGACTTCGTAAACAAAATGGTGTGATTTCAGGTTTACAGGTTCGTCAGGCTGAAGTTGAGTATCAAAGTGCCAAAGTCACTTTACCTGACTTAGATTTCGAGCGTAAAGCAAAAGCTAACCAATTAAAAATACTCTTGGGTGAGTTTGACTATCCTTTAGTGCTTAAAACTCAGCAGGAGATTACAGCTTATCGGCAGTTGTTCCCGACCAGCTTCACTGTGGGGGTGCCATCTCAAATGTTATCTCAGCGCCCAGATGTTAAGGCGGCAGAGCAAGAACTTATCGCCGCTAATGCGAATGTCGGCGTGGCGAAAACTGCCTTTTTTCCACAATTTACTATAACAGGCAGTTATGGCACTGAAACCGATGATCTTAGCAGTATATTTGATAGCCAAGGTGTTACTTGGTCATTACTTGGTGGCATTACTGCGCCAATATTTAATGCCGGTCGTATCGCTGCGCAATATGACATCTCACAAGAAGCATTTAATCAAGCACACTTAAATTATCGAAGTACAGTGCTCAAGGCTTACTTTGAAGTCAATGACGCTATGAATAGTTTTCGCCGTTCAGAGTTAGCGATTGAAGCACAGCAAGAATTGGTTGAAGCGTCAAAAGAGTACACTCGCTTAGCCACTTTGCGTTATCGAAATGGAGTTTCAAGTTCTTTGGACTTGATGGATGCACAGCGCAGTTTATTTAGTGCTGAGTTAACCTTAAGCCAAGTTAAGCGTGATCGCTTATTATCGCTGATTACGCTTTACCGCTCGCTTGGCGGTGGAGTATTAACACAAGAAGAGTTAGCCCAGATCACTGACCAAGAAAACGCTGATTAATACTTGCTAAAGCAGGTTTAGGTAAGCATTGTCTAAACCTGTTTTATGCTAGTAAATACAGAATCATACTTTCGCTATTATATTGGCGAGCCAACGTACTCACTCCATATTTCACTCCATATTTCACTCCATATTTTACTGAAAGTGACTTTAGTCCTCTTCATCACCATTATTGAATCTACATTCATAGCTATTAAAGTCATGTAAACCCAAAGCTTAACTTAGACGGTGTTGCTTTGATGACTGATGTTAGATGCAAAAAGTGACAAATGTTATTTTTTAAATTAGCTTTGGCTCATGTTGGTAAATATTATTCTGAAAAGTTTTTACATCAATGAAACATAAGCGAAAATTCTCAATGAGTTTATTCACGATAAATGGATATTGGGATCGAGATCGCTATGTGAAAAATACTTCATGGTAGACTCCTGCGCAATTCGAGATGAGATTAATTCCTATTAAGTTTTAATTAAGGATAGCGTTGATGAAACCACTTTCAGTTAAATTAATTAGTGCTGCAATTGCTGCTGCATTATCCCCTCAGGTTATGGCAGATACAGATGAAGTTGTATCTAAAGAAGACATTAAACAATCTATCTCTAACTTCCATGAAGTGATTGTTATCTCTGGCTCACGTGTTGAGCAAACATTAGATCAAGTTGCTGGCTCAGTTGTTGTAATTGATGAAGAAGCTATTGCTCGCAACATGAGTTCAGATTTCGCAACGCTGTTCAAAAATGAAGCCGCTGTTGATGTTAAAGGTGGTGCAGGCAAACCTAGCTCAGTGACTATTCGCGGTATCGGCGGAAACCGTGTGATGATGGTTAAAGATGGTGTTCGTGTAAATAATCAATACGCATCACCATTAGGCCCAGGTGCTGAAGGTACAGGTCGTGGCCTGACAGAAGTCGAAGGCTTAAAACAAGTTGAAGTATTAAAAGCAGCTGCATCAACGATGTATGGCTCAGATGCATTAGGTGGTGTTCTTGTGATGACCACTAAAGATGCTGATGACTATTTACGTGGTGAAGATTACTACTTCTCGGCGAATGCTGGTTACACAGGTATGAATGATGAGTACACTGCGGGTTTTACTAGTGCATTTTCTGCAGGTAATTTTGATAACTTAGTAACGTATCAACGCCGTGAAGGTGAAGAGCAGCAAAACTACGATGGTACTTTGCCTGATAGTGATCTTGTCACTGATAGCTTTATCGTAAAAAGCAAATATCACTTCAATGATGACACTAACTTACAGTTAACCGTTGATTACATGAACCAGCAATTAGATCGCTGGGAAAACAGCTTAGATAACTTAAGTTCAATTGACTACGACCGTCAAACACAGGCGTTAAATACCTCTTTGCGTCTTCGTTCGACTAAAGACCGTGGTATCCACGATAGTGTCGATTTTGTTTTGTATTACGGTAAAACAGATCAAACAGAAAAACGTGATTATTATGATGGCGCCCAAGGCGGTATTCGTGACATTACCGAGAAAAGAGATTACCAATTTGATGAGTACCGTGTTGGATTTGCAAGTACGTTTGCTAAATCATTATCGCTAACGGGTCACGATCACAATATTATTTATGGCCTTGATGTTGAACAATCAGAAATGAGCCGTCCTCGTGATTATCAAGTGATTGATGACAATGGTAGCTGGTCGCCATCTGATACGGATACATTCTCATTTGCAGATACTAAAAGCTTACGAGTTGGTGCTTTCATTCAAGATGATATTACTTTTTACGATGGTAAGTTAAATGCTATTTTAGGCTTGCGTTACGATTACTTCAGTAATACACCTGATCAACAACAAGCTGAAGATGCTGGTCGTGATCCTGCTGATTTTGAAGAGATGAGCGATGGCTTTTGGTCACCTAAGTTAGGTCTTGTGTACCATATGACCGATAACGTCAACGTATACGCTCAGTATGCGTATGGTTATAAAATGCCAACACCTGATCAAAAATGGGGTGAGCTTGAGGTTAAAGATGGCAAAATGCCATTCCCTGTATTGATTCAAGCAAACTACGATTTAGAGTCAGAATCAAGCCATACTGTTGAGATAGGGGGTCGTGGTCATCATGGTGATACACGTTACGAATTGACCACATTCTACACACAAGCCAAAGACTATATTGATTGGGAATTTGTAAATTTTGTCTTCCCTCCGTTTCCAAACCCACGTTTGGAATACCAATATGTTAACTATGATGAAGTTACCCTTTACGGTGCAGAAGCGTCATTTAGTCACTGGTTTACAAATGAAATTGAACTATGGGGTAACATTGCTTATACCCATGGTGAAGATCAAAACGGTGATTATTTAAATTCAGTTAGTCCGCTTAAAGGTAATGTCGGGATGAATTACTACACTTATCTTGCTAATAAGGAAGTGGATTTTGGCTTGACGGTTCGTTTTGCTGACAATATGGATAGAACAACTGATTTAGACATTTTACCTGGTTGGGGTGATAGCTTTAACGAAGTTTACAATACAGCAGGTTACGCAGTATTTGATATTACGGCCAATGTCATGCTTAGTGACAATTGGACATTACGTGGCGGGATATTCAACGTATTTGACACTGAGTACATTGATTACGCTGATGTGGCTGGCCAATCTAAATTTTTAATGTCTAACTTAGGTGTGACAGAAGATAATTACACGCAACCGGGCCGTTATTTCAGTCTTAAAGTCAATTATACTTTCTAAATCGCTGAGTTAACTTAGCGGTTAAAAGCGTTAAAAAGCCTTAGATTCAATATGAATTTAAGGCTTTTTTGGTTAGGTATGATTCAATCGCAAGGTTTTATGCAGAACCTACCCAGTATTAATGAGGGATTAATCTAAGTAATGGCTTAAATCACTGCCAACAGGAATGACGACCTCTTGTTCTTTACCATGGAATAAATATGCGTCCTTTTCACCGACAAGTGAGAGAGTATCACCTTGACGCCAAAGGGCAGTGCCTTCCTGAATACCAATAACTGGCGTAATAGGATCGACAATCGTAAATTCAAGTAATCGCTGCGCTCGAGTTTCACCGTTATGACCAGGTGCTTGATAGTTGGTGTAGTGCGGGTTTAGTTGAAATGGCAACAGTTTTAAGCCAGTAAATGAAGCTGGTTCAACAATCGGCATATCGTTTGTTGTGCGAATACTTAGACCAGTAATGTTTGAACCCGCACTCCAGCCGATATATGGCTTACCATTGCTAACTTGCTCATTTAATAAATGCACCAAATCGTAACGGTATAACTCGTTTAATAATTGGAAAGTATTACCGCCGCCAACTAAAATTCCATCAGCATCTTTTATCGCTTGTTTTGGGTCACTGTATTGATGAATGCTACTGACTTCAATATTCAGTGGGGCTAAACCTTCGGTGACCATTGCAAGATATTTATCATACTCGACACTCACGCCTGCGTAGGGAATAAACACCCATTTTTTTGCGTGAGTAGTAAGCGGTTTGATGAACTCAATGGCATGGGCTAAATAGGGAGTATTGCCTTCACGTGAACTGCTGAGCATTAATGCATTTACGGCCATTTCGATTTCCTTAACTGTTTAATTAATCGCTAGTTATTCTTATATTTATTGGATATTAACAAAGATTAATTACAAACCATAACCTAAGTGGATGGAAAATGATTAATGGAGGATAAATTTAAGCTTGGATTAATCTTATCTACCTAGACTTTGCGCTCTTCTTATCTCTGATAGCGATTAAGTCATAATTTAACGAAGACCATTCAGCTGAGATTAGGCTTGATGTGATATTTTCAAGAACTTGTCATTTTATGTCATTTTTTTTCGATGACACCTTGAAAATAACCTAATAGGACATATTATGTCATTATACATTGAACTATCGCCATACACTCAATGTAAAAAGTAGAATTGGCAAAAGATTTAAACAATCATGCATGAAGACATGGTTGTACGTTATTAGAAAGTTTTAAGCGGCGTTAGTGCCAGATAGGAGTTGTAATGTTACGTATTATGTTATTGATTGGCACCAACTTAGCAATTTTGCTAGTTGCTTCGATTGTGATGTCGTTACTTGGGGTGAGTACCTCAAGCATGAGCGGGTTGTTAATTTTTGCTGCCATGTTCGGTTTTGGTGGTGCATTCATCAGTTTAGCGATTTCTAAGTGGATGGCTAAAAAGACCATGGGGTGTGAAGTCATTACAACACCACGTGATAACACTGAACGTTGGTTAGTTGAAACGGTTGCTCGACAAGCTGAGCAAGCGGGTATCAAAATGCCAGAAGTGGCGATTTACCAATCACCAGAAATGAATGCTTTTGCTACTGGCCCAAGCAAAGACAATGCATTGGTCGCGGTAAGTTCTGGTTTGCTTTATGGCATGACTCAAGATGAAATTGAAGGCGTATTAGCCCATGAAGTCAGTCACGTTGCCAATGGTGACATGGTTACACTGACACTAATCCAAGGTGTGGTTAATACCTTCGTTATTTTTGCTGCTCGTGTGGTTGCTGGCATCGTGAATAACGTTGTTGCTAACAACAGTGAAGATGGTGAAGGCCTAGGTATGTTTGCCTACATGGCAGTGGTATTCGTCATGGATATGCTATTTGGTATTTTAGCTTCGATGATTGTGGCTTACTTCTCACGTATTCGTGAATTTAAAGCCGATGAAGGCGCAGCTAAACTTGCAGGTAAGCATAAAATGATTGCTGCATTAGAGCGTTTAAAAACAGGGCCAGAAACTGGTGCAATGCCAGCACAAATGGCTGCATTAGGTATTAATGGTAAGCGTTCAATGGCTGAATTCTTAATGAGTCACCCGCCGTTAGACAAACGCATTAGCGCACTTAAAAACAGCTAATACATTAATAAGATTGCGAAAAGGAGCCCAAGGGCTCCTTTTTTAATACTTTCTTTTTGAAATTGTGCGAGTAGAATGATGACCACTTTAATCTTGTGGTTACATCACGTGACGCATGTTAAGGGAGAAGGTTCAATGTTAGGCTTGGGTAGTTGTATTTACTGTTGCTAAATTATGCAGTGTTAGCTAAGTTTATTGTAGAGTCAAAGTATTGAGCCAAATATTGAGCCAAATATTGAGTCAAAATGTCGTGCTGATAACCGATAACTAAGAAAGCTAATTGATGATCGTTTTCTTTATTATCATAAATGGAGGGTATTATAGTGAGCAATAAAATTCTTGTGGCTTTGTTTGCAGCAGCTTTAGCTGTTCTGACATTGTCAACAAACGCGTTTGCGTCAGATGAAAACTTAGCTGATTTCCATGCCGAAATGGGTGGCTGTGAAAGCTGTCACGCAGATGGTGAGCCATCTGCAGATGGTGAGTATGAGTTTGAACAGTGTCAAAGCTGTCATGGCACATTAGCTGAAATGGATGATAACCATGCACCGCATGACGGCATGTTAATGTGTGCCGATTGTCACGCACCACATGATATGAATGTGGGTGACGTACCAACTTGTGATAGTTGTCATGATGATGGTCGCTCTGCTCAGTAATTGAGCTAGTTGAACTGTGTAACTGTCTAGTCCTAAAATAGGTTGACGGTTTTTATTAAGCCAGTTGGTACTCCCTACTGGCTTTTTCATGCACCTCGTTTGGGGTTTTCAT